>JBGTHB010000032.1:0-3664 GCA_041746415.1 Coxiellaceae bacterium | reverse complement strand
CATATGATGCGCTATCAAGAAAAATTAACCAATTAACTGCAGGATTTAAAATAAAACTGCCTGAGCAATCAAGTGCTGAAAGAAAAGAACAAATCGAAAAACGCAACGGCGAAATCAATGCAATCTATAGTAGCTTTGATGAAGTTAAAGTTTTTAAATTATCGCCACAATCTCAACTAGTTGTCAGCGCTATTTTAGCGGAAACAAAAAGACTAGATAGTCACAATCGCTTCTCACTTTTTCGCCTAGAGATGGGTGAATCAAATTGCAAAAAAGAGCTCATTAAGAAATTGCTCATAGCCTTAATTCCAAAGCACAAGACTTCAATTGATAGTTTTTTTACCTCTCGTATAGAGATAGAGGCTCCTATTAATTCATCGTTACTTGGGCTTAATACAGAAAACGGTAAAGTAAACCTAAGTCTGTATGAAGCACTTAATTTACAAACACGTGCATTGCCACGATACATGAAAGAAAAGTTTCAAATCCAGGATGATACTACTTCCTGGAAAGCAGTTCTGAAAATAATTACACTGTTATACAAAAAAGAGCATACTGCTACCCTCAATCAAGCCATTGAAAAAATAGAAGCTGAAAAATCCTGTGCACCACAACAGCGAAGCCGGTAAACTTCCACTAAGTCTTTATATTCACCTACCATGGTGCGTGAGAAAGTGCCCTTATTGCGACTTTAACTCGCACCAACTGCGGGGCGAAATCCCCGAAAACGCTTATATAGATGCACTGCTGGCTAACCTACAAACGTTTCTGCCCTATGTGGCAAAACGTCAAATTCAAACTATTTTTATGGGCGGGGGCACACCCAGTTTAATTTCAGCCGCAGCCTACCAACGGTTATTGTCACAACTGCAACAGCAGTTGGTGTTTGCCAACGACATTGAAATTACGTTAGAAGCCAACCCAGGTGCGATAGATGAAAAACATTTTCAGGGCTATTTTCAAGCTGGCATTAATCGTTTATCTATTGGCGCGCAGAGTTTTCAGCCGGATAAATTAACAAAATTAGGGCGTATTCATCAGGCAGACGAAATAAGCTGCGCCGTGCAAATTGCCACACAGTGTGGTTTTACTAACTTCAATATTGATTTAATGTTTGGTTTGCCAAATCAAACGATTGCCGATGCGTTGTTTGATCTTCAGTGTGCCATGAGTTTAAATCCGACTCATATTTCGTGGTATCAATTAACACTGGAACCGAATACGTATTTTTACAAACACCCGCCTAAATTGCCGGATGACGACTATTTGTGGCAAATGCAACAAGCCGGACAAGCATTATTGGCTCAAAACAATTATCTTCAATATGAAATTTCCGCTTACGCTAAAAATGGTCACCAAGCGCAGCACAATTTAAATTATTGGCGTTTTGGTGATTATATTGGGCTTGGTGCTGGCGCACACAGCAAATTTAGCAATATTGAAAAGCAAACCGTCACGCGTTTTGAAAATATAAAAGTGCCCAAATTATTTATGCAAAACGCCACCAAATTGCCACAACGTCAAATTATTACTGAACCAAAAAGTATTGCCTTTGAATTTATGTTGAATCAGTTGCGTTTAAATGAACCGTTGCCCATCACTCGCTTTAAACAACGCACCGGTTTTGATTTAAATAGTATTCACGCACAGCTTAAACAAGCCAGTGATTTAGGATTGTTAGTAACCGAAAATGATTATCTTACCGTCACCACCAAAGGCCAACGCTATTTGAATGAATTACTCGAGCTGTTTTTACCGGAATAAGAATAGCGTCGCCATCCATATGCCGATGTTTTTTTGTAGCGCTGATACATGGATCACGACGCTCGATGACTCACTCGTGATGACGGAAAAAGAATTAACACGCACGTGACAACAGAAAAAAATCGTGTCATGGCGAGCGAGGTACGAGCGTCGCCATCCATACGCCGATGTTTTTTGTAGCACTGATACATGGATCACGACGCTCGATGACTCGCTCATGATGACAGCAACAGAAAATAATTAGCCCGAACTATAGTTTTCTAGCAAACTTTGCTAGCATCCGCCAATGACACGAAGAATGCTCGTCACCTTAACCGCTATCGCCGGTGGACTAGAATATTACGATTTCATCGTTTATGGCTTGCTGTCCACTTATCTTAGTCTTAACTTTTTTCCGTTAGACAACAAACTGCTGGCACTGATCCACACCTTAATGATTTTTGCTTTGGGCTATTTTGCGCGTCCCATTGGCGGGCTGATCTTTGGCCAGATGGGTGATAAACAAGGCCGCAAAAAAGGTTTTTTAATTTCCATGACCTGCATCGCCATAAGCACCGTTTGCATTGGTCTGCTGCCTACTTATGCCACACTTGGCACCACCAGCACGTTATTATTAATTATTTTACGCGTTATACAAGGCGGGGCCTTTGGCGCTGAATTGCCAGGAATCAGCACTTTCATGAGCGAACAAACTCAACTCAAACGGCGCGGCTTAAGTTTTGGCGTGGTGTTAGCTGGGATTAATTTAGGCGGCATGGCCGGCATCTTATTTATTTTTGCGCTAAGTCAAATGCTCAGCCATTCTCAAATGGTTGCCTTTGGTTGGCGCTTACCCTTTTTGCTCGGCGGCGTTTTAGCGTTTTTAAATTTAATATTACGCCGCCAATTAAATGAATCACCGGTATTTGAAAAATTTTTACAACAACGCGATTCTGGTATTGTTCATCAACCACTAAAGTTATTATGGAAGCGACATCGCCAACAATTATTATTGGGGTTTTTTGTCACGTTGTTTGGTGCTTGTTTTGTGATTTTCGGCATCACTATGCCGAGTTACTTACATCTTAATTACGACTATTCCTTCCGCCTTATTTATAAAGCCATCACCATTGGCTTTATTTTTTCTATGTTGACATTGCCATTTTTCGGCTGGGTCGCGGATCGGTTAGGACGAGTGAGATTATTGTTACTCTCAGCCGCCATCATGGTTGTTGGCAGCACATTACTATTTAAGCTGCCCCATTACCATTCTCTCTATGGATTAATCACTTTCGTGCTTTGCTTTCATCTTATTATGTCTGCACTCGCTAACAGTTATATGCCCTTACTGTCACGACTTTTTCCAATCGAAGTGCGCTTTACCGGGGTAGCGCTTTGCTATAATCTGGCTTTTTTAGTCGCCAGTTTAACGCCATTAGCACTACATTATTTAACGATTTTATTGCCGGCATTAGCGGCAACAACCGTTATTGCCGCCATTTATTTACTGCTGAATAAAAAGAATCTTTACGCAATTGAAGAATCAGAAAGTTCAACATAAGCTGCAATTTTATCCGCAATAGCCGCTTTCGTTCCTGCGAGTGACAATGTTGGTGCTGACTTTGACAATAACAATACCGTATTTTCATCTTGATCAAACGCTTGCTGCTCACCCACTAAATTGGCCACCACCATATCGCAATTTTTTTCGATCAGCTTCTCTTTAGCATTTATTTCTAAATTTTCCGTTTCAGCAGCAAAACCAATAACAAATGGCTTAGTGGCTAATGCCCCCACTGCGGCTAGAATATCGCGATTTTTAACGAGTTCCAGTGTCAATGCAGACTGTGTTTTTTTAATTTTGTGCGCTGTCGGTTGTGCTAAACGATAATCGGCAACAGCCGCTACACTAATAAAGATA
>JBGTHB010000031.1:0-16101 GCA_041746415.1 Coxiellaceae bacterium | reverse complement strand
TAATACTAACATACAGCCTTCCTTGTGTTTTATTTTTAGACATTACCAGCCAAGGTATCCGTCGGTCATTATACCCTTTTGCACCATGATGACAAGTTTTGTGAATGCAAACCATCATCACTAAAATCACTTATTTTTAGGAGCATTATTAGGATCAGTGATCACATCGTCTTCTGCAAGCTCGTCATCCGTAAGAGCAACTTTTTTAACCATATCTTGTTGTGATAAACAACCTACAGCAAAACGACCATTAATTGGGAGCTCCGCATCAGCAATGCTAAACTTCCAAAAATAAATAGCCGCATTAATAGCTTGGGTTTTTTGTTCTGCTAATACACTGACGTTTGTGCGCTGACCATGCTTATCATAAATAGCAGCATCACGAATAATAATATCTCTGTCAATCTTACCTTTTTTTTGAGTTAAAAATGCTTCGGCTTGAGCAAATTCCAAGGTATGACAATTACACGCTTTGCTGTCTAGCTTATAGACCTGAATTTTTTCTTTTGCATTTTTGTTTGCTCTTTGTGCTAGAACTGCAACACAACGACTATCGTCATGGGCTTTTGTCACCAGATTTTCCAGCTTTTGTTTTAATGTTGGAGCTGAAAAAATTATATTAGAAATTAAAATAAAGCTAATTGCGCCAATCCATCGCATTTTTCATCACCTTTTATTAAACTCACGTTATTTTTTCAACGCCGTGAGCACATCCCATTAAAATAATATCTGCACCACGCTTAGCAAATAAGCCATTAGCCACCACCCCAACAATATTGTTTAGCTTCTGCTCCATTGCCAGCGGATCAACCAAATCAAGATTGTGCACATCAAGAATAACATTGCCATTATCCGTCACAAAACCCTGGCGATACTCAGGATCGCCCCCCAGCTTCACAATTTGTCTAGCCACATAGCTTCGCGCCATCGGAATCACTTCAACAGGCAAAGGAAATTTTCCCAGTATTTTTACTTCTTTTGAGGCATCGGCAATACAAACAAATTTGGTTGCCACTGCTGCCACAATCTTTTCGCGAGTTAAAGCGCCGCCACCGCCTTTAATTAAATATTTATGCGCATTAAACTCATCTGTGCCGTCTATATACACAGCCAACTCACGCACTGAATTTAAATCAATTATGGGTATACGCTGCTGACGCAAGCGCTCTTCAGTGGCTTTGGAACTGGCCACCGCTGCTTCGATTTTACCTTTAATTTTTGCCAATTCTTCTATAAAAAAATTAACAGTTGAACCTGTGCCCACACCAATAATATCGCCGGTTGCAACGTATTCAATCGCTGCTTTCGCCACCATTTTTTTTAATGTGTTTTGATCCGTCACGATTACCTCTAAACAATACCGCTTTGTTTTAATAGCGCCTCAACCTTGGGATCACGTCCTCGAAAGTCACGAAACATTTGGGCAAAATCACGTGAACCACCCGGTTCTAAAATATGTTGTAAATATTTTTTAGCAATGTCACGATTAAAAATACCTACCTGTAAAAACAAATCAAATGCGTCTGCCGCCATGACTTCTGCCCATTTATAACTATAATAACCAGCTGCATAACCACCAGCAAAAATATGGGAAAAACTGTGCTCAAAACGATTAAACTCAGGTGTGGGCACCACGGCCACCTTACCACGCACGCGCTTAAGAATTTTTTGAACTTGCTGCTCTTGCTCCGGATTAAACTCTATATGCAACATGAAATCGAATAATGAAAACTCCAGTTGGCGCACCATTTGCATTGCAGCTTGAAAATGTCGTGCTTGTTGCATTTTTAAAAATAACGCTTCGGGTAACGGTTCATGCGTTTGGTAATGTCGCGCTATTTTAGCCAGCGCTGTTTGCTCCCAGGCGTAGTTTTCTAAAAACTGGCTGGCTACTTCCACCGCATCCCATGGAATACCATTAATGCCGGCCACATCTGCATAATTCACTTTGGTCAACATATGCTGTAAAGCGTGTCCGAACTCATGAAATAACGTCACCACATCATCGTGGGTAAATAAAGCTGGATCGTTGCCCACTGGCGCACTAAAATTGCAGGTCACAAAAGCAATTGGAATTTGAAACTCGCCATTTTTTAATTCACGCCGCCCCTGACAATCGTCCATCCAAGCGCCGCCACGTTTGTGAGAGCGTGCATAAAGATCCATATAAAAATAACTACGCACATTGGCTTCGGCATCTAAAATTGCAAAACATTTTACATCTTTGTGCCAGGTATCAGCTTGCTCAACTGGCTTGATTTGCAAATCAAACAACTCACCCACAACCGCAAACAAACCTTGTAGTACCGCAGGCTCTGGAAAATAAGGTCGTAATTGTTCTTGGGATACCGCGTATTTGTTTTGGCGTAGCTTTTCAGAAACGTAAGCCACATCCCAGGCTTCTAATTTTTCTATATCTAATTCAGTTTCGGCAAACGCTTGCAGTATTTTGAATTCTTGTTTCGCGGCAGGCAAAGAAGCCTCCACTAACTGGTTAAGAAAATCCAACACAGCCGTGGGTTGTGGTGCCATTTTAGTCGCTAAGGAGTGATGGGCGTAATGCTCAAATTTTAATAACTTCGCTAGCTGCATGCGCAACGCTAAAATGTCATACATGATTTGGCTGTTATCCCACTTGCCCGCCGTTGGTCCTGTTTCCGAAGCGCGGGTCACAAAAGCGTGATACATTTCATGGCGCAGGTGTCGTGAATCCGCGTATTCTAATACGGGTAAATACGACGGGAATTCAAGCGTAAACACAAAACCGGTCTTGCCTTTTTTCGCAGCCGTTTGTGCCGCCATTTCAATCGCATGCTGCGGTATACCTGAAAGTTCACTTTCATTGGTCACGTGCTTTTGCCAAGCTTGTGTTGCATCCAATATATTTTGCTCAAACTGGCTGGTGAGTTGAGATAACCGCAGCACTATTTCACTATATTGTTTTTTTTGTTCCCCATCTAAATGCACCCCCGCTAATCTAAAATCGCGTAACGCGTTTTCAATAACACGCTTTTGTGCTTCGTCATAATCCTTGTACTCTGCGGTGTTTTGCAACGATTCAATGGCATCATAAAGTTGGCGATTGTGCGCTATTTTGGTGCTGTATTCAGACAAGCGTGGTAAACAAGCGTTGTAAGCGGCACGCAATGCTTCATTGTCTGCGACAGAATGCAAGTGACTGACCAAAGACCAGTAACGATGCAATTCATCATGGATTTCTTCAAGGGGCAACATCAGTGTGTGCCAGGTATAATCTTTTTGATGCAACAGCGCTGCAATTTTTTGCTCGTTGGTTGTAAGTAACCTTGTAACGTCGGCTTCGATTTGATCTGGTTTAATAGCTGAAAACTGAGGTAAATTCATTAATGTCCTAATTGTTCAAATGAATTGAGTTTAATGCAATGGCCGTAGGTTGTCATGGTAAGTGAGGAAAAAGATTCACTTCTCGGGAAAAAAACATTACGCCACCAAATAATAAGGGTTAGGAATTTTGAAACTCATGTCCGCATAGCCACCGCGCAAATCGCTTTGCTGATCACCAATATTAACCACAATATCGTAACCCGCTTTTTCAATTTGCTTACGCATTGCTGTTTTATAAAATGATGCTGAATTTTTGTGGTAATTTTGGGGCATCAAGTACAACGCCTGAAATTGATTAAACCCATCCGCTTTTAGATTGCGCTCAGTAGCACGACGCTGATCTTCACGACGGGCAGTGATAAAAAATATTTTTATGCCATTTTGAATAGCATAATGGTACAGGTTGCTCATATAAGGCATAGGCGCATCATGACCTGCCGCTTCCAGTGCTTCTACTTCTTGAGGCGAACCACCAAAATTTAATTGCTTCATGTCTGGGTAGTTACACAGCGTGGTCTCATCAATGTCCATTACCATAGCTAAATTTTGGGGATGGTGGGAGCGATGATTTTGCACTAAGCGAAATTGGAGATAATCGTGTGCTTGGCGCACCACCGTGGAAATATCGCGTCGGTAAGCGCCTGTGTCATGGTAATTAATGAGAGTGTGTCTGAGCGTGTCTAAATTTTCAGGTGGTGTTGCTAAACTAAGAGGACAAATGAGAAATAAACTTATGAGCAATGTTGCTATTATTTTCCGCATCATTTATTCTCCTGATCAATGATTGCTCAGCTGTAACACTATGACATTAGCAAAATAATTGTTCAAGAATAAAATTCTTAGCGCAACTTTAAAGCATATAACATATGAAACACACACCGCGCATCTACCTCTCTCGGTCTTTAAAAACAGACCAAAAGCTTGTGCTCGACAAACAAACCACACACCATTTAATAACCGTTTTACGGTTAAAGCCAAACCGCGACGTGATTGTATTTGACGGCACGGGTAATGAATACCGGGGTCAGCTAATCCAAGCCGATAAAAAGCAATGCGTCATCGAATTAAAAGAAAAATTGATAGCCCTCTGTGAATCACCGTTACAAGTTGAACTGCTGCAAGGTTTGGCGCGTCACGACCGCATGGATACCATAATACAAAAAGCGGTTGAACTCGGTGTGCATTCCATCACCCCAATTTGGACGGAATTTAGCAACGTCAAAATCGACAACAGCAAGTTACAAAAAAATGGTGACCATTGGCAAAAAATTATTGTCAACGCCACAGAACAAAGTGGCCGCCATTACTTAATGCACTTAAACCCACCTTGCACTTTGAGCGACTGGCTAAAACAGAAAAAAAGTCATGACCTAAAACTGTTTTGTCATCCAAACAGCGTTAGTATGGCTGCAACGACAATAAAGAATATTAAATCTGTTTGTCTGGTGATTGGTCCGGAAGGTGGCCTAAGCGACAACGAAGTGGTTTTACTCAAACAGCATAATTTCAATCCACTGACACTCGGCCCGCGTATTTTACGCACCGAAACAGCCGCTTTAGCCGCAGTGGCACTGTTGCAGCAACAGTATGGCGACATGCTTGAAACTTATTATAAGGCGTCTAACTCTGAAATGGATTCTGACCCAACTGCAAATGATGGGCTTGAAGATGATACTTGGTGATGATTTTTTAGAGCCTGTTTGTGAAAAATGAAATGAAATTATTATGTTGAGCTTCGAAGACTCAACCCATAAGCTAGGAAGTGACAAGTTGTTTAATCGCTTCAACTAACGCTGTTGTGCTTTGCTGCACTTCACCAATATTTTTTGCCAACATATAAGCCGGTGTGCTCACCACTTTGTGTTTTTTATCCACCACGGCCAGGTGTACTTGGCTTGCAATATGTTTACCGCCCATCGCCGTAATTTTTTCAGCAGTAGCTTGATCACAACCAATGGTGTGTTCAACACCTTCACCATAAATTTTTGAAATCAACACAGGCGCAATACAAATAAAACCTTGTGGCTTGTGTGCTGCCGCCATGGCTTTAGCAAATTTTAATACTACCGGTTGTATTGTCATCTGTTCTTTCTTTTGTGCAAAATCCGAATGGTTAAGCACAGCCCCCATGCCACCAGGATAAATTGCCGCGCAATAATCATCTGCATTAGCTGTGGCAATATCAATAATATCGCCGCGAGCGATGCGCGCCGATTCCACTAAAACATTGCGTGTTTCTGTCATGGGTTGTTGTGTTAAATGATTAATAACCGTCGTTTGATTGACGTTAGCCGCCATACATTGGTAAACCAAACCCGCAGCTTGCAGTGCTAACATCGTGCAGACACTTTCATGAATTTCACTGCCATCAAAAACACCGCAGCCAGCTAGCACTAAAGCTATTTTTTTCATGTGTGGATTTCTCCGTTTTCTTTTTTGGGTCGCTGCCACTGACTGACGCTAACAGCTTTGGCACGCGAAACAGTGAGCTGTTGCGCTGGGGCATTTTTATTGAGTGTGGATCCTGCTCCCACTGTAGCGCTAAAACCAATTTCAATCGGTGCCACTAAAGCGACATTAGAACCAATAAAAGCACCATCATGAATGATGGTTTGCCATTTATTCGCCCCATCATAATTACAGGTAATCGTACCCGCTCCGATGTTGACGTCACTGCCAATCGTTGCATCACCTAAATAGGTTAAATGATTGGCCTTGGTGCGCTCACCTAAAATGGATTTTTTTACTTCAACAAAATTTCCCACGTGCACATGCGATTGCAAAACCGTTTCGGGGCGTAACCGCGCAAATGGTCCTATAATGCAATGATCCGCAATGGTTGCCCCATCAATTACACTATTAGCTTTAATTGTTACATTCGCCCCAATTTCAACATCGCTTAAAATCACATTGGCGCCAATAGAAGAACCGTCACCAATTTTAATCTTGCCGTTAAAAATGGTATTGATATCAATAAATACGTCTTGGCCAATTTCAATATCAGGCGTGCGAAAATCAACGCGGTTGGGATCGGCAATTTGCACTCCCTTTTCCATTAATTGGCGCGCCAAACGTAATTGATAATGTCTTTCTGCCACACTTAATTCATAACAACTGTTCACGCCATAAAACTCATCCGGATCTTGCGTTTCAATAGCCACTACTGGAATAGCTTCATTAACAGCGCATTCCACAATATCAGTTAAATAATATTCTTGTTGTTTGTTATTATTTTTTATAGTGGGCAACCACTTTTTGAGTAACCGCGCTGGTGCCACCAACACACCAGTATTAATTTCACGAATATTCAGTTGCTCGTCATTGGCGTCGCGTTGTTCCACAATTTTAATTATGTAACCGTTTTTATCACGCACAATACGACCTAAACCAGTGGGATCACTGACGGTTGAAATTAAATACGCAATATTATTTTGACCCGCCTGCGCCATCAAGCGTTGCAACGTTTCACTGGTAATTAATGGTACGTCACCATACAACACCATCACTAAGTCGTTATCGTCACAAAAAGGTAATGCCTGCAACACAGCGTGACCAGTACCGAGTTGTTGTTCTTGCTCAACCCATTGCACATTTAAAAAATTGAGCACATCTTTAACGGCGCTGCCGCCATTGCCATAGATAACATAGATTTTGTGAGGAGAAATAGCTTCGGTGGTGGTAACAACGCGCTGCAATAACGGCAACCCACCGACGTTGTGCAACACTTTTGGCACACTCGATGCCATGCGTTTTCCTTTACCTGCAGCAAGAATAACAACTGACAATGGCATATGCGTTCCCTCGTTTAATGTATCGAACGACCCTTATCGCGTAACATTTGTATTGTACGCAATTGTGCCGCCGCTTCCGCTAACTCTGTTAAGGCACGCGTGTATTCAATACCGGATTTTTGTTCAGAGAGTTTTCGCTCTGCTTCTTCTTTTGCAGCCAATGCTGCCGCTTCATCCAAATCATTGGCACGTACTGCCGTATCCGCTAACACCGTGGCACTACCCGGTTGAATTTCCAGCATTCCACCTGAAATATAGAAGACTTCTTCACGTCCATCTTCAAATACCGCACGAATTTGACCGGGCTTAAGCGAAGTAAGTAATGCTGTGTGGCCAGGATGAATGCCCAACTCGCCCACACTGCCGGTTACCGTCAGTGATTTCACCGCACCGTTGAAAATGGATGATTCAGCACTAACGATATCTAATTGCATAGTTATAGTAGCCGGCATAGTTTTAACTCTCTAGCTCATGGGTTGAAATCGGCAATAACGACCAATCTTGAACGTAAAATTCTCCTCAAAATGCTCAGGTACTAAATGTACATTGCGCTTTTTCGTCAATTTTACGTTCAATCTTATCTCGTTCTTGCCAATTTGTAGGTCGTCTTCATTGGTACACACATACTTACCTATAGCGACTTCGCTTTTTCAATTACTTCTTCAATAGTGCCAACCATATAAAACGCCTGCTCTGGCAGATCGTCGTATTCACCATTAATAATACCTTTGAATCCACGGATGGTGTCTTTCAAGGAAACGTATTTTCCAGGTTGACCCGTAAACACTTCCGCCACAAAAAAGGGCTGCGATAAGAAGCGTTGAATTTTGCGTGCGCGACGCACAATCAATTTGTCTTCTTCAGATAATTCATCCATCCCCAAGATCGCAATAATATCTTTGAGTTCTTTGTTGCGCTGCAAAATTTCTTGCACATCACGCGCCACCCGATAATGATCTTCACCAATCACCAATGGATCTAATTGTCGCGAAGTGGAATCCAACGGATCAACCGCAGGGTAAATACCCAGCTCCGCAATTTGTCGCGACAACACCACTGTGGCATCCAAATGCGAAAAGGTGGTAGCAGGTGATGGATCGGTTAAATCATCCGCTGGTACGTAAACGGCTTGCACTGAGGTAATTGAACCATTTTTAGTTGAGGTAATGCGCTCTTGTAATTGGCCCATCTCTTCTGCCAATGTGGGTTGGTATCCCACCGCCGACGGCATGCGTCCTAATAATGCGGATACTTCCACGCCCGCCAACGTGTAACGATAAATATTATCAATAAACAGCAACACATCACGGCCTTCATCACGAAAACTTTCTGCCATGGTCAAACCAGTTAATGCCACGCGCAAACGGTTTCCTGGTGGCTCATTCATTTGTCCATAAACCAATGCCACTTTATCCAGTACGTTTGAGTCTTTCATTTCATGATAGAAATCGTTACCTTCTCGTGTACGTTCACCCACACCGGCAAACACGGAATAACCGCTGTGCTCTGCTGCGATGTTACGAATTAATTCCATCATGTTGACGGTTTTACCTACACCCGCACCACCAAATAAACCTACTTTACCGCCTTTAGCAAACGGGCAAAGCAAATCAATTACTTTCACACCGGTTTCTAATATTTCTTGACTGCCTGCTTGATCAATAAAAGAAGGAGCGGGACGATGAATGGGTAATAATTCATTGTCATTAACGTCGATAGCGCCTTTTTTATCAATCGCTTCACCCAACACATTTACAATACGACCCAACGTTTTTTTACCTGTTGGTACACGAATGGGTCCACCGGTGTTGGTGACATCTAAACCGCGACGCAACCCTTCGGTTGCCCCCATTGCAATGGCGCGCACTGTGCCGTCACCCATTTGCTGCTGCACTTCAAGCGTTAGCTTTTCTTTGCCAGTATCTAACGTCAAGGCGTCGTATACTTTTGGTACTTCGCCTGTAAATTCAATATCCACTACCGGTCCAATGATTTGTCTCACCTTACCTGTATCGTTTTTTGTATTAGTCGCGCCCATGAAAACTCCTCTTATTCTACTGCCGCTGCACCAGCAACAATTTCTGCAATTTCACGCGTGATGCCCGCTTGACGTGCTTTGTTATAAATTAATTGTAATTCTTTAATAATTTCACCAGCATTTTTAGTAGCACTTTGCATTGCCACCATGCGCGCACTTTGCTCGCACGCAATGTTTTCCACTACCGCTTGATACACTTGAGATTCGATATAACGAATCAACAACATTTCTAATAAATCTTTTGCTGCATCGGGTTCGTAAATATAATCCCAATGGCCTTGCTGCTCATGCGCCGCATCATCTTCAAATTTAGGTAATGGTAACAAACGACGTATAGCTGGTCGTTGCACCATGGTATTAACAAAATCATTACTGGCAATATAAACCGCATCCAATTCATTACTTTTAAATGCGTCCAACATCACTTTAACGATACCAATTAAATCTTGAATTTCCGGGGTATCACCTAAATGATCTGCTACTGCCAGCACATCGCCCCCAATGGATTTAAAAAATGCCGCGCCTTTACGACCAATCAAACATAAATTAATACTGGCGCCTTTCTCTTCCCACGCTTTTAATTCACGCAACACTTTGCGAAATAAATTCACATTCAAGCCGCCACATAAACCGCGATCCGTAGTAACAATAATAAAACCCACGCGCTGAATTTTTTCACGCTCTTTTAAAAACGGATGTGGATATTCAGCATGACTTTTCGCCACGTGACTAATAACTTTGCGGATTTTTTCCGAATACGGTTTTGAGGTACTCATGCGGTCTTGTGCTTTGCGCATTTTACTGGCCGCCACTAACTCCATCGCACGCGTGATTTTTTGCGTGTTCTTGATGCTACCAATTTTATTGCGTATTTCACGTGCTTGAGACATCGTTAATAACTCTGTGTGTTAACAAATTCATCGGCCACTTTACGAATGCGTTCTGCCGTTTTGTCGTCGTAAACGGGCTTGGCATTAATGTCATCTAACAGCGGCTGATGTTGATCGCGTAAAAAACTCAATAGTGCTGCTTGATAATCCACTATTTTTTTCAACTCTACCGTATCTAAATAACCTTCGTTTACCACAAACCACACAATCGCCATCTCAGCGACACTCAGTGGCTGGTACTGAGGTTGTTTTAATACTTGCATTACGCGTTGGCCGCGCTCTAATTGTTTGCGCGTCGTTTCATCCAAATCAGAAGCAAATTGAGAAAACGCTTCCAACTCACGATATTGAGCCAATGCAATCCGCACCCCACCAATAAGTTTTTTGATGATTTTCGTTTGTGCTGCACCACCCACACGTGACACCGACAAACCCGCATTGATTGCTGGACGAATACCCGAGTTAAATAAATTCACGTCTAAGAAAATTTGGCCATCGGTAATTGAAATAACGTTAGTTGGAATAAATGCTGACACATCGCCTGCTTGCGTTTCAATAATCGGCAACGCGGTCAATGAACCGGTTTTGCCTTTCACTTCGCCTTTTGTAAATTCTTCTACATAAGCAGCACTCACACGTGACGCACGCTCCAATAAACGCGAATGCAAATAAAACACATCTCCCGGATACGCTTCACGACCCGGTGGACGCCGTAACAATAACGAAATTTGACGATATGCCCACGCTTGTTTGGTCAAATCATCATAAATAATTAACGCATCCTGACCACGATCACGGAAATATTCGCCCATAGTGCAACCAGAATACGGTGCAAGATATTGCAACGCCGCAGCTTCTGATGCGGTTGCTGCTACGATGATGGTGTGTTTCATTGCATCGTGTTCTTCTAATTTACGCACTACGTTAGCAACAGACGATGCTTTTTGCCCAACCGCCACGTAAATACATTTAACACCGGTGTCTTTTTGATTAATAATGGTATCAATGGCAATGGCTGTTTTACCTGTTTGGCGATCACCAATAATTAATTCACGTTGACCTCGACCAACTGGCACCATCGCGTCAATGGATTTCAAACCAGTTTGCATAGGCTGATCAACTGACTGACGATCAATTACACCTGGCGCTACTTTTTCAAGCGGTGAAGTGAGCGTCGTTTCAATTGGTCCTTTGCCATCTATCGGATTACCCAGTGCGTCAACCACGCGGCCCAACAAAGCTTCCCCAATAGGTACTTCTAATACACGACCAGTACAACGCGCCGTCATTCCTTCTTCCAGTTGAGTATAAGGCCCCAGCACCACTGCGCCCACAGAATCGCGCTCTAGGTTAAATGCCAAACCATAAATGTTATGCGGAAATTCAATCATCTCCCCAAACATCACGTCGTTTAAACCATAAATGCGCACAATACCGTCTTTTAAATTAACAATCGTGCCTTCTGTTCGCAGCTCAGGCTTGATATCAAAATGCTCGATCCGCGCTTTGATAATATCGCTAATTTCTGTTGGCTGTAATTGCATTACCATTTTTTACTGTCTCCCACTGCCTAATAACGCTTGGTTAAATCGTTCTAACACGCCTTTTGTGCTCGCGTCTAAAACCCAATCCTGACTGCGCACCACAAAACCACCAATTAATTCCGGATCAATTTTAAACGCTAAATTTACCTTACTTGCAAAACGTTCTTCTAATGCGGCTTTTAATTTATTTGTCTGTGCTGCATTTAATGGAAACGCCGAACTGGCTTGTGCTTCAATAATGCCTTGTTGTTGCGCTAAATAACGCTCGAATACCAAATGAATATCACTTAACAATTCCAAGCGCTTATTTTCAATCAACAACTTTATTACATTAATTAACATGGGTTTGATTGTTGTGGTTTCGTTAGGTAACACAGCGTCGCATACCGAAATAAAAAAATCATTCCAGGTGTTGGTAGCAACACGCGGATCATTTAACAGCGCTACCACTTTCTGGTCTTGCACTACATAAGACAACAACACCAACATCGCTGACCATTCCACTACATTGTTGGTGGTATTGGCACATTCAAAAATCGCTTTAGCGTAAGGTCGAGCAGTCGTTAAATCATGCGCCATTATGTGTCACCTGATATTTCTCTTACCACACCATCATTACTAGCAGCATTCGTGTCGCGCTTTAAAATTTTCTCAGCACCACGAGTGACCAACTCCGCTACCTCGCCCAGTAATTTTTCTTTGGCGCTGTTGTACTCTTGTTCAACTTCATTTTTTGCTAATTGCAATAAGCGCTCACCTTCTTCACGTGCCGCTACTTTTGCCTCATCAACAATATGTGCGCCACGCTGATTGGCTTTTTCGATGATCATCGCGGCTTGGGTTTTTGCTTCAGTGAGCATATCGCGAGATTTAATTTGTGCTAACTCCAAATCTTTTTGCCCCTGCTCTGCTGCAGCCAAACCATCCGCAATTTTTTGCCGACGCGCTTCCAGTGCATTAATGATTGGCGGCCAAATGTATTTCATCGTCACTACTATAAAGACGATGAAACACAGCATTTGAACAAGTAGCGTGGCATTTAAATCCATAGCTCAAACCTCATCAATTACTGTTTTATATATTGAAGCACAATTGAGATGAATGGATTCTTAGCGTACATCAACACCAAACCCATCCCCAACGCAACGGCTGCAAACGCGTCTACTAAACCCGCTACAATAAACATTCGACCCATTAACATGCCCGACAGTTCTGGTTGACGAGCCACCCCTTCCAAAAACTTACCACCTAATACACCAAAGCCGATTGCGGTGCCCATGGCAGCCAATCCAATTAACAAACCAGCAGCAATCGCTGAAAAGCTCTGCACGGTAGCAATAATTTGAGCAGCATCTGATATCATCTAAGTCTCCTGTTGTTTAAATCAAAAAATTAATGTGCCTCTTGTGCCATTGTTAAATAAACAATAGTCAACATCATAAACACAAACGCTTGGATGGTTATAATAAGAATATGGAATAAAGTCCAAACCACTCCCAAACCAAATTGCCCCCACCAAGGCATCAACGCAATCAAAATAAAAATTAATTCACCCGCAAATAAATTACCAAATAACCGCAATGCCAGTGACATGGGTTTTACACATTCATCAATAACACGAAACACAATATTGACGGGAAACAGCCACTTACCAAATGGTCGCGTTAAAATTTCTTTACCCAAACCCACCACACCTTTGGCTTTAAAGTTATAAAATATCGTTAAAATAAATACCACCAACCCCATTGCCAGTGTTTGCGACACATCCGCTGTTGGCACAGCTCGAAAGTGTTGTACCCCCATCGCGCCCATGGTGCGTGGAATCAAATCCACCGGGATTAAATCCATAAAATTCATTAAAAAAACCCAAATAAAAATAGTGAGTGCCATTGGCGCAATCAACAAACGATTGCCATGAAAGTTTTCTTTGACTGAACCATCCACCGCTTCGACAGCTGCTTCAATAAAATTAAGCATTTTAGTGGGATGATCTGCAGAGGCTTTACGTGCAACCAGATAAAACAACAACAAAAACAACACACCCAGCACAACCGATACACTGATGGTATCGAGGTTGAGTGTCCAAAAGCCACCGTTAGAAAAGGTAAAATTATGCAGATTAAGTTGGAGATTCTGCATGTGGTGATGTATGTATTCCGCCTGGGTGATTGTACCGGCCATCATCCGCTATACCTTTATATATGGTTAATTTTTGTTAGTGGAGCCACCCAAAACCCTAAAGTAGCCACCAAGAAGCCTGCCACAAGTGGCAGAAGTTTCACCGGCAGCAACATTATCATAATTACTAGGAGCACACCACTCAAAATAAGCTTGATAAACTCACCTGCAAATAACGCTATCACGATCTGTTTTGCTTGTGAGGCGTGTGTTTTACGCAACAAAATCAACGCAAAAATAGCGCTCGGAACAAAGCTGGCTAAACCACCCAACAATACCGAATAACTGTTCGGCCAAGTAGAGAAAATCCAAACCAATAAGGCACACGTTAACGTCAACGCCAACTGCCAACACAGCACCAGCTGTGCAATTTTCTTAGGAGGGATGTTCATAATTTTATCTAATTAGTTGTTTGGTGGGCAGTATATACTCATTCCACTGCCAGGCGCGAGATTTAAAAAGCCCAAGCAGACAGAAAATCACATACGAACGGGCATCTTTGTTTTTACGCTACTGTTATTGTCGATTTCACGCCATACATTGAAGCGTTACATTTATGCAATATGCTTTAACACGCCATCGAGTTCATCAAGGTTATTGTAGTGAATTACCAATTTGCCTTTGCCGTTAGGCTGATGCTGCAATAACACTTTTGCCGCCAACTTATCCGAAACTTCTCGCTCTAAGCGGCGTATGTCGGGGTCTTGTGTTACCTTTGTCACCACACTGTCTTCCACTGCTGGCGCTAACCATTGCTTGACGCGTTTTTCAGTTTCACGCACTGACAGATTGTGCTCAATCACCAACTTGGCTAATTTAATTTGATCCATCGCCGCGAGCGTTAATAATGCCCGCGCGTGCCCCATTTCAAGTCTGCCTTGCTGTACATAATCGCGAATCGATTCCGGTAATTTTAATAAGCGCAATAAATTGGTAACCGAAGCGCGGTTTTTACCCACTGCTTCTGCTGCCTCTTCGTGGGTTAACGCAAACTCTTCGATCAGTCGCTGTAATGCTTGAGCTTGTTCGATCGCATTTAAATCCGCGCGCTGAATGTTTTCAATTAATGACACAGCAATAGCGCTTTCATCTGATATATTGCGCACTACCACCGGCACGGTTTCAAGCCCCGCTAATTTTGCTGCACGCCAACGTCTTTCACCCGCCAGTATTTCATAACCTTGTGCGGTTTGACGTGCGACGATAGGTTGAATAATGCCTTGTTGGCGAATGGAGTCGGCCAACTCTTCCAGTTTGTCAGATGAAAACTGTTGTCGCGGTTGGTAGCGACCAGGTTTAAGTTGATCCAATGCGAGTTGTTGTAAGCCGGTGTGAGCCGATTTATTCACTGGCAGCGTTTTATTTTCATTCGCAATTTCACTCACTTCTTGGGTAGCAGCACCGCCACTGCCTAATAACTCACCCAAACCCAAATCGCTTAGTCCTTTACCCAAACCACGTTTTTTTAAATTCATGCCTCTACTCCCTGTGCCACTTTCGCATTACAAGCTTGCTGCTCATAACGCTGAATGATTTCACCTGCTAATGCTAAGTAAGCACTGGCGCCTTGTGATTTTTGATCGTAAAAAATAATAGGTGTGCCAAAACTAGGGGCTTCTGCTAAACGAACATTGCGCGGGATAACCGTTTGATAAACTTTATCGCCAAAATGAGACAGCAGTTGCTCTGACACTTCGGTGGTTAATTTGTTGCGGCCATCATACATAGTGCGCAACAAACCCTCTATTACCAAGGTGTGATTGGCGCTGTTGCGAATGGCTTCGATGCTACTCAATAAACTGGTTAACCCTTCCAGCGCATAATATTCGCACTGTACTGGCACCAATACACTGTTAGCCGCAATCAACGCGTTTACCGTTAACATATTTAATGACGGAGGGCAGTCGATCAAGATGAGATCGTAATCGGTTTGGATTGGTTCCAACGCACGTGACAAAAATCGTTCACGCTGTTCTGCTTTTAATAATCGCACCTCAGCAACGGTCAAGTCTCCATTCGAGGGTAATAAGTCAAACTTCCATTCTGTTTTTATAATTGCTTGTTTAGCGCTGGCTTCATCAAGCAGCACTTCATTAATAGTGGTGGTAAGCATTTTTTTATCCACACCGCAACCGCCGGTGGCATTACCTTGTGGATCGAGATCAACCAAGAGAATGCGATATTTTGTTGCCGCTAGCGAAGCAGCTAAATTTACCGCGGTGGTTGTTTTTCCTACGCCACCTTTTTGATTAGCGACTGCTATCACTTTTGCCATAGCGGCTACTCCTTTTTATTAC
>JBGTHB010000030.1:0-23471 GCA_041746415.1 Coxiellaceae bacterium | reverse complement strand
GAAGGCGACTAGCTCTGCTTCGCCAATTTCTAGGGATGAAGGCAAAGTACGAGTGTCTTCTTTTAGTCGTAAACGAGCGCAAGTGAGTGCTGCTTGTCGGCTTGAAGTTTCTCGCTCATGCTCTTTCTTAATTTCATCAAGGGTCAGCACTCTTCGCTCATCAGCATATTTTTTACCATCAAAGCCTGTAAGCCACATAAAGCCATCTCCACAAAAAAGCTGTGTTTAATCTAAAAACTCAATAAAACAAAGGTGATACTGAAAACACAAACTAAAACAAATTGTATTACCACATGTTATGAATGTTTGTATTCAGCCGATTGAGTTGCTTGGGCACTTGAATCACTAGCCGGCTGAAACAATGAAAATTTTCTGTCTAACTTACATTTTATGTCCCAGTTTTGCCATCTACCCTCCCAAACAAATTTTTCACAATTGCTGCGACCTAAGGCATTTTCCAGATACACACGGGCTTCCTCATCGCTAACTGCTTGTGCTTCGCCGCTTTTATCTTCTCTATAAAAAGTACCAGCATAACGAATATTTTTTATAGTTTTATTGCTTGCAATCATCTCACAAAATTTATCTAGATCGTTACGAATGTTACAACCAACGTTGTTGATTTCTAAAGTGGTAATTGAGGTATTGCTGGCCACGGATTTATAAAAAAAGTCTTCATTAAGAGAGTCTCCACTAAGATAGCCTTCCCATCTCAATTTTTGTATAGATTTTGAATCGGGTATAAGCTGTGCAAATACTCTAAAAAATTGTCCTGAGTGCATGTCAATGTTAACACCGACATAATCCCAATATTTCGGCATTTTTATAGTGAGTTCACTTTTACCAGACTTCAACGTATTAATTAAATCCTTGTAGTATTGATTTAGTCGCTTTTTTTTATCTTCAGTCTCCTGTTTACGTTCTCTTCTAAAATCGGTTCCTGTGAATTCCATGATTAACTACCTCTCTTCCAAAAAATAAAACACTATCTAAAGGCTAGCATACATTTATTGCGCCTAAAATTAATGAACAGACAACGACGACCATTAATTCATGGAAAGGTTAATTATTGTTAAATTTATCTTAAATTTATCACTTTTAGAATAGATTACCTTTGCAGGACAATTTTTTTAAATTCACGGTTTATGCTTTATTTCTCCTTGTGGTAGGGTGTGTGGATTGCTTTGAAGACTCGCAACTGTAAAGGTCAAGTAATTCGTTGACAAGAAGTGTTGGATTTATTGCATAACGAGCGCTTCGTTGATTCTACGCCTTACACGGTGTTTTACACGCTGTTAGACGAAGGAAGGTACGTGGCCTTGGTGCTCACTAGGTATCGTGTATTGCCTGAATCAGGCGAATCCCGTGATCGCCATGACCTACGTAATCGCCGGGATGCCATAAAACCAGAATTAATTGCGACAGCGCCAAATCAGGTGTGGTCATGGGATATAACAAAAATACGCAGTTTTAATCGGTTCACTTATTTTCATTTATACGTGATTATCGATATTTACAGTCGTTATATCGTTGGATGGATGATTGCGGATCGCGAATGCCAGCATCTAGCCAAAAGCTTGATTCAAAAATCGGTTTTAATAGCATGGTATTCAATATCGCATTAGAAATAAATATCGAAGCAACCAAAGAAAATTATTTACAAAAAGGAGGAATCATGGCTTAATTTTACTGTCAAATTCATCAACGATTTGTCTCAAATCCGCTGACACCTTTCGCAGGAGTAACCTGTATGCGCAGAGAAAGAAAATACCGTGGAAAGCAACTATTCAACATGCTAAGTAACGCCCCTTGTGTTGGCGTTGAATTAGGAGAAAAGACTTCAGAAGCAATTAACGTCGTTGTTGGGTTACCTGTAGCTGTAGTTGCTAATGCTGTAAAAACTACTGTTGCGTGTGATAAACCTTCCGCGTTTATTCAAGGAGTGAGAGAGGACGCGTCTACTTGCGGAGTTGGTATTTTAGGAATTGGGCTTGGGAGCATGCTGCTAAAATATCCTTTATGGCTTGGTTTTGCAGCTGCTTCATCAGCTTTATCTTTGCTATACACGCCGTACTATTTAATTAGTCGAAATCATTATGACCTGTGTAATGATGAGTTAAGCTGGTTTCTTAATGAAGGCAAGAAATATATTGATAGAATGGATATACCAGATATGGGGTACTTTCTTAAAGACCTTGAGAAAAAATACCAGATAAATTTTCGATCAAGCTCTAACAGTAAGCAGTTATTTAGTCAATTAGGATTACAGCCGAGGTCTTATCGAAATGACGAGCCTCTGTTTGCCCGCTCAGGACTGTATTTGATTAATGACGATGATAGCTTCTCCGACTTTATTCCACCATTCCAAAAAAACGACTTGCTGAATCATAGAAAAACGAAGCTCAAGAACTTCATAGATGACTTCAAAAATAACGCGGGCAGTCGTTTGTACCAGACGATTTATCATTTAATTTTTACATCTGCCGTGCTTGAACAAAGGGCGATTAAAGAGACTCAGGAGCGCACTTTTGCAGATGTTGATTCAGTTATTAAGCCTTATTTACGATGATATTTTCACCGAAGGCTTGTATTTAGTGAAGCAAGTTAATAGAAAAATATTGTTCTGAACACAAAAAGTGTTTGGTTTTTTTGCCTGCCGATTGTTTTCAGTGGTTGTTTTTCATATGCGAGATCTTGCGTTAAGGCATTATGCTGAAAAACCATCTTGCCACAGGCTTGTGACATGACTTTCGATAATTTGTGAATCACAAATATATCGAGTTATATAAACTTATACTTCATAATTGCATGGGGGTTGCATCAATTACCATGAAGTTATTATTTAAGCCACGTGAGTTGTTAAATTTTATACTTTATTTCTATGTTATTTTTTACAGCATTAACGATGTTTAAGCAGGAGAGTTGCGCTATGATGCATGAAACAATTTATAACCAGTGGCACGAGTTTGCTAAATCACGTGATGTTGAAGGTTTGCTGTCCCTTTATGCTGATGACGCCGTATTAGAGAGTCCCTTAGTCCCAATTATTTTAAATACGACATCTGGTGCATTAATTGGTAAAAAAAATATTCATCAATTTCTAATGGAAGGAACAAAACGGCGTCCAAATGATTTAGTGCGTTGGTATCGAGACGGCCGATATTTTACAAAAGGTAATATTTTAATTTGGGAATATCCTAGAAAAACACCTGAAGGTGAACAGATTGATATCCTTGAGCTGATGGAAATTGAGAATAAAAAAATTATTTACCATCGAATTTATTGGGGATGGTTTGGGGTGCAACTTTTGTTGAAGCGGAATAAAGTGTGACGATGCGGTTACAGTAATCCAAGCATATCTCAATCATTCCGCGGCGCTAGGGCAATGTTGCCTTAGATTGCGCTGTTGTTATTTCGTTTTGGTCTTCAATTAAAAATTCAGTGATCATTTAGCAGATAATTAAAAACAGCTAACGGCAATTCTGATTGATGCTGCGTTAAATTGTGGCGTATTTGAGTGGACTCAATAGCGAGTGGTTCTGTTTTTAGAAATAATGCTTTAATCGGTTGGGTTTGATTTGTACGTGCAAAACCAGGGCGGGAAAAAACCACCAGCTTGGCAAGTTGCAAAATTTTCTGCCATTGTCGCCACTGAGTGAAGTCAATATATCGATCCATGCCCAGAATAAAATAAAATATTGTGTCTGGGTGCTGCTGATGCAAAGCTTTAAGTGTGTCAATGGTGTAACAACGCTGCTGTTGTTTTACTTCAATATCGCACAACTTAAACTGTGGTTGATCTTGGATAGCCAGTTTGCAGCAATGCAAACGCGTGCCGGTGTCATAGTGAGGGGGAGTTTTATCAACAGGAATATTGGCGGGCATAAACCACACTTCATCTAACTCGAGTTGCTTTAATGCTTGCGCAGCAATATGTAAATGTCCATTGTGAATGGGATCAAAGGTGCCGCCGAGTAAGCCGATTTTTTTCAATTTAGCCATGGGTGCAAAATTCCACGGTCACAGTTTGTAATTGTTGCCAAACGTTTACTGTGGCTAACCCTTTTATTGATAGATCGATGTGGTGCATTTTATGAATAAGCGCGCTTAATTTATTTTTTGATAATCTTTTTGCAGCTTGTTTTAGCCACGTTTGACGTTGTGACCATTCGTTTTGAAATTGCTGCGTTTGGTGGTAATGGTATAAAATGCGGCTTTCTCGCGCCAGCAACCATAGTATGAGTGTGGGTTCGGTAGCGGTTTGTTGCAGCACTTGTAAGCAGTGCAATGCGCCTGGGCAATCACCTTGCAATAAAAATTGGCTCCAATCAAAAATTGAAAAGCGGCTGTTATCCGCCGATATTTGATGGATTAAAGCTGGTGTGATGCTGCTATTTGTTGCAAGCAATGCCAATTTTTGAATAACTTGATCAGCGGCTAATACATTTCCTTGCGTTAATTCAGCCAATAATTTAATGGCTGCAGTATCCGCGCTGAGTCGATATTGTTTTAAGCGCTGCTGAATAAATTGTTGCAATTGCACTAAATTAAGTGGCCACACGGCAGTGGCGCTGCCTATTTTTGATAAAGCAACATACCACTTGGCTTTTTTTTGCGGCGCTGTCAATTTACTGCTGATGATTAACAGTAATTTGTCTGGTGGCGGATTGTCACAATAATTCAATATGGTTTGTGTGGCGGCTTTATCAAATTGTGCTTTAGGGTTATGTAACTCGATGAATGTTTTGTCACTAAAAAGACTAAAATTTTGCGTGTTCATTGCAAACTGTTGCCAATCAAAGCCACGCTCTACTATATAACGTTCACGGTTAGTGAAACCGTGTTGTATGGCTTGTTGATGTAAGCGGTCACGCGCTTCGTTAATGAGCAGTGTTTCATCACCACTAATTAGATAAATTGGTTTTAGCAGCTGTCCTGACATGGTGTCTCATATGTTTAGTGCTGAATAGTTTGCGCATACTGGGTGAGGATAATTGTAATAGCAATTGGTCAGCAACTTGTTGTGTTAAGTTGATGCGCATGCTTTCACGTGCTCCAGAAGTGTAAGTTTGATTGGTGTTGTGCAATTGATTTTGCGTCAAGCTAATGGATTGTCCACTGGTAAGTGGTTTATTGTCTGCCAGCAGTTGATAAGAGACGCTAAGCCTGTAACTGTAATTTTGAGCGTAGCCACTGTAAAATCGTACCGGTTGATCACTGCTGAATACCGCTTTGGTTAGATGAAGTTCGATAGTGTTGCTAGTGGGTGAATCCACCAAATAAAAATGCAACGCTTTAAGGCGACGTCTAACTTCGGTTGCTAGACGGCCATTAGGATTATCTGCATTAAAATAAAGTGTGTGCAGCGGTTTCGGAAAATCACTCAATTTTTGTGGTGCAAAACCACAGCCATATAGCGTCATAAAAATAATCGAGACAGTAATTAGTTTAAGCCAGTCAAAAGCGATTTTCATATTACGATACTTACCAGTTTGTTTGGTACCACGATCATTTTTTTAATGGCTTTGCCGTCAATAAAACGCTGCACATTTTCATTTTTCAAGGCAGCGGTTTCAATGGTTGCGTTTTCAGCACCACTGCTAACGTTGATTTTGCCACGGACTTTGCCATTTACTTGCACGATTAATTCAATCTCATCTGCTTGCAATGCTTTCGGATTGTGTTTCGGCCAATTAGCTTCAAGAATGTTGTCACCATAACCCAGCTCTTGCCATAGCACGTGGCAAATGTGTGGCGTAATAGGTGCAAGTAGCTGCAGCAATATGCGTAAGGATTCAGAGAGGATGGAAGCATCATCATCCGTTTTATTGGGTGCTTTAATTAAGCTGTTTAATATTTTCATCGCGCTGGAAACAACCGTATTATATTGTTGTCGTTCCATATCAAAATTGGCTTGTTTAAGTAGGGTGTGCACTTCGCGCAATACAGCTTGCTGTCCACTGTTGAGTTCCAGACGCTTTGTTTGGAGGTCTTTGCCGCGCTTGATTGTTTCATTATTATCTTGGCAAAACTGCCAGAGCTTTTTCAAAAAGCGAAAAGCTCCTTCCACTCCACTGTCTGACCATTCTAATGATTGTTCAGGTGGTGCGGCAAACATCGAAAATAAACGTGCGGTATCAGCTCCGTATTCTTTAATTATCGCTTGGGGTGAGACGGTATTGCCTTTGGATTTCGACATTTTGGCACCGTCTTTTAACACCATGCCTTGAGTTAATAGTTTCGTAAACGGTTCATCGCTATTAAGTAAGCCGGCGTCGCGCAATATTTTATGCATAAAGCGTGCATAGAGTAAGTGCATTACGGCGTGTTCAATACCGCCAATATATTGATCCACTGGTGTCCAGTAACGAGCACGGTCATCTAGCATGGCCTTGTCTTGATCGAAACTGCAATAACGCGCGTAATACCAACTTGATTCAACAAACGTATCCATGGTGTCTGTTTCACGTTTGGCGTTGTCACCACATTTAGGGCATTTGGTTTTATAAAAGCTGGGGCTTTTTGCTAATGGCGAGCCTTGCCCATCAGGAATTAAATCGATGGGTAAAATGACGGGTAAATTTTCTTCAGGCACGGGCAAGACACCGCATTTTTTGCAGTAAATAAGCGGAATAGGCGCACCCCAATAACGTTGCCGAGAAATTCCCCAGTCACGCAACCGATAATTGATTTTTTTGCTGGCCAGATTTTTTTTAATTAAAACAGCAGTAATTTTTTCGCTAGCTTGTTTGGTGGTTAAGTCATTAAACTCGCCCGAATTAATCAATTTTCCAGATTCTGTATAGGCTTGTGCAGTATAATCCCAACTTTTTTTATTGCCGGATGTGATAACGGGTTTAATAGGCAAATTGTATTTTAATGCAAACTCATGATCGCGCGCATCGTGTGCGGGTACGGCCATTATGGCACCGGTGCCATATTCCATTAACACGAAGTTAGCAATCCATAGTGGGAGTTTTTCATCTGCATGTGGATTTTTGACATACTGTCCTGAGAAGACACCGAGCTTTTCTTGTGTCGCCATTTCTGCTTCAGCCACTTGGCCTTTGCTGCACGTTTTAATAAATTTAGCGACTTCTTTATTTTTTTCTGCCAATTTTTTAGCTAATGTGTGGTCAGGCGAAATAATGATACAAGTAACGCCCATTAATGTGTCGGGCCGTGTGGTGTAAACAGTGATAGCCGTTTTGCGGTTATGGATGGGAAATTGTATTTCTAAACCTTCAGAACGACCAATCCAATTGCGCTGCATGGTTTTAACTTGTTCTGGCCAACCCTCTAATTTATCTAACCCTTTGAGTAATTCTTCAGCGTAGTGGGTTATTTTTAAAAACCATTGTGAAATTTGACGCCGTTCTACTGCGACACCAGATCGCCAACCTTTGCCGTTAACCACTTGCTCATTGGCAAGCACGGTTTGGTCAACGGGATCCCAGTTCACCCAGGAATCTTTTTTATAAGCCAATCCTTTTTCATACAATTTCAAAAACAACCATTGCTCCCAACGGTAATAATTGGGGTGACAAGTAGCAATTTCACGTTGCCAATCAATACCTAAACCTAGCTGCTGCAGTTGTTTGCGCATGCGTTTGATATTTTTTTCTGTCCATTCAGAGGGTGACAATTGACGTTGGATTGCCGCATTTTCGGCAGGTAAGCCAAATGCGTCCCATCCCATTGGTTGCAATACATTTCGTCCGCGCGCTTTTTGATAGCGTGCAATCACATCACCGATGGTGTAATTACGCACGTGCCCCATGTGCAGTTCACCGCTGGGGTAAGGCAACATAGATAAGCAGTAAAATTTTTCGCGGCTTAAGTCTTCTTTGGCGGCAAAGCATTGATTTTCATTCCAATAAGTTTGAGCGCGTTGCTCAATTAGCGAATGATCGAAATTGTCCATATGTGTGGCTCAGTGTTGATTATGATGAAAGCTACAAGGATACCGAAGTGGTGAGGTGAAATCTACGACAGAGCATGGATTAGCTTGGCTAATATTAAGAAATCCTTAAGTTCGTTTGCTTAAAATAACGTTCTTATAGTAAATCGTTTGCGCAGGTGGGATAAAAAGTTTTGTATGCCAGGGAGAGCGTCATGGTAAGCCGAGTTAAGTCTATGTTTAATAGCAAAGTCAGTGATTACGCTAAAGGTGTGATTTATAAGCCGGGTAAATTGGTGCCAATTTTTTCGTCGGAAGAGTTGCTGCGTCAAAAATCACATCAATTTTGCTTAGAGCAAATCCAAGCTTTATCTAAGTTGCCCGCTGAACATTTTACCGAACTTTATGTGTCTATGGTGCAAACCTTTGCCGCTTACGCGCAAGTCTTACCACGTGAGTGGGACGCGCCACTTTCCAGTTTATTGAACCACAGCCTTGAAAGAGGACTGCGTGTGTTGCAGCACCTTGATCAAGAACATGTTGCTGCAGGTGCATTAGAACGCTTTGCTATGTTTAGCGCTGGTTTATTATGTGACTTAGCTAGTATTGTAACGAATCAAAAAGTTTTTATTACCACTGAAGAAGGTGTGGCGGTAAAAGAATGGCAACCGTTTGCCGGTCCGCTGCATATAAATAGTGATAATAAATATTATCGTTTGCAAGCATTAGGTAAACACTTTCAGCGCATGGAGCGTGCAACATTGTTGTTATTATTGCGACAAGTGATACCCGACAAAGCTTTTTTGTGGCTAGCTGATAATTTAAAAATTTTCATGGAATGGTTAGCGGCACTTGAAGACGATGAAAGTGATGGCGGCCGTTTTCGTAAAATCCTGCAATTGTATGAGTTTCCCGTAGAAGAGAATCGACCTATGCGTCTGCCAAGTATTGAGGTTCCTTTAAATGATTCTGCAGCAACGCAATACGCGGATCTATTTATTGAATGGTTGAAAAAAGCCATTGCTAATGGGGATGTTAGCGTTAATGGCGTGGATTCAGATATTATGATTACGGACGATGGTGCTTTTCTCGATAAGAAAATATTTAAAAAATTCACCGACCTCTATGATGTGCCGGTTAGCATGTTCACGGTGTATGAACAATTTGGCAATCTATTGGGTTTGAATAAATTAGGTGGTTTGGATTATCGAGTTGAACAACTGTATGCTCCATACAACGCGACCACTGCACGGCAGCAAAATTTTCTCGGTCAGCAAATTTCGCAACCAGCGCGAGTGCGTGAGGGTGCATTTGTAGGTGAGGCGGCAATATTATTTCTTCATGGGCCGATTCCCCCTAGGTCACCTTATATTCGTGCTTTAGCCGATATGCAGGTAGCCCAATTGCAGTTTCCTAAGTTATCCACTTTTCAAATTAGGCCGGATAACAAAATTTAGGTTGCCTCAACCTAGGTCATTGCGCATTTGTGCGAATCTGCCTCTAGTCAGTAGAAACCATTTACGGTAGGTTTAAATACGAGGTACTGCTTAGCAGGGCTTTTTGGTAATTGAATAAGGAGATGAGTATGGATGCGACTGTATTTCTGAGTAAGTTATTTGGGTATTTGCTAATTTTAATTGCGCTACACGTATTGTTTTGCAAGAAACATTTTAGAACGTATATGAGTTCTATGCTGGATAATCCGGGTGTGGCGAACCTCATGTCGTTAATAACTATTGTGATGGGTCTATTGTTATTACTATCCCATAACATTTGGACCGCTGGTGGTTCAAGCATAGTGGTAACGGTTTTATGTTGGATCGTTATGCTGCGTGGTCTTTATGGATTTTTCTGTCCAGAACACATGGCTAAATTAGTACATAAGTTTTTAAATAGTGCGAGCGGGTTATATATCGCTGCTATTATTAATATCGTCATTGGTGTGTTTTTGTTAATTAATGCTTACGCTTTTTAAAGCTGATTATTAACATTAATAGCACAATCAAACCAATCAATAAATTGTGCCAGCGCATCGCCAAGGTTTCACCTTGGCGAGGCTGCACTATGGCTGTGAGTGTTAAACGTTTGTTGCGTGGTAAGTGTTGCGTAATATTGCCGTGGTAATTGATAACAGCCGTAATGCCATTGTTGGTGCTATATAAAATGGGTCTGCCTGTTTCAAGTGCACGCAATTGCGCCATTTGTAATTGCTGCGGTGAGGCGAAGGAATTGCCAAACCAGCTGTCATCTGAAATCACCACAATCAAATTGCTGTTGGTGGTTGTAGCAAGCACTTCATGCGCGAAAGCGATTTCATAGCAAATATAAGGCGCGATTTTAATGCCTTTGGCGCTTAATAAAGGCTGGCTATAATTTCCCGCTGAAAAACCCGACATGGGAATGTTAAGACGATCCATTAACGGTTTGAAGAGGGCTTGCAAGGGAGTGTATTCACCAAATGGCACCAAGTGACGCTTATTATAGTGGCCACTGCCATCACCAAGCACACGCATACTGTTGTAATAAGCTGTTTCATCATCATTATAAGTCGGGATGCCAAAAATCACTGCTGCGTGATGCACTAATGCCGCGTCTTTGAGATCATATAAAAATCCCAGCACTTGTTGGCTCACCACAGGTATGGCCGCTTCTGGCCAAACAATAATATCGCTGTTCCAGTGTTGGTGAGTTTGTTGCGTGTAGACAGCTAAAATATGGGTTAAATAACCCGCGTCCCATTTAATTTTAAGTGGAATATTGCCTTGCACTAAACTTGCGGTTAGTGGTGTTTTATAGGGAATAGTCCATTGAATAAATTTGAATGAATAAGAGATCCCAAATAATATGATGATGCTGATTAGGGTGCTAATACGACGTGTGTTGGTTGGGCTTTTAAAAAGCCATACCAGTAATCCAGCGATAAGCGCTACTGCTAACGAAACACCATAGACACTCACAATTGGTGCCAGAAATTTCAGTGGCGTTGCTGTTTGGCTATAACCTAATAACAGCCATGGGAAACCACTAAATAACCAGGCGCGCAGCCATTCAAAACTGACCCACAAAGCGGGGAAAGCGATTAAATCATGCAGGTAATCTTTAGTGTGGCTAAAAAAGCGCTGATAAATATAACCTAACAGCGCAATATAAATTGATAAAATTAATACGAAGACAACAGTAATAAACACAGCGAGTATGAAACCCGCGTTACCATAGTGGTGGATGCTCACAAACACCCATGAACACCCAACGCCAAAAAAACCGCAACCAAAAACCAAGCCATATAAAAATGCTTGATTACGGTTACAGTTATTCCAGATGAAAAGTAGCATAGCAGGACACAGAAACGCTAAAAAAAACCAACCTGTTGGTGCAAACGCAAATGGTAATAACATGCCGCTAATAAGGGCGAGTAAAATCCAATTGAGCCGCAAACGCTGGATCATGGTGTTTTCTGCAAGCTCAGCAAATGCAAACGACGTCGACTACTTTGTAGCACGGTGAATTTAAATCCATACAACTCCAGTGATTCGCCCCGTTTTGGCATGTGACCAAAGCGTTGTACCAAGTAACCACCAATGGTATCGAAATCTTCATCGCTCAAATTAGTGTGAAAGGCAGAGTTGAATTCTTCAATCGAAGTCAGCGCTTTGATGGTGTATTCGTTGTCACTAATGCGTTTAATGTGTCCGTCGTTTTCGTTTTTATCAAATTCATCTTCAATGCTACCGACGATTTGCTCTAATACATCTTCAATTGTGATTAGGCCGGCGATGCCGCCGTATTCGTCCACAATAATCGCCATGTGATTACGGTTGAGGCGAAATTCTTTCAACAACACATTTAAACGTTTGCTTTCAGGAATAAATACCGCCGGGCGGATTAAATTTTTAATAGATATGTTTGCTTTGTCTTGTTCAACCCGGTGTGGCAATAAATCTTTTGCCATTAATAAACCCAGTACTTCGTCGCGACTTTCACCAATTACAGGAAAACGCGAGTGCGCGGATTCAATTATAATCGGCAGTACCTCGCTCAAGGTGGCGTCGTGTTCGATTACCACCATTTGAGCACGCGGCACCATGGCATCGCGTACTTGCATTTGTGTGACTTGCATCACGCCTTCAATCATGCCCAGTGCTTCGTTATCTAAGATGTTACGACTACGCGCGTTGCGCAACACTCGCAACAGTTCGTCACGATTACGTGGCTCACGGTGAAATAGGTGGGTAAAACGGGTAAGCCATGAACGGTCTGGCTGCTGCGGTTCTTCTGAAATTTTATTCATATCGCTTAATTATACTCATTCCACTTCTAAATTGAATTCATTTCATCTGTAGCGTAGGGGTTTGAAAACCCAAGTTGTTTCAGAATGATGGCTTCGAGTTGTTCCATATTTGCTGCATCTGCTTCATTAACATGATCGTAACCGAGCAAATGTAACAAGCCGTGAACTAACATGTGGGCCCAATGGGCATTTATTTGTAGATGTTGCTGTTTTGCTTCTTTAGCTACAACGGCAGCGCAAATCGCTAAATCACCGAGTGAATCCAGTTCAAAGCCTGGAATTTTAGAAGGTGGAAATGACAGCACATTCGTCGGCTTATTTTTATAACGATACTGATGATTAAGTGTTTGCGACTCTGCTTCGCTCACCACCCGAATGGTGAGTTCTTGTTGGGTTTTGGCTATGGGTTTTGGCGTTAGTGCAATCGCTTTATTTAGCCACAAGGCAAACTGTTCGGCGCTGGGAATGTGCTTGTCTTTGCAAACCACTTGCAAGCAGACTTTCATTATTCCACCGTCTCAGCTTCATAGGCCTCAATAATTTTTTGCACTACAGGGTGGCGCACAATGTCGTTGGATTTAAAGAAAGTAAATTCAACATCATCGACACCTTGTAATAAGTTAATGGCGTGACGTAAACCCGATTCCATTTTGCGCGGCAAATCCGTTTGGGTAATGTCACCCGTAATTACAGCTTTAGAACCAAAGCCAATGCGGGTTAAAAACATTTTCATTTGTTCGCGCGTCGCGTTTTGGCCTTCATCTAAAATCACAAATGAATCATTCAAAGTGCGACCGCGCATGTAAGCCAAAGGTGCAATTTCAATAATGCCTTTTGTGAGTAATTGATGAACGCGTTCAATGCCCATCATTTCATACAGGGCGTCATATAAAGGTCGTAAATAAGGATCAATTTTTTGCGCTAAATCACCGGGTAAAAAGCCGAGACTTTCACCGGCTTCAACAGCGGGTCGTACTAATACAATGCGATTAATCTGTTCTCTTTCTAATGCCGCCAATGCGCAGGCCACCGCTAAAAAAGTTTTACCCGTACCAGACGGACCAATACCAAAATTGATGGTGTAATGATTGATGGCATTTAAATAATGTTGTTGATTTGCCGTACGTGGTTTTACGGCGTTTTTTTGAATAGTGACTTTAATATCGTTTTTGGGCTTTACCGGTGTGGGTTGAGGAGAGAATCCGGATTCTTTTAAGCTTAACATGATTTGTTGGTGCGAGATGGCGCGAGTGGATGCTGTTTCTTGATATAAATTTTCAATGGTTTGATAAGCAATTTCAATTGAGCCTGGGATGCCAATAATATTAAACTCATTGCCGCGATTATTAATTTCTACGCCTAAATGACGTTCTATTAAGTGGAGGTTTTCATCAAATTGGCCGCAGAGCTTGGCGAGGCGTTCGTTATTGTCGGGTTGTAAAATAAGTTGACGTGTGGCTTGTATTGGATTCAATCGCTACTCCTTTTTGTGGTTGATTCGCACGGCTAGTGTTGCTAGCTTCTTACACTGCTTCCGTGAGTGTGCCCCGTAGGGAATTAGATAGTGCTTCAGTTATTTTAATCCGAATCATCTTGCCGATCAAATTTTCTTCACCAGTAAAATTAACAATACGATTATTTTCAGTACGGGCGCTCAGTTGAGCGGCATTTTTTTTAGAAATGCCTGTCACCAAAACTAACTGTTCACTGCCAATCATGCTTTGACTGATGCGCATCGCCTGTAGTTTGATGCGCTGTTGTAAAACCTCTAAACGTTGTTTTTTGGTTTCAAGTGTGACGTCATCGGCTAAATTAGCCGCAGGCGTGCCTGGGCGTTTGCTATAAACGAAACTAAATGAATGATCAAAGTTCAAGTCATGAATTAAATTCATGGTGTCCATAAAATCTTTTTCTGTTTCACCGGGAAAACCAATAATAAAATCCGATGACAGGCTAATATTAGGCCGAGCTTGGCGTAGGCGGCGAATTTTCGATTTGTATTCAACTGCTGTGTAACCACGTTTCATGGCCGCTAAAATTCGATCCGAACCACTTTGCACTGGCAAATGCAGATGATCCGCTAGTTTAGGTTCGCTAGCGTACGCTTCGATTAAGCGATCAGAAAACGCAGCCGGGTGGGAGGTGGTAAAGCGAATCCGCTTTATGGCATCCATTGCAGCAATGTAATGTATTAGCTCAGCTAAATCGGCGATGTCGCCATTGTGCATCAGCCCGCGGTAGTCATTTACGTTTTGCCCAAGCAGGTTAATTTCAGACACACCTTGTTGAGCTAACTTAGCGACTTCGGTAATCACATCATCAAATGGTCGTGAAATTTCTTCGCCGCGGGTATAGGGCACTACACAAAAACTGCAATATTTACTGCAACCTTCCATAATTGAAACAAACGCGATAGGGCCTTCGGCTTTGGGTTGTGGCAGATGATCAAACTTTTCAATTTCAGGAAAGCTGATGTCGATGGCAGGTTGTTGCGTTTTACGTGCTTGCTCAATCAGCTCCGGCAGGCGATGTAAAGTTTGTGGGCCAAACACTAAATCAACATACGGTGCGCGCTTAGTGATGGCCGCACCTTCTTGACTTGCCACGCAACCACCGACGCCAATAATAATATGCGGCCGTTTCTTTTTCGCATCACGATAACGACCTAATTCAGAAAATACTTTCTCTTGCGCTTTTTCGCGAATAGAGCAGGTGTTGATTAAAATTACATCCGCCGTGCGATAATCATCGGTTAATTCAAGTTGATGTGAAGTGCGCAATACGTCGGCCATTTTGTTTGAGTCATACTCATTCATTTGGCAGCCATGGGTTTTGATATACAGTTTGTTCATAGGCTGGGCATTCTAAAGCAGTTTGAGAGGGATATAAAGCGGGGAAGGAGAATTACTTGGTTTTTCGGAAGACCTGTCAGCCCAGAGATGGAAATCAGCATAATAGCTAGTCTTGCATTAGCAGGGTATTCACGCTATGGGTGTTGATGGCAGCTAAAATTTAATTTAGTGGGAAGATCACTTGGCATGATAATCAAGGCAACCGTAATGGACACCGCTATAAAGTAAATCTAATGATTAAGCTAATTTGCACCAAGTTTTATTTTTTGTTACCGTTTTCTTAAAAAGTGATTAATTAAAAATACACCCAGGAGGAAATATGCCATATCAATCCTTAAGTGATTTGCCCAAAAACGTGACTAATAATTTACCCAAACACGCTCAAGAAATTTATAAAGAAGCGTTTAATAGTGCGTGGCAACAATACCAAGATCAGTCCAAAAGAAAGGATGATAGCAGCCAAGAAGAAACCGCACATAAAGTGGCGTGGTCAGCTGTTGAGCAAAGGTACACTAAAAACGAATCAGGCAATTGGGTAAAAAAATAAGCGAGGAGGAGACATGACACACAAACCCGAACCCCCGTTTAAACCTGAACCAATTGAACCGCCTGGCATTGAAAGTGAGATGTGCGTAAAACCACAATACAAAGCAAAAAAGTATAAAGTAGCGGATAAACTAACCAACAAAGTGGCGCTTATTACGGGTGGTGATTCTGGTATTGGACGCGCTGTGGCATTGTTGTTTGCGCGAGAAGGTGCGGATATTGCGCTTACCTACTTACCCGAAGAAGAAAAAGATGCCAATGTTATTGCTAGTGAAATTAAAGCACTGGGTAGAGAAGTGTTGTTGCTAGCCGGTAATGTGGCTGATTATTCTTTTTGTGAAGCAGTGGCTAAGCGTGTTATTGAAAAATTTAATAAAATTAATATCGTAGTGAACAATGCGGCATTTCAAAATCACGTTAAAAAAATTGAAATGTTGGATCTCGATCAATGGCATAAAACGTTTAAGGTTAATATAGATGGTTATTTTTATATAGTGAAAGCATTGATTCCTCATTTAAAGGAAGAGGATTGCATTATCAATACCGGTTCGATCACAGGACTAGAAGGAAGCCCAGGCTTATTAGATTATTCGGCTACTAAAGGCGCAATTCACGCTTTTACTAAATCGTTGGCTCAGCAACTCATGGAGCGCAAGATTCGCGTTAACTGCGTTGCACCGGGGCCGGTATGGACGCCATTAAATCCCGCAGAGCGTGGTGATGCTATTAAGCACTTTGGTGAAAGTACGTTAATTGGTCGTCCCGCACAACCTGAAGAAATTGCACCCGCTTATGTTTTTTTAGCTTCTAATGCGGACTCAGGTTATATCAGTGGGCATGTGTTGCCTATTTTAGGTGGTAATACGATTGCGGGCTAAAAGCCTATTTAAAAAACCACAATTTTACTTAGTTGCAAAATCGGGCGCGTCATCTGGAATCGCCATCGGTATGCCGGTTTCGGCTTCTTCTTCCAGACGCACCAAGGTGTCTTTAACATGGTGGTCGTTATTGCGAAAGTGTATGGCTAAGTAAAGACACAGTGCGCTTAGTAAAGCCAATAACACAAAATCCCAACCAAATGGAATAATACCATGACCGCCGCCGTATGAGCCTAAGTAGGAAATAATATTAAGCCCAACTAAATAGGGCCACATCCAGGTGGCCGATAGCCAACTCATGTCCACACCACGTGGGCGATCAGAAAAAACACGATAAATAACAAAGAGTATAAATGACACAAAAAGACACAGCCCAAGTTTCGATACCACTTCCCAACCCGTCCAATAAACAATAAGAGTGCAAATATAAAACCCTAAAAAGCACCATAGTTTTATCATGGGCAAGCGAAAAATACGGGGCTTATTTGGCAATTGGTAACGCAAACTAAGCGCACACACCGGTCCAGTTAAATAAGAAAGCGCTATGATGGAGGACATGAATTCAGCCATGGCATACCAGCCATGAAAAGGCAAAAAGAAAGTCATACCAATCAGAAAATTAACTGCCACTGCTTTGGCTGGAATGCCACGCTTAGTCACTTCTTGGAGAAATTTAGGCAATTGGCGATTTGCACTCAAACCATACAGGGTGCGTGCTGCACTGGTGCTAAACACCAAACCAGCAGCGCTTGTTGCTATGATCGCGTTAATGGATAGCAGTGCTGCCATCCACCTAATATTATGATTCAGTAAAATGCCGACTAATGGACCGGCATCACCATGAAATTGTAAATGACTCCAGCCGTGCGTTAGCGCGCTTTTAGGTAGGGCGCCAATAAAGGCAATTTGCAATGCGAGATAAATTAATAGAACCCCAATTAAGCTAGCAGTAATAGCGATTAATACTGTGCGTTTTGGGTTTTTTGCTTCACCGGCTAATTCCACTACTTGTTTAAAACCATTAAAAGCAAACAAAATACCGCCGGTGGCGATGGCGACAAAGATGCCTTTAATACCGTGCGGCGCAAAGCCCCCGGTGGTGGCATTATGAAAATTATGCGCATGGAAAGCCACGCCCACCAACACAATGGTTGTCATAATCGCGATCGTAATTTTGAAAAAGGTTAAGTAATTATTGATGCGCGTTATTAGTTTGATTGAATAAATATTAATAATGCTAAAAGTCAGCATGGTGAGAAACGCCACAAAGTAACCCGAGTGGCTTAAGCTATTGATGCCAGAATACGCATCGGCGTTGAGCAGTGTTGGCCAATAGTCACTGGCATATTGCAACATGGCTTGGGTTTCGATAGCAGGTGCGGTCATTAAGTTGAACCAGGTGATCCAGCCAAAAAATAAACTGACGAACGTACCGTGTGTCAGTTGCGGAAAGCGCGTACTCCCACCCGAAACCGGTACCATGCTCGATATTTCGGCATAAGTAAGAGCAATTATAAAAACTAATGCGCCGCCTAAAACCCAAGCAATAATGGAAGCCGGCCCGGCAATTTCGCCAACATAAAGAGAACTGAACAACCAACCGGAACCAATCATGGCGCTAATTGCGGAAAAAGTGAGACCAAGTGGACCGATACGGCGTTTATAAGAATTGAGTTGTGACATGGATACTCCAAGTTAACGAAGGGCGATTGTATAGAGAACTCAATGTGGCTGCAATATGTTCAGTCCGCATCAAAATAAGCGGCTGCAACGGTTGCGCAATGTTTAACCCATGCTTTAATTTTAATTTAATACGGATTGATTACTATTTATCAGTCTTATATTTATTTAACCAACCAAAAAGAGAAAACAGATGAGAGGAAATCACAAGCCTTCCGGTTGTACTAAACTAGTAGCGTTAGTGCATGCTGGCTATGTCACAGAAGAAAATCTACAGGCCTATGCGGTTAGAGCGAGTACCGAACATTGGTTCTTCAAGGGTGGCGCGTATATACAATATTTCTCTTCTATTCTTGGCGAGCTTATGACTGAGGAAGAACGCCCCAACAAGGAACTTAAGGGACAGCAACGATTGGATCATTATGTTGCGGTATTTAAATCGAATCCAGAGCTAGCAAACATGGCCACTGAATACATAACCAGTGTAGTCAACAAAACAAATGTAAAAGATATGACTTTCGATTTTGCCGTATCACTGGGTACTGATGTGTTTGAAAGTTATATAGCAAAACTTAGAAATCAAAAATCTGAAGTTAATGCAAGTTCAGATGTAGAAACAGACAGTGCAGTCCGTGAAGCTAAGAATGCGTCACCCTAAAACCGAAACAAAAATATCTCCCTTAGAATAATCTGTCATTCTAGTTGTAACGACACCTAGACAGAAGGTAACTCATGGGGGCTTTTTATTATGCGTAAAAAAATCCAGGACGAAAATTCTGAATTATTGACTTATTATAAAGTAACCCAGGTCGTTTCGCACTTGAACTCTTTTCCTTGATAAACATATGGATAGCGTAGTGAACAGCCCTATTCCGCGATAATCCAAAGTCTGAAGGTGTATTTACTTATTGAATTACTGTTCCTTGCTTGTTCCGCTTCAGTCTTGTGCGCTAACATAGCCTTAATTTTTAAAAGTAGAGGCGCAAAATGGCTGATAAAAACACTTCAATAATTCCTGTGGTCGCTGGGGCTGAGTATGAACATTGGTTGACACAACAATCCACATTTCATCAACAATGGCTACTCACCTCGGGGTTTTGTGCTAAGGCGGGTCAAGTAATCACTTTGCCCACGCCTGCGGGTGATTGTCATGCGGTGTTGGTGGCGATTGAAGATGAGCAAGATTTTTGGGGTGTGGCAAAAGCCGTGAAGCATCTGCCTAGCTGCGACTGCCGCATTGCGGATCAGTTGCAGTTGTTTGGTATGCACGCATTATGGCGTGCGCACTTAGCGGTGGCACTGGATCAATATCAATTTACGCGCTACAAAAAATCCATACCAACAAAAGCCACATTAATTTTGGACGAGCGTTTTAATGCTGCTGAATTTCAGTCGTGGTGTGATAGTTACTTTTTAGTTCGTGATTTAATTAATACGCCTTGTGAAGATATGGGGCCGCCTGAATTAGCTACGGTGGCTAAGCAGCTTGCTAAAGAACATAACGCCAAAATTGCGGTTATTGAAGGTGAGAAATTAATAAAAGCAGGCTTTGAGGCAATTTACACCGTGGGTCGCGCCGGTAGTCGTCCGCCATGCTTAATTGAGTTACGTTGGGGTGATAAAAATGCGCCGTTAATTACATTAGTTGGCAAAGGTATTTGTTTTGATACCGGTGGCTTGGATATAAAGCCGCCCTCAGGTATGGCACTAATGAAAAAAGACATGGGTGGAGCAGCGTTGTGTTTAGGGTTAGCAAAATTAATAATGCAAAACAAAATACCGTTGCAATTGCGCGTGCTGCTGGCATGTGCGGAAAACAATGTGGGTTCACACAGTTATCGTCCAGGTGATGTCATCAAAATGCGTAATGGGCTGCATGTCGAAGTGACTAACACCGATGCGGAAGGGCGTTTAGTATTAGCGGATGCGCTTGTTTATGCGTGCGAAGAAAAACCCGCAATTTTAATTGATGCGGCCACGTTAACAGGAGCAGCACGTATTGCGTTGGGTCCTGACTTGCCCGTGCTATTAGGAAACGATTCAACTCAAATTGCGCACCTACTTGCGGCCGGTGAAACACATCAAGATGAATTAGGGTTGCTGCCATTGCATCAACGTTATAATCAGTATTTAAAAAGTTCGATAGCGGATTTGGTGAACAGCACGGCTAATCGTTATGCTGGAACCATCACCGCAGCGTTGTTTCTCGAACACTTTGTGCAAAAAGACACACCTTGGTTGCACATTGACACTTACGCTTGGAACCCGGAAACACAACCTGGCAGACCAAAAGGTGGTGAAGCGCTTGCACTTCGTGCGCTCTTTCATTATCTTGTGGATACTTTTGTAAAATAAACGTAACTACTCAGCTATTGATGAAGATGAGCTGCAAATTGGCAAGAACGAGACAAGGTTGAACGTAAAATTGACGAAAAAGCGCAACGTACACTTAGTACCTGAGCATTTTGAGGGGTTAGAGAATAGATTAAGAAAGGAGTTGCAGCACGAAGTGCAAAACTCCTGTACGTTCAAGATTGGTCTATTGCTGATTTCAATCCATAAGCTGGGAAGTTACAAATAGTCTTATCACACGGAATGTTTAACATGCTCACAATTTTTTTATCGCTTCTTATTATTGGCGGAATGATGGCGTTAATCCGCTATCGTATTCACAGTATGGTTTTTTTATTGTTCTCATTCGTAGCATTATGCGCCGTGCATTTTATTTGGTGGCCGCCATTAGTTGCGTTGTTAGCGGTGACATGGTTGATTGCGCTGTTTTTTAAATGCTTGCCGTCATTAAGAAGAACCATCATCACGCAACCATTAATGAATTGGTTTAAGCGTCAACAACCCCCATTATCGATTACTGAAAAAGAAGCCTTATATGCTGGCGGTAGCTGGTTTGAAAAACAAATCTTCACCGGTGAGCCAGATTGGTCGAAACTTTATAATTTACCAAAATCCACATTGACTGCAGCAGAACAGCATTTTTTAGACAATGAAGTGGAAACATTGTGCGCCATGTTAGATGATTGGCAAATTAATCATGAGTTGCATGACTTGCCCGAGGCAGCCTGGGATTATTTGAAAAAAAATAAATTCTGGGGCTTAGTGCTAGATAAGAAACACGGTGGCCTAGGGTTTTCAGCGTTGGCGCATTCCGCTGTGATTTGTAAAGTTGCTTCTAAGTGCATTGCGGCGGCAATTAATATAATGGTGCCGAATTCATTGGGACCGGCTGAATTTTTACATTATTACGGCACAGAAGAGCAAAAACAAAAATACATTCCTAAATTAGCTGTTGGCGAAGAAGTGGCTTGTTTTGCGCTAACTTCCAATGATGCGGGAAGTGATGCGTCACGTATCAGTGACAGTGGAATTATTGGCTATCGCGAAATAGATGGCGAAAAAGTATTGGGTATCACCTTAAATTTTCAAAAACGCTATATAACCTTAGCCCCCATTGCCACCTTAATTGGTTTGGCTTTTCAATTATATGATCCTGAACGTTTGATTGGTGATCGTGATTATGTGGGAATTACTTGCGCTTTGGTGCCAGCTGATTTGCCTGGTGTTACTCGCGGTGAGCGCCATTCGCCAATGAATTTGGCGTTTATGAATGGACCAATCGAAGGCAAAAACGTATTTATTCCAATTGATAATGTCATTGGCGGCCGTGAAAATTGCGGCAAAGGGTGGCGCATGCTAATGGAATGCTTGTCATTAGGGCGTGGCATCTCATTACCTGGGTTAGCCACAGCGGCTACACAATTGAGTTTGCGTATGAGTGCAGCATACGCAAAATTACGCTGGCAGTTTAAAAGGCCAATCAGTGATTTTGAAGGCGTAAGTTATAATTTAGGACGTCTAGCTGGGTTTAGTTATTTATGTGAAGCGACACGACAATTTAATGCGTTGGCGGTGGATCAAAATGCCAAACCAGCGTTGGCTTCGGCAATTGCAAAATACCACGTAACTGAAATTGGTCGACAAGCAGTGAATCATGCTATGGACATTCATGCCGGTCGTGGCGTGCAAAATGGCCCCCGCAATTATTTGCATTCGCTTTATGAAGGTATTCCCATTTGCATAACAGTGGAAGGCGCGAATATTTTAACCCGTAATTTAATTATTTTTGGTCAAGGTGTGGTGCGCTGCCATCCTTATTTACAAGATGAAATTATAACGGCAGAAAAAAATGATCTGAAAGGATTCGATAGACTGCTGTGGAAACATTTAGGATTTATTTTTGCCAATGCGATTAAAGCCACTATTGGTGCTGCTAGTATTCGCAGTAGAAAAATAAAATCATTGCGCAGCGCACAAAAAGAGTTGGACAAATTAAGCAGTGCTTTGACTTTCGTCACCGAATGCAGTTTAGCTATTTTAGGCGCGAAATTAAAACTTAAAGAAAATTTATCCGCCAGCTTAGGTGATGTATTAAGCCATTTGTATTTAGCCAGCGCAGTAATGAAGTTTTACAAAGACAAAGGCGCATTACGCTCTGATTGGCCTTTTGCCAAATGGTGTATTGAATATTGTTTGCATCAAAGTGAAACTGCATTGTTTACAGTAGTGGAAAATTTCCCTTCACGCTTCGGTGCAGGGTTGTTGCGTTGCATGGTGTTACCATGGGGGCGACGTTACCGCCAACCGACTTATGAAAGCACCAATTCATTGATTGATGCGTACTATAAAGATGCCGAGTTGGCGAGTCGATTAACGCCAGCCATTTATATGGCAACAAATATCAATGAACCCACTGGGCGTATTGAGTTGGCTTATCAAGCTTGGCTTGAGATTGAACCGCTGTGGCAAAAGTGCGTCAAATGGGATAAATCACTCAATGCGTTATCACCCTCTATCTTAGAAGATCGTTTTACTCAGTGGGCCGCTGAAAATAAATTAACATCAAGTGAAGCAGAAAAATTGCAGCGTTTTGTGGCGCAACGGTTTGATGCTTTGATGGTTGACACATTTAATTTTATAGAAGGAAACACAGATGAACGCAGAGTCACAGAAAAAGTCGAAGGTTTTTCTAGTTGATGGTTTACGCACGCCTTTTTTAAAAGCAAAAGGTCGCGGCGCTTTTTCAGCAAGTGATTTAGCGGTATGGGCCGCTAGAGAATTATTAGCACGACAAAAATTTACTAAAACACAAGTGGACGAAACCATTGTTGGTTGTGTTATGCCAAGTGAAAACGAAGCCAATATAGGCCGTTTAATTGGGTTGCGCTTAGGTATTGGCGAAAACAAACCGGGTTGGACAGTGCAGCGTAATTGTGCCTCTGGTATGCAATCACTCGATAGCGCATTAAAAGATA
>JBGTHB010000029.1:0-16523 GCA_041746415.1 Coxiellaceae bacterium | reverse complement strand
GACCAATTGGTTAAAAGCCAACTGCTCTACCGACTGAGCTAACGACCCAATGTTTTTCTGATACATTGCTATATTTCTGCATTGCCAATTAGCAACGCAAGAAAAACCAATAATACTGATTCTCAGCTAAATGACAAGCGTTTTTTCCATAAGTTACATCATGTTGGTTGCTATAACGAAATGTTTACATGCCCAGTGCAGGCGATTTAACACATGCCTCATGCGCTACTTTAGCCCCATTAAACATAGCGCGTAAGACACCAATAAATAACAAAGAAAACAACATGCCAAATGCTTGTTGTTCTGTATCAAGCTTGACTGAACCCGCAACGTAACGTGTGGTTAATGCGCCCGCCATAATTCCAACCGTAATAGAAAGCAGTTCTTTAATCAAAGCAGTTGTGCTTCCTAATGCCAACGGCTTAACAAATAAGCCAGCAATGGGTAATTCTTGTGCGAAGCCTCGTGCCACTTTTTTACAACTTGAATCAGTGTCTTTTTCTCGCCCGCTCATCAAGCCCGTACTATCCTGACGTCTAGGTGCCGCTGGTTGATCTTCCTGCGGAAGTTCAGCCGCCGCTGATAACGCCTTACAAAAACTCATCACACAACTATAAATACCCAGTGTGGAAGCCGCAAAACCACAAGCCATCAATGTAGTCACCCAAACAGAACGCGCCTCTATGCCAAGCAGCTCATGATAACCCAACTCTTGATCAGTAGAGAAACCAGCCATGATAGAACCAACCAAAAGCATATCACGCAAAAAAAAGTCTAGGATTTGGCTGTTGGTGTAATATTTAGTCGGCATTTCATTTTCCTGTTAGTGGACGTTAAATTCTCACTGCATCATAAAAAACCCCAGCGCAATTTGCTAGTATTTTATCCCCTGTATTGCACTTTTGGCGAAAATGACTACCCTGTTGGGTATGCGAAAAGGTTTTAGCTTAATCGAAGTGTTAATTGTACTAGCCATTGTGGCCATTTTAATGTCATTTGCTTATCCCAGCTACCAAAGATATTTGCAACGTTCCCATCGCCAACAAGCCAAAGTGTGGCTAACACGCACAGCGGCGCATTTGGCGGAATACCACAGTATTCATGGTAATTACTTAGGCGCCAGTTTAAAAAACTTAGGATTGAAAGCCAATTACGGCTCTTACACCATTCAGCTTAGCCAAATCCACGCTCAAGATTTTTACATTCAAGCCACACCACAAGGAGCGCAACAACGCGATCGTTGTGGTACGTTAACGATGCGTCAAAATGGTCAGCAAAGCGCAGCGCAACCCAGTTGCTGGGAATAAAATGAATGGGGCACTAATTTGAATTACGCTGCCAAATTAAATTCAATATTAGAAAAAAAGCACCAACGCACACGGCACTATCAGCCACATTAAATGTGGCATAATGCCAACCTTTAATGTGAAAATCGAAAAAATCCACCACGTAAGTTAACCTTACCCGATCAATTAAATTACCAATGGCACCACCAATTAATAAACTCAACGCCAACGCCTGTAATTTTTTACTTGTCTTTAATTGCAATAGCCACACCCCTAAAAAAACAGTAATCACTGCTGATATCGCTTGAAACAAATAGACTTGCCAACCGCCTGCATTACCTAAAAAACTAAATGCAGCACCCGCATTAAAATTCAGTGTTAAGTTAAAAAATGAAGTTAAGCGATAAGGTTGCTGAAAAACCAAATGGTTAACCGCAAACCATTTGCTTAACTGATCAATAGCAACAACAACACCACTTAATAATAACCAGCGTGCGTTTTTTATTTTTATTTTTATTTTTATTTTTATTTTATTCATACTTATGCTATGCAAACTGTCGCTGCTCACCCTCTCCATCGACGTTAATAACACAACGCGCGCACAATTCTGGATGCGTCGCATCCTCGCCTACGTCATCGCGACGCTGCCAACAACGCACGCATTTCACCGCCTCTGTGGGGGTGATTAGCACACTCACTCCCACCACATCCGTGGCTTTCGCTGCGTTGTTTGCTTTAGCAATGGGTAACGCTTGTGCATTTGATACAATTAAGGCAAAACGCAACTCGTCTTTGATTTTAGTTAATTTAGCTAACGCCTCTGCGTCGGCAAATAAAGTAACCTGCGCATCTAAACCTGAACCAATTTTACCGTCATTGCGCAACTGTTCTAATTCTTTATTGACTGCGTTACGCACACTTGCCAACCATTGCCAGTACGCATCTACTTGCGTTGCGTTTGAAAATGATGGAAAAGCGTTAAACCAAGTGGTTAAAAACACCGACTCTTCTTTGGCACCCGGCAAACTTTGCCAAATCTCATCGGCGGTAAAACTTAAAATAGGTGCCAACCAGCGCACTAACGCCTGCGCAATGTAATACATGGCGGTTTGCGCTGAACGTCGCGCTAATGAATTTTGTTTCGCCGTATATTGGCGATCTTTGATGATATCCAAATAAAAACTGCCTAAATCAACCGAACAAAAATTATGAATGGTTTGATAAATGGTTTGGAATTGATATTGCTCGTACGCTGTTATAATTTTTTGTTGCAGTTGTTGGGTTTTTATTACGGCCCATTGATCCAACTCCACCATCTTAGCTGCAGCCACTAAATCGTGTTGCGGATCAAAATCATTTAAGTTGGATAATAAAAATCGCGCCGTATTACGTATTCGTCGATAGGCATCGCTCATGCGTTTTAAAATTTCTTGCGACACATTAATGTCACCCGCATGATCCATGGATGCGGCCCACAAACGCAACACATCCGCACCAAAATTTTTCACCACGTCTGCGGGGAAAATAACATTGCCCACGGATTTCGACATTTTATGTCCTTTACCGTCTACCACGTAACCATGGGTTAACACTGCTTTATAAGGTGCCTGATCACGCACGGCGATTGAAGTTAGCAATGACGATTGAAACCATCCGCGGTGTTGATCTGAGCCTTCTAAATATAAATCAGCCGGCACACCCAACTCAGGTCGCTGTTGCAGCACACAATAATGTGTCACGCCCGAATCAAACCATACGTCTAAAATATCGGTGACTTTTTCATATTGATCAGCATCATTACCAATTAACTCTACTAAATCTATTTCATCCCACGCATCTATGCCGTGCGTTTCAATTTTTTGTGCCACCGTTTCCATGAGAGCAGGCATATGCGGATGCAGCTGTTCTGTTTGTTTGTGAATTAAAAACGTAATTGGAATTCCCCACGTGCGCTGACGTGAAATACACCAATCCGGCCGTGTTGCCACCATTTTTTCAATCCGTCCTTCACCCCAACTTGGCATCCATTGGGATTGTTGAATGGCCTGCAAAGCGTGATTACGCAATTGTCCTTTTTCCATGGAAATAAACCACTGTGGTGTAGCGCGAAAAATAAGCGGTGTTTTGTGGCGCCAACAATGTGGGTAGCTGTGAGTGACTTCCTGATGATCTAGTAATACATTATTTTCGGAAAGTTTCTGAATCACTGGCTCATTAGCTTTATACACATGCAGGCCAGCAAAAAACGGTACGTCTTCTTTAAAACAACTGGCCGAATTAATGGGATTATCCACCGGCAATTTATACGCACGTCCGACCACGTAATCTTCAATACCATGTGCAGGTGCAGTATGCACAGCGCCAGTGCCGGTTTCAGTTGTCACATGCTCACCAAGAACAATTGGCACGGACTTTTCAAAAAACGGGTGCGCCAACATCAATCCTTCAAGCTTTGCCCCCTCCACATTGCCATGCACAAAATAATTATTTATTCCTAAACGCGTCACAAACGATTCAATCAACTCTGCAGCTAAAATAAAAAATACCTCTGCGTCCTGCCATTTTGCTTTGACCAAGGCATAATTTAATTTAGGGTGCAGGCACACGGCTTCATTGGCAGGCAGTGTCCAGGGTGTGGTTGTCCAAATCGGCACAATAACGTTTAATTTTTCTTTCGCTGCAAATAACGCTATAAATTTTTCAGGCTCACGTGCCACAAAAGCGACGTCAATAGAGGGTGATTTTTTTTCTTGATATTCCACCTCAGCTTCTGCCAATGCTGAGGCACACAATGGACACCAATGCACCGGTTTTTGACCGCGCACCACATGACCATTTTTCGTAATTTCAGCTAACGCCCGCACAGCGTTGGCTTCGTATTGAAAATCCATAGTTAAATACGGGTGCGGCCAATCGCCCAACACCCCCAAGCGCTGAAAATCTTCACGCTGGATTTCAATTTGAGATTGCGCATATTCGCGACAGGCTTGACGAAATTCTTTTATCGTTAATTTATCTCCCGCCTTGCCTTTTTTCTTTTCCACATTTAATTCGATGGGTAAGCCATGACAATCCCAACCTGGCACGTACGGTGCTTGATAGCCGCTTAACCATTTTGATTTTGCCACCATATCTTTTAATGTTTTATTCAGTGCTGTGCCCATGTGTGGCCGACCATTGGCATACGGTGGCCCATCGTGTAACACAAATTTTTTATCGCGTGACTCGTTCATCAAGCGCTGGTACAGATCCATTTCCTGCCAACGTTGCAACATTAACGGCTCACGCTCCGCTAAATTCGCTTTCATGGGAAAATCCGTTTGTGGGAGATTTAAAGTGTCTTTGTAGTTCGCCATTGCTATTGCCTTAGAGGTGGAGGAATGGCATAGCATAATGCAAATACGAATTAATATTAACCTTTAGATGCGCTAACTTGCTGAAAGAGCCGCCCTTTACTGCGGTGCGTGGTGGCAGCCACCCAGCTTGTGGTTGATTTTTGCAAAGAGATTAAGGTGGGCAAGTCATGAATCGCCGCTTTTCATCACACCCTCTTCTGCCCCCTAATTTGCGACCACGTGCCATCTTTGTTAGCATGTCTGACCTCATGGCTAAAAATAAAACATTAAAGTTTGGTAATACCACCATTCACCCGGGTGAATCCGTCGCGCTAGCGCTACCCTTACCCGAGCTTTATACCTGCGCGCCTATTTATATGCCGGTTCAAATTATTCATGGTAAACAGGAAGGGCCGACACTTTTAGTGTGTGCAGCAAAACACGGTAACGAACTCAATGGTGGTGAGATTATCCGCCGCCTTGAAAAGCTGAGCCTGCTGAAAAATTTACGTGGCACGCTCATCATGGTGCCTGTAATTAACGTCTATGGGCTGATTAATCGCTCGCGTTATTTACCCGGTGGTTTTGATTTAGATCATTACTTTCCTGGCAAAGAGAATGGCTCATTAGCAGAACGATTGGCTTATCTTTTCACGAAAGAAGTACTGTCTCGAGCAGATTACGTAATTGATATTGAAACTGGCTCACCTAACCACCTTAATTTACCTCAAATTCACGTCAATCCAGAATGGCCAAACATTCAAGCCCTCGCTAAAGCCTTTCAAGCGCCGGTGGTGATGCACACAGAAACAGAAGAAGGCACTATTCGTTTTGCCGCCAACCAAATGCACAAAACACTGCTAGTGTATGAAGCCGGTGAAGCACTGCGTTTTAATGAAAAAGCAATTAAAGTGGGCGTGCAAGGAATCATTAATATCATGCGCCACACTGAGATGCTGCCAGAAAAAACAGCAGGCGCTAAAAAATTCTTTGAACCAACTATTGCGCAAAGCTGTCGTTGGATTACAGCACCACAAAGCGGCATAGTCCGTAGCCAAATAAAGCTGGGGCAGCAAGTCAGTACAAATGAAAAGTTAGCACAAATCAGTGATCCTTTTACGAATGCTCAAGGACATGACGTTATTACACCTTATAGCGGTGTAGTCGTAGGCGTGAATCATTTACCGCTGGTGCAAGAAGGTGAAACTTTATTTCAAATCGCCACTTTTGAACGCGTAGCAACAGCCGCTGATCAAATCAAAGCGTGGAGTCAGATACAGAGCGAAGCATGACAGAAACGCATAAACGCATTACTGTTTTAGGACTGGCGGTCTGGTTACTGGCGTCGATATTTTTTCTGTACGAGTTTTTCTTACGCACCTTTGTTGGCACAGTAGCCAATGAAATCATGGCTTCATTAAAAATTAATGCCGAAACGTTTGCCTTGGTCGGTTCAGGCTATTATATTTCATATGGTTTGATGCAAATTCCCGTGGGTCTGCTTGCTGATCGTTTTGGAGTTAAACGCAATTTATTGTTTGCTACGCTGGTTTGCGCCGTTGCCACTTTTTTCTTTGCTTACAGTTACCATTTTTATTCCGCATTTATTAGCCGTCTTTTTATGGGTTTTGGCTCATCCTTTGCTTTTGTGTGCTTGCTAGCAGTAGCATTAAACTGGTTTCCCCGCAAAAATTTTGCCTTCTTTGTGGGGGCGTCACAGTTCATTGGTACAGCGGGGCCATTATTAGCCGGCGGTCCTTTAGAAATGATTGTGCAACATTATCAAGGCCATTGGCGACTGGTGTTAGCTCTAATTGGTTCATTTGGCATTTTACTTTTTTTGTTAATTTTAATCATTGTTCGCGATAAACCCAAAGCAGCTAGCGAACGTGAATTGCTGCTACTGGAAAGAAAGATCACGATTTGGCAGCAAATAAAACTATTAGTAAGCAACTCTCAAGCCTGGTTTATTGGTAGTTATTCCATGTTTGTGTATGTTTCAGTAGCACTCCTGGGGGCGATTTGGGGCACCGATTACCTTGAAGCACGCGGCATGCCAGTAACCGTTGCAGCTTATGTTATTTCAACGGTGTGGGTGGGTTACGCCATTGGTTGCCCTTTGCTTGGATGGATTTCAGACCGCATCAAACGACGCAAACCTTTACTCTATGGCTCAGCCTTGCTCGGTTTAGTCATGATTAATTTTATTTTATTTATGCCCGGAGACAATCCGTGGCTGTTTGGTGTTTTGTTTTTCTTACTTGGTATTGCCGCCACTGGCCAAAGCGTCGGTTTTGCCGCGATGTCTGATCACGTAGAGCGCAATATTCAGGCCACCGCCATGGGTTTAAATAATGGCTTTATCACCATGGGTGGTGCATTCTTACCACCTTTAGTCAGCTTAATGATTCACACTCGAGACAGCCATAATCATTTGCATTTAGTGCAAAGCCAATTTACACATGCGTTTATAGCACTACCGTTTTTATATTTAATTGGGTTTATTATCGCCACAGTCTTCATCCGTGAAAGTTTTTGTCGCCCGCAAAAAGAAGCGGTGGTGGTGCAGCGCAGTTCACTCTAAAAACTATTTTTTACTCCACTATTCAAAAGCGGCAGCACATCTATTTCACAATAAATCAAGTTGTTACCCACAACTACTGTGGATAACCATGTGTAGAGCTACCTTATAAACCTGTTAACTTGTTGATTTAAATAGTTAATATTGATATGATTATAAAATAGACAAAACGGTATAACATATCAATTTAACTGAGGCCTTATTAGGTCTTAAATTCCAAACAAACATTACAGCTTCCGTTTTTATCCGTACATTTCACCTTAGTCGCCTCAATCGTCATCATGTAAACAGCCAAGTTCATTGCTTGCGCTTGGGTAAAGTCAGCTTCTTTCAAATTAAGCGGGTTATTATCCATTGGCAACAAAGCGCCTTTATAAATAAAATTCAAAGCAAGGCAATATTCATCATAAGAAACATGTAATTCAACGTGTTTATGTTCAAGCTGAAATAATTGCAGTGCATGCAGACATTCGATCGCAGCAGCTTGCGCTTTTTTAATTTGATCTGGCAGTGCTCCCCACTGTCGCCCGTACTTATCGAAAAATTTTCTAATTTTCTGATTGTTTCGCTCCATCAAATCAAATGACAACTGCACTTTGCGCTTAATCCCTAGCCTGAACAAAAGGTTTAACACAAAAACGCTAATGGCGGCTGTGGATAATGACGAATTAAAAATTGGTTGTGCCCATAGTGGCAGTTGTTGAAACACTTGCGGCACAAAACTAATCATAAGCCCCAAACTCAGTGACAAACCAATAACCAGCGTTTTGCGTAAATCCAGCATTCGAGAAACCACAATTTGCAATCCCGCTACAATCATAAAACAAATAACATACGCTAATAAGGCGCCACGTACCGGCGCTGGCATATATACCAGTGCTAAAGCAGCCTTAGGAATAAATGCCAATATTAATAACAATGCACTAATAAAAATGTTAATAATCCGGCTCGCACATTGTGATGGCAAGGTATAGGCAACATTTGATGAGGAGGTGCCCATCGGCATACCACCAATAGAGCTGGAAATCATCGTAGCAACTCCGTCCGTGAAAACAGCGTTTTTAATCGATTTTAAATCCGGCCTAATCCACTCATCATCGGTTATCTTTTGGGCGGTAGTGATATTACCCACGGCCTTTATAGAAGCTGAAAAAGCGCCTACGAAAAAAGGCAAAATCATAGAGAAGCTAAAATTAAAATCAAAAAAATGCGAAAAATGCGGCAACGCAAAAAGAGCGGAAGAGCGAATGGATTGCATATAGATTGCCGGGAAATGGTGGGTTAAAAGTGCCGCCGCATAGCCGATAACAGCCGCTAACACTACGCTATATAATTGAAATTTTTTTCCTCCCCAAACGCCTATAATAATTAAACTTATCAATGTAAGCGAAAAAAGAAAAACCGCATTAAAAGGAATAATCGCCGCATTATTATCCACCATATGAAAAGCACTACGGATATCGGGCGCAATAAGGTTAATGCCAATCATCATAACCACTACACCGGTTACTTCTGTCGGAATCAGTTTTTTGGCATAACGCAGCCCAAAAGAAACCATAATTTCAAAACACCCTGCTAGCAAACCCATACCAAACAGCAATGGCAAACCACCATGTAAAATGGCGTAAATGGCTGTAGCCAAATAAGCCGGCTCACAAATGGCCGGACATAAATAACCTGCCCCAAACCAACGACCCCGAAATTGCAGTAAAAAAGTGCCAATTGCCATAGCCAACATGGTGGCCGTTGTTAATTGTGTTGCTTGTGCAAGCGAAAGACGGCTACCAACAGCGGCAGCAACAATGGCCGGAAATAATAACGAAGTCGACATAATAAGAATGTGCTGAATAGCAAATACAGTAGAACGAAAAAAAGGAGGTCTGTCATCAACTCCGTAAATAAGCTGCTGTGGTGTCACAAACATACTCCTTTATTTTGATTGCAAATGCTCAATCGCTTCCTTTTCATCCGTAAACAAAGGAATATCATCAGCAATAGCCACTAGATTAAGCACTTTTCTAACATTGCCTTCAGCGTGACAAATAACAAGTTGTACATTCGCTTGATTCAAAATTTTATGGATTTGATAAATAGCTTGAATACCCGCACTGCTGATATAAACACAATGTTTTAAATCAAGCACAAGATTTAACTTTTTATTTAAATCTTGTGAAAGCGCCTCTAAAAACTCCGCAGCGGTATCATTATCAAGTTCACCGTCTACAACGATAACCTTTACCTGATCAATTGTACGATAGCTAATTTTCATAGCTACTCCTCATTTGAAGAACGGTTAATTTTAATTACGCATTCATTATAGTCAGCAAAGACGTTATATACCAATTCATCTGCTAACTGTATTAAGATTAGCAACCCTCGCCCGCCGATCTGATCAGAATTTTTCTGTTGCGTTTTCAGCTTTTCAATATCGAGTATACTCAAATCGAATGGCACACCATGATCAATAATAATTAATGAAACTGCATTTAGTTCGACTTTAATAAAAACCTGAATGGTGGAATTTTGCAGCTGATCAACTTGACCATGGGTTATCAAGTTTTGCAAATACTCTTCACAACAAAGCACCATATTATCCCGTACATCATCTGGCACCACTGAATTCAAATTTTCTTTAACAAATATTTTAGCCGCTTTTATTATGCCTGAGACAACATTAGAAGAAAAAATTGGAATATCGTTAACTGGCAGAAAAGATTTATTGGGTAATTTATCAATAGATGAAGAAAAACAATCAACGCACAATAATGTTAAATCATCATATTGGTTAACTCCATTGGAAAAATTGGCCACATCGGTAAAAACCGCTTGGGCGAGCGCACCACCTGATAAAATATGTCGACAAAATAATGCATTCTCTAAGCGTGATTCTGAAAATAATAAATTTTCACTGTTTCTGGCCTCAACCACACCGTCTGTATATAAAATAATTCTGTAATGTGGTGTTAAATTTTTCTCTAACACAGAAAATGCAGCATTTTTTTTAATTCCAAGCGGAGGAGAAGTCTCCATGGAGTCTAATAATTCAAAATTATTTCCGGTGAAGAGATAAGGAAAATTATGTCCGGCATTTCCTAAATAAAGTTTGTTACTCGAAAAATCAATCATGCCCAACAACAATGTAACAAAATTACTTTGCTCATTGTTTTCGTATAACGCCAAATTAATTCCTTGCAGAATCTCTTGACAAAGCAATTGATAATTGAGCTCTGGTTTTAATAGCTGCTTTTTATAAAGGTCTCTAGCTGTATACTTTAGCACTTCAATGGCTCTTGCCATTTGCAAAGCCGCAGCCACTCCTTTTCCGGTTACATCGCCAATAGCAAACAGCAACACGGATTGGCCCAGCATAAAATACTCATAAAAATCACCACCAACTAATTTCGCTGGCATAAGCAAAGCGTTAACTTCAATAGTATTTTCATGCCATGTTAATTTTAATGGCTGCTCAGGCAACATGGTTTTCTGTATGGAAGCGGCTATCTCTAATTCTCGGTCTAACACTTGCCGCTCACGATACGCATTCATGGTTTTTGTAAACAACTCGGCAATGACACCAACACTTTGGTCTTTGTACGATTCAACTAGGCCTTGAATAACACTCTCTTGATTTTTTTTATCTCTATTAATTTGTGTGATCAAATCTAAAAAAAATAATTTTGCTTGATCAGCACGTTGTTTATATAAAAAATAATAAATCAAAATGGAAGTAAACGAGGCAATAACAATCGAAGCAATAAAAATATAAAGCACAAAATGCAAGCGAAAGCTCAACAACTCTTGCGCAGGAATGAATTTTGAGGAAAACTGACTCAGTGAAAATACGCCATTAACCAAAAAATTAATCACAATCACAGACGGTAAAAAGACACAACCAAATATTTTGAGAGCCGATGAAGCATTGTAGCCTCTTTTTATGACACTGGCTTTTGATAAGGCTGTTTCTGTATGAATCGGTGACTGTATGGCGTCCAAATTTAATTTTGCGGTTTCCTTTAACGAAAATACAATAAAAACAGTAATTACGGCAACGAACATAAGATAATAAGCAGGGAAGGCTAAATCCCCTGTCAATGCAATAAAATAGGTTGCTACGAGTGGCGCTGTACCAGCAAACAACGCAAACCCAATATTGTACGCTAATGCAACGCTGGTGTAGCGGATCCGGGTAGGGAATAATTCAGGAAAAACTGTAAAACAAGGACCCGTATAAATCCCCCCAATTAAACCCAACAGAATTTGGCCTAACAAAACCCATTGATATTCCAAAATTAAAAAATGGAATATAGGATAAATTAAAATTGTGATTAACACAGAAGAAAAAAGCAATAATGGTTTTCTACCAATACGATCCGAAAGCATGCTGCTTAACAAAGCACTTGCGCTTAACGCTATCATGCCACACGCATTTATTATTAATGCTCGGGCATGTGATAGATGAAGATTAGTATAAATAAATTGTGGCAAGTAAATAAATAATAAGTAAATCACTAATGAAGCTAACCAACAAATTCCGATTAGTTTCATCAAACTTGAAAACTCGAATGAAAAACTCTCCGCGATGGGATCCATACTAATTTCATTATTTTTCATCAGTATTGAAAATGAAATGGTGTCTGGTAATGTGCGCCTTAAATAATAACCAATGGCGGCAACAAATATGCCAACCAAAAATGGAATACGCCAGCCATACGATTGAAATTCAACCCGTGTTAAATATGTCGATAAAAAGCCAACACTAAAAGCCGCAAGCAGCATTCCCACAAACGCTGAAGTCAACACCAGCCCGCAATACAAACCTCTATTGTTCTTTTGTGTTTGTTCACTTAAATAAATTAAGCTGCCAGCGAATTCTCCGCCCACTGAAAGTCCTTGAAACATTCTTACTACCACAATAGCCAATCCTGCCCATATGCCGATAGCATTAGCTGTAGGTAACACGCCCATTAAAAAAGTCGGAATGCCAATTAAAATAATGGAGCTCGTTAAACTACGCTTGCGGCCCCAACGATCGCCATAATAGCCATAAATTAAGCCGCCCAATGGGCGTAACAAAAACCCGGCTGCAAAAATTGCATAGACAATTAAAACGGAGATGGATTGGTGCTTATCAGGAAAAAATAAATTCGCAAAGACGGGAACACAAAAACCATATAAAGCAAACTCATACCATTCTGACATGTTCCCTATTAAGATTGAAAAAATCATCCTTTTTTTCATATCTAAAATGTAACTCCCCAGCTTATGGGTTGAAATCGACAATAACGGCCAATCTTGAACGTAACATTCTCCTCAAAATGCTCAGGTACTAAATGTACATTGCGCTTTTTCGTCAATTTTACGTTCAACCTTGTCTCATTTTTGCCAATTTGCAGATCATCTTCATCGGTACCTGATGGGTTACTCTAAAAGAGTATCAGTGGGCACAAAGGAAGTAAAACCAGAGCACAGAGCATGGTGACAACCGCAATACGTAACACCCTCTTGGCGCAGCAATGAAATAAAAAATCCCCGACAAAGCGGGGATTTGAATTGGCAGAGCCAAACCTAACTTGGTTTTTTAGCAGCTTGTAATTTGCCACCACCGAAAATGGCTTGGTTTACGACAGGCGGTTTACCATAGTAAATCACGTTGCCGTCACCTTCGATTTTCACATCCAGTGTTTTACTGGCATAAACAGAAGCTTCTGTGGCACCTTTGATATCCAAACCTAACTCTTGGGCAATCAAATCTTTGGCATCAATACGTGCATTACCTTGTACATCTATGTCAGCGTGATCAACCCGACCCGCTAAAGTAGCACGGCAGTTTCCCTGACTAGCAAATTTAAATTTATCGGTATTCAATCCAGAGGCGTCAATTACACATTCACCCTTAGTGGCAATCGCATCTACTTTGCGTGCAGCAAGATTGATCGTAATAGTTTGGGTGGGCTGGATGTTATAACCTTGTTTTGGCATGACATCCAAAACGCCATTTTTAACCACTGTCATAACATACTGCTGGAGGTTTTCATCGGTAGTAACCGTTGTTTTTTGCGGCCAACGACGTGTTACCAACACATGGAATTTACCTTTTACATCAATCTTAGAAAAATTGGGCAGATTTCGTTCTTGAGTAGTCATTTTGCCATTGCCCTTTACATCTTGGTTGCTATGGCAAGCCGTAAGCGAAACAACGCATAAGGCTACGGCAGAAAAATACAAAGTTCGTTTCATAATCCAACACTCCTTGTTTGTAGATGAACACATTTTACCCTATGACTGAAAAATATGCACGTGTAGCACGAATATCATGCTCAATCTGAGAGACCAATGCCGCAATAGAATCAAATGCCGCGTCATCGCGAATTTTATGTAGAAACTCAACCTCTAAATTTTTACCGTACAAATTGCCCGTAAAATCGAGCACATGCACTTCCATAATAACGCGCTTGCCATTAAACACAGGACGCGTCCCCACATAAGCACAGGCATTATATATTCTACTATTATTAATACCTCGTACTTTGACTGCATAAATACCACTGAGCGGCACAGCTTTGCGATGCAAAAAGATATTTGCCGTAGGGAATCCTAATTCACGTCCGCGCTTATCGCCATGCGCTACTTTACCAATTAACACATAAGGATGCCCTAACCAGCTTGTTGCCTGCTTTATCTCACCGGCTTGCAAAGCTTCTCGCACCAACGTTGAACTCATTCGCTGCTGCCCATTTAAAACTGTGCCCAATTGCACCACATTGAAGTTAAATTGCTTTAAAAAGTTAACGTCGCCCATACGCTGGGCACCAAAGCGAAAATCATCTCCCACTATTACTGTATCGACATGACAACGCTGTTGCAGAATGGTTTTAACAAACGTGTCGGCTGACATCTGTGCTAATGTTTTTTTAAAGTAAAGGCAAACACAGTAATCAATGCCCTGCTGCTGCAATGCTAATAGCTTTTCGCGCAAACGCATTAAACGTGGCACGGCGGCTGTGACTTGAAAGTATTCACGTGGTTGTGGTTCAAACAATATTACTACCGAAGCAAGGTTTTTTTGCGCTGCCATGGTGGTTACTGCTTGCAGCAAAGCTTGATGCCCTAAATGCATCCCATCAAAATTACCCAATGTAACGACGCTAGCAGGTAGCGCTTTTTTAAAATTATGCAAGCCGCGAATAAACTTCATTAGCTTTGCTCTAAATTAGGGGAACGTATATCGCGCATACGAAAACCCAATAAAAATAACATCAGCAAATAAGTCGCCACCGCCCCTATTATGCTAATCATCAAATGCCAAATCGTTTGCCAAACCGACATACTAAACCACACCGATAATTTTGGACTGACTAACCACGCCACTAACACCATAATTGCATTAGCGCCTCCGAGTCGCACCATCCAATCCAACCATTTTGTTTGCGGCAAGTAATACCCTTTTTTGATTAACAACACCAGCAAACAACCTGTGTTAAACCACGCCGCCAGTGAAGTAGCTAACGCCAACCCAGCGTGTTTTAACGGAACGATTAAAAGTAAATTCAAAACCAAATTTAATAACATTGCCACTGCCGCTACTTTAACAGGCGTTTTAATATTTTGTTTGGAATAAAATCCCGACGCCAGCACTTTAATTAGCATAAAACTCGGTAATCCCACTGAGAATGCCATTAAACTTTCTCGTGTCATAATCACATCGAATTGATTAAACGCACCATGGTGAATGAGTGTCACTAAAATTGGCCCGGCTAAAACAAACAACCCAATAGCGCACGGCAAACCAATTAATAACACCATCCGCAACGCCCAATCCACAGTGAGCGAATAATGCTTAGTGTTTTGCGCGCTGTGCTGACGCGATAAACTTGGCAACACCACAGTTGCTATCGCCACCCCAATGACACCCAATGGTAAATACGTCAAGCGATCAGAATAATACAGCCATGAAATGCTGCCTTTAGGTAGAAATGAAGCAAAAAAATTATCAACCAACAAACTCATTTGTGCTACTGACACCCCAAACAAAGCAGGCATCATTAATTTTAAAACACGTCGTACACCCGCATCGTGAAAATTTGGACGTGGTCTGGGAAACAAATTAATGGCTTTTAAAAACGGTAATTGCACGGCCAATTGCAACACACCACCTGCCATCACGCCCCAGGCTATCGTATAAATTGGCTCAGCAGAATGTGGCGCCCAAAAACATGCGGCAGCGATCAGCACCACATTTAAAATAACCGGCGTAAAAGCAGGAATAGCAAAGCGTCCAAACGTATTCAGGGTAGCGCCTGAAAAAGCCGTTAGCGCAATAAATAAGAGATACGGAAACGTCACCCGCAACATGTGTTGCGCCAAGTGAAACCGCACCGGATCATGCAGAAAACCAGGAGCAAATATCATCACTAAAACAGGCGCACCAATTTCCGCTAAAATCACCACTACAGTTAGAACTAATCCCAAGGTACCAGCAATATGATCAATGAACTGGCGCATTTCGTGTGCTGATTTGTTTTTTTGATAATGGGCTAACACCGGCACAAAGGCTTGCGCAAATGCGCCCTCACCAAACAAGCGGCGTAAAAAATTGGGAATCTTAAACGCAATAACGAAGGCATCAAATTCAGGACCAGCGCCAAAAATCATTGCCAACACCACATCACGCACGAAGCCTAGAACACGTGAAAGCATGGTCATCATTGAAACAGTAAAAGTGGAACGCAATAATCGGACAGCCATATCTAACCCCTTGAATTCAGGGCATAGCATAGCCGGCAGTTGACAAAAGCGCCAGCTCCAGGCATATTTTCGCCCTTAACTTTATATATGAGGAAACCTCTGTGGCCAACACCAAGCAAGCAACTAAACGCGCTCGTCAAAACGAACGTCATCGTGAACACAACGCTGCTCAAAGTTCAGCAATGCGCACAAGCGTTAAAAGCATTCATAAATTGCTTGAAACAGATCCGGCTAAAGCGAAAGCCTCTTTTCCAAAAGCCGCCAGCTTACTCGACCAAGCAGCGCGCTTGGGTTTGATTCATGCTAACAAAGCGGCGCGTTTGAAAAGTCGTTTGAACAAAAAGCTCAAAGCTAAAGCCTAATTATCTTTCTTGATATTGACGCGCTGCCGACAAAAGGCAGCGTGTTATGTAACTACTTAAGCACCGATGAAAATGATCTGCAAATTGGCAAGAACGAGACAAGGTTGAACGTAAAATTAACGAAAAAGCAGAGTGTACACATTGTACATGAGCATTTTGAGGCTAATTTTACGTTCAAGATTGGCCGTTATTGCCGATTTCAACCCATAAGCTA
>JBGTHB010000028.1:0-18370 GCA_041746415.1 Coxiellaceae bacterium | reverse complement strand
AGCAATACATATCAGGAATTTTTAATATGAAAAATTTTTCTAAATTTCTCCCTATCTATAATGTTATTTTAATGGGTTATTTTGGTTACGGTTTAATTATCTCGCTTTTTATTCCGATGATAATGAGCAAGACCTCTTTGTTTTTACCGCTAACCACTGCCACCGGTTTACGCACCGCCGTTTCTGGCGCACTGATTGCGATGTACCCTCTGGGGCAATTTTTAGGTAGCCCCATCATTGGTGCGTTTTCAGATCATTTTGGACGTAGATGTATCTTATTATTAACTTTACTGTTTGCTGTGTGTGGTTATTTTGCCATTGCGTTTTCCATTCACTGGCATAATCTCATTGCGTTATTTTTAAGTTGCTTTATCACCGGTTTATTTGAATCCAATATGGCTATTGGCCAATCCATAATGGTGGATCAAGCATCAACACCACACGAAAAAAGTAAACTCATCGGCTACATGTATACTGCTTGCTCTTTAGGCTATATCTTTGGTCCGCTTTCAGGTGGATTTATTGTATTGCTCTGGGGTTATGCCACACCGTTTTACATAACAGCAACCGCTATTTTATTGCTTGCCGCATGGGTCAGATTAACTTTTAACGAACCACCCACTCCACATAAGGGAAAGATTCACTACACGAGTGCGTTATTAAATTTAAAAACCGTTTTCACGGATAAAACCTTACGTCCAATGTATGCGATTAATTTTTTAATTTTTCTCGCTGTGTTTGGTTTGTATCGCCTCATTCCTATTTATCAAATCGATCGCTGGCACGTTGGCGTACACATTGTGACCTTATTTATTGCTTATATTTCCACAATTTGCCTTGTGGCTAATTTATTTTTTACTGGCCCATTAACCAAACGCTTTGCGCTACAGCCCCTATTGATAGGCTTAACCGCAATTGGTGGTATTACTATTTGCACCATCGTCATCCCGCATCAATTCCATTGGATATGGTTAAGCGCGGGTTTGGCTGTCATTCCAACAGTTATCGCCATTTCCGTTTGCACCACCTGGATATCAAATGCCGCGTCAAGAGAGAATCAAGGCAAAGTGTTGGGAAATAATCAAGCGCTATTAGTATTAGCAGAAAGCACCTCTGCTGTTGCAGGTGGCATGCTTGCTGCTTTCATAACGTGGTTACCCATTGTGGTCAGTGGTGTGATTTTAATTGCTGTTGCAGGATTATTGATGAAACGCAATAAAAATGCGCTAACTCCCATTTCATCCACTTCTAATGACGCTTAATCTTCTGTTTTAAAACTATTAAGCTCGGGAATTAGGAAAATTCAACTAAGCTCTTGCAATGGCGGACAATCACGTTGGCAGACGTTGAATATTCTCAATAACCGCACCCTCTTCATACTGCTCAAGAAAACTTGTTGGATCGGACGCAGCGGGTTCATGCTAGCAATGGCTAAAATATATTGGCATACTTTATGTGTCATTTATGAACATGCGAATCTTTCGCTTGGGTTGCAAAACTACTATTTAAATTATTAAGGAAAATGATGACTGTTCGGCAATGGCTAGCTATCTTCGGTTTGAGTCTACTTGGATTTACCATTTTTGTTGACATGACAATTGTCAGCAACGCCCTCCCCACTATGCAAAAAGCGCTACATGCCAACCATATTCAATCCCAATGGATTTTAAATGCGCTTTTCCTTAGCCTTTCCTGCATGATGCTGGTGATGGGTCGGCTTGGTGATATGTACGGCTCTAAAATGGTGCTCTATATTTCCACTGTAATATTTATGTTAGCAAGCCTCGGTGCTGGTTTATCCCACACCATAAACTGGCTGCTTTTCTTTCGCTTTCTGCAAGGTATTTCTTCTGCCACCGTTTCAGTGAATGTCAGTTTGTTGACGCAAACCATTCCGCCTAAATACCATGCCAAAGCCATGAGCATTTTTTCCGGCACCACTGGCAGCGGCTTAGCATTAGGTCCTGTGTTAGGCGGATTAATCGTGCAATACATTAACTGGTCATGGATATTTTTTATTAATGTACCAATATTAATAGTGGGCTTATTATTAACTGTACCGAACGCAATTGAAAAGCAAAAGCCCAACAAAAATGAACGCTTTGACATTACTGGTACGTTTTTGTTTATTGTTGGCATTGCTTCATTTGTACTCGGGCTAACGCACATCCAAACTTTTGGTTTTGATTTTATTACTCTGATTTATTTTGTCATTACGGCGATTGCGTTCACACTATTTGTCGTAGTTGAAAAACGCGAAAAAAATGCGTTACTCCATTTTTCCAAATTAATGAACTCTTCTTTTTTACCAGCAACGGCAGCTTGCGGCGCCTGTGGTGTTATTATTGCAACCTATTTGTATTTCGACCCCTTATATTTGCAAACTCAACTTAAATTTAGCCCTTCTGTCTCTGGTTTTTATATGTTAATTGTCTCCTTATGTGTGGTGCTGCTAGCGCCTCTCGCTGGATGGATAACCCATAAATTTAACGCCAAAACCGGTACTGTCTTAGTGGTATTATTCGCCGCACTCGCCACATTGGCTCACGCCCAACTCGGTGCTCATTACAATGCTTGGATATTAGTGCCGGCGTTACTACTGTTTGGTATTGCATGGAGTAATGTGAACGTTGGGCCTGTAATTGCGGTAACGAATAGCATTGGCCACGAAGACAGCGGCATGGCACTCGGTGCAATCTGGACTATTTTTAATATTGGTTGTTGCGCCGGTTTAGCACTTACCAGCACTGTATTTATTCATGCGCAACAACATCACGCGGATTTTGTTAGTAGCTTTCGCTACGTTAACTGGATGATGTTTGCTATCTGTTTGGCCGCCTTGATTTATGTTGTGGCACGCATGAAATTACGCACTCATCCCACAAAAATTTAGTCGTCGCCATTTTTACACCACACGCTCCCTACTGATTTAAAGTTGAATTTTAAATCGGTAGGGCTAGCTGACAAAAAAATCTGTAGCCGAATGGAGCCTAAAGTTAGCCGAGCATTGAAACTAACAGCCCACACACCCCGGCTGCGCATTCACCCACTAGATCGCAGGCTTTCACAGCACAATGGGATAGATCACCACAAGAGCTAAATAATCCAGCTGATACTAGGTGGCTAGCTTCTGCGACCACCTTAGGAACAGCTGAAAATGCTTCGAAGCTTTGTAAGTCAATTCCCGCCAAGTTGTTGCCAGAATTATTACTGCTTAACGCCCACAAAAGAAAAATATTGTCATCTATATAATAATCACTACTAAAAGTGCTATAAGAACCTCGATTCGAGCGAGACTTAGTGGCGCTTAAACTTTTATATTCTCTATCATCACCAACGATTGATGGTAACGGCAACGCGCGCGGGGCTGACGCTGACTTTTGAGGTAATAATGGTGTAGTGTTTGATAGTTGTTTTTGTTCAGGCTGAAACTGTGCAAACACAAGCTGTAATTCGTTTCGCTGAGATTCACTCAATTGCTCTATCTTACTCTGAATTTCGTCATAATTTTTTGAGCCTTTTTGCAGCAACAAGTTGCGCTGCATGGAAAGGTGTTGCCTTATATGCTTCAGTAATGCCTGTTGCTCTGCTTTACCTTGAGGGCTGTTTAGGAAAATTTCATACGCCACGCCTAACTGTTGTGAAACTTTTTCAGCAGTAAATAACCCAGCATCGACGGAGTAAGATTTATCATCAATAACCACATCTCTTGCTACAGCGGGCCAGCTTGCAGCAAGGTTATTTTTTCGGCATATTGCCTCAAAACACGCTTTAGCTTCTGCCACATATTTGACTTGGATTTCTAATATTTGATTTCTCATCTGCACCAACCCTCTTTCAATGAATGGCTTCATTATGCCTAAAAAAGCTTAGCTTATTATTAAATTAGCGGGAAAAGAGACCTAAACCTAAACAGCAATAGGCGCTTTAATAGCTGGATGAGGATCATAGTTTTCAATAACAAAATCCTCGCAGTGATAATCAAACAGTGAGTCTGGCCGGCGTAAAATTTTCAGTGTTGGAAAAGCACGTGGGGCGCGTGACAATTGTTCTTTTACTTGATCAAAATGATTATGGTAAATATGACAATCCCCGCCTGACCAAATAAATTCGCCCGGTGTTAAATCACACTGCTGCGCCAGCATATAAGTTAATAATGAATACGAGGCAATATTAAAGGGCACGCCGAGAAATAAATCAGCAGATCGCTGAGTAAGCTTACAAGATAGCTTGCCATTTGCGACATAAAATTGAAATAAACAGTGACAGGGAGGCAACGCCATGTGCTTTAACTCGCCGACATTCCAAGCACACACAATTAAGCGTCTTGAGGTGGGGTTGTGTTTTATACTTTCCACTAGCTCACTAATTTGATCGACAACCGTGCCATCAGCACATTGCCAACGTCGCCATTGCTTGCCGTAAACAGGTCCTAGCTCACCGTCTTCATCGGCCCACTCATTCCAAATACGCACGCCGTTTTCTTGTAAATAGCGTACGTTGGTATCACCACTTAAAAACCACAATAACTCATGAAAAATACTTTTCGTGTGTAGTTTTTTGGTAGTGAGCAACGGAAAAGATTGTGAAATATCAAAGCGCATTTCATAACTAAAAACACTGCGAGTGCCTGTGCCAGTGCGATCTTGGCGATCTATGCCATTGGTCATAACCTGCTCTAGCATCGTGAGATAATGTTGTTCCATTAACATCATTACTTATTCAGCTCCTGCTGGTGCTCCATCAACGGGCGAAGAAACTTGTGCCGCATTAGCACCCCCAGTTTGATCATCCGGCGCTTTTTGCATGCCGTGTTGCGCCACCATGGTGGTTAACAACACCAGCCACACCACCCAAATAATCAGCATCGTGTGTGGCATCATTTCACGCTTAATTAACCAAAAACCGACACAAAACACAGCGCCAATTAAAGCCGGAATCACCAATAAGGCAATGATATCTTGAATAAAACGTCCAGCCTCGCTGGTTGAAAAAACACGCAACAACGCTTCAGCAATGCCATTGTGCACAATAACCAAACCATCTAGTACATTAGACAATTGAGCACGAAAAAATACGGCCGCAATTGAAAGTAACACGATTAAAATAAACTGCTTAGCCATGACTACGCTCCTTGTGATAAGCCCACCAGAAAAAAAACAAACCTAAAAGAATCATGGGCAATGATAGCAATTGTCCCATCGTCAGCCAACCAAAAGCAACAAAACCCAGCTGCGGATCCGGTTGGCGAAAAAATTCAACAGCAAAGCGAAACGCGCCATAGCAGACTAGAAACAACGCACTCACTGCAAAACGGGGTCTTTTTTTACTGGAATAAAGCCATAAAATCAAAAACAGTAAAACGCCTTCGAGTAAAAATTCATACAATTGAGAAGGATGTCGCGGCAACGGTCCAGCATGAGGAAACACCATTGCCCATGGCACATCGGTCACCCGCCCCCACAATTCACCATTAATAAAGTTGCCAATACGCCCCGCACCCAAGCCGATTGGTACTAACGGTGCCGCAAAATCAATGACATCGAACCAATTTTTTTGGTACCGGCGTGCAAAAAAATACGACGCTAAGGCCACCCCAATTAAACCGCCATGGAATGACATACCGCCTTGCCAAATTTTAAAAAGCGTTAGCGGATGTAGTAGCAAACCGGCAAAATCATAAAACAACATATAACCGATACGCCCGCCCAAGATCACACCTAACGCGGCATAAAAAATAAAATCTGCTACTTGCTCTTTATCCCAACCACTATGAGGCTTTTTGGCGCGGTAAATCGCTAATAACCAGGCACACACAAAACCCACTAAATACATAATGCCGTACCAGTGAACCTTGACCGGGCCTAATTGAAACGCAATAGGATCTAACTGTGGATAATGCAACATGTCATTCCTTAACTGGTTGCCGTCCAGAATAAATGCACGGCCACGATTAACAAAAAGCTAGCAAAAAGTCGTCGCAATAATACCACGGGCGCGCGATAAGCCAAACGTGTTCCTAATGGCACTGTAATCAATGCTCCTAATGCAATAGCCAACCAAGCTGGCCAATAGACATATCCTACTGAACCAATCGGTAAATGGGCCACATGTGAACCGGTGATCATCACCGTTGCGGTACCAAAAAAAGCGGTGGTTAAACTCACCGCTAACGCATTCATTTGGGTGGAGTGTTTATCCACGCCGCAATAGGTTAAAAATGGAATCGTAAACGTGCCACCACCCAAACCTAATAAACCCGATTGGGCACCAGTGAATAAAGCAAACGCATTCATGCCCAAAAAACCGGGCAATGGATAGGTTTTAGAAGAGCCGTGATACATCAACATTTTTAATGCCATGCCCACCACAAACACACCAAAGATAATTTGCAACACTTCTGCTTTTAAATAGTGCGCTAATATTGCGCCACCAATTACGCCAATCACTAAGCCGGGAATCAATAATTTATAAATTTCAAAAAAACGTATTTCGGGGCGATAGTAAGATAGCAACCCTCTTAATGTCGCCACGACAATCACCGCCAACGACGTGCCTGCGGCAATGTGCACTAAATTCGCTTCTGGAAAATGCTGAAATTGGAAAATCATAATCAGGCCAGGCACGATAATCGCCCCGCCACCAATTCCTAATAAACCTGAGGAAAAACCGGCAAACATACCTAAAAAAATATAGAGCAACACCACAACGAAATAATTTTCCATAAACACATCCTTGTTTAATTAGAATAAAGGTTCTACACAAGTTTGTCATTACCTACAAAAAAGCCAGGCTAACCTGGCTTTTTTAAAAAAACAGCTATCTATTTGCTTGCTGCAACACTGCCTGCAAGTCGCCCAACATTAAAGCCTGTGACTGTTTTGCCATCTGCAGCAAGTCGGGGATACACATTAATGCCACCACCAGTTATCCATTACAATCACTAAATTATCGCCCTGCGCGAATTAAACCGCCCAGACCCACATCATCTAACGCATGTTCAAGTGTGATACGCACATCGCGGGGATCATCCATTTTAATGACTTGATCGACAATTTTTTTGGCGCTTGCATAGGTGAACTGACGAATCACCCATTTTACTCGCGGCAACCCTCGCGCATTCATACTCAAATTGTCATAACCCATACCTAACAGCAAAATCACCGCTAAGGGGTCACCAGCCAATTCACCACAAATACCGACGCGTTTACGCGCCTTGTGTCCGCCTTTCACCACTTGCTGCAATGCGCGCAATACGGCCGGATGCAATCCCTGATAGCGTGAAGCAACGCGTGGATTATTACGATCCACTGCCAATAAATATTGAATTAAATCGTTGCTGCCCACCGAAATAAAATCAACGCGTTTGGCCAGCTCATACGCTTGATAAACCGCTGACGGCACTTCAACCATCAAACCCAATTGTGGTTTTTTTAGTTTATGCCCTTCTTTTGTCAGCTCATCAAACGCTTGTTGAATTAAGCTCAATGCTTTTTCCACTTCATTTATTGAACTGATCATTGGCAGCATAATCGCAAGGTTATTCAGTCCTTCACTTGCTTGCAACATCGCTCGCGCTTGTTGTAAAAAAATTTCAGGATGATCCAGTGTCACGCGAATACCGCGCCAGCCTAAAAAAGGATTTTCTTCGTCAATATTAAAATACGGCAACCGTTTATCACCACCAATATCTAACGTACGCATTGTTACAGGACGCGGGGCGAAAGTGCTAAGCAATTGGCGATACATCACTCGTTGTTCTTCTTCACTGGGAAAACGATCACGCACCATAAACGGCATTTCAGTGCGATACAATCCCACCCCTTCAGCGCCCACACTGAGTGATAAACCACCTTCCACAGCCAATCCTGTGTTCACATACAAAGCGACCGTGTGCTTATCTTTAGTGATAGCGGGCAGATCACGCAGCGCTTCTAATTCGCTATCCAGTTCATTTTCTTCTTCTACTAAGGCGCGAAATTCTTTTTTCAAATTCGCATTGGGTGATAAGTAAATATGCCCATTGTAGCCATCGACGATACATTCTTTGTCCGCCAATTCCGCCAAGGGTGTGCCAGTCACTCCCATCACAGTGGGAATGCCTAAGGCACGCGTCAAAATTGCCACATGCGAGTTGGCAGAACCGGTGCCTGAAATAACACCCACTAAGCGATCACGTGGCATTTCCAGTAACGCCGTTGCCGTCACTTCCTCACTCACCATAATCACTTTTTTCGGCAGTTCTTTTTGCTCAGTTTTATTGCTTTGCAAATGACTTAAAATGCGGCGACCCAAATCACGAAAATCAACAGCGCGCTCCCGCAAATAAGCATCATCCAACGCCTCAAAATGCGCCACGTGTTTTTTGATGACTTGCTTTAATGCGGTCTGCGCCCATAAGCCATTTTTTATAATGTCGATTACTTCATTAATGAGGGTACGGCTATCTAAAATACGCAAGTAAGCATCAAAGATAGCGCTTTCGGCAACAGACAAACTGTTTTTTGTTTTGCTTTGAAGCGCATGGATTTCATCTTTACTGGCACTCAATGCTTGCTCAAAAAAAACAATTTCACGCTCTGGATTTTCGGTGGCTTGATCGGGCACCGCGTCTAAATCAGCAAGTGGATAAACCACCGTGACCACACCAACGGCAACACCCGGCGCACCTGAAATACCGTGTAGCACAGTTTGTTTTTTTTTGCTGCCGCGTTTTTTTTCGGTTAACGCTTTTAACGCACCCTTTGCTCTGGCGTGGGCAATTTCAGAAGCGAGCTGAATAGTCAGGGTAATACAAAATGCCTCTTCTTCCTCACCAAAATGGCGTGTCTCTTTTTGCTGTAACATCAACACGCCCAACACCGTTCCCTGCTCGATAATCGGTACACCGAGGAAACCATGAAACTCTTCTTCGCCTAATTTTTTATAATGTAAAAAGCTTTCATGCGTTTGCATGTCTTCTAAATTGAGCGGCGCTTCGCGTTGACCAACTAACCCAATCAAACCCTCACCAAATTTTAAACGGGCTTTACCAACCAATTCCGCATTCAACCCTTGAGTAGCCATTAAAATATATTCTGCATGATGATCATCACACAGAAAAATACTGCAACTATCCGCATGCAGCACTTCTCGTAGGCGCTCAACCACCACCGCCAAAGAACCTTCCATGGTGGGCGCACTATTCACTTCTTGCGTGATTTTTTGCAACAATTTCAACATAATATTACTTAGTATAATAACAGTCCGTAAGGCATTCGTCTGTGGTTGTTGCAATTAAAAAAGGATGGTGACGTGAATAAACTACTTAAATCGCGCCGGCTGTCTTTTTATATTTTTCTTTTAACGTTAGCGTTATATTGAAATAAATACTGCAAACTCTTCTAAAATTTTTTTATAGACGTCACGTTTAAACTCAATCACTCTTTCAAGCGGGTACTGATAAGAAACCCACTGCCAATGATCGAACTCGGGTTGAGCTGAAGTATGCAAATTCACTTTATCTGCAGTACTAATGAGCCGCAGCAAAAACCATTTTTGGGTTTGGCCCACACACAACGGTTTTTGACCACGACGTTGATAACGTTTTGGCAAATAATACTTTAACCATTGCTTTGACTGCGCTAACACTTCCACATCTGACTGCACCAACCCCAGCTCTTCTTTTAATTCACGCCACATCGCCTGCTCAACTGTCTCATCGTGATGGATACCACCCTGAGGAAATTGCCACGCGTCTTGATTACCACGACGTCGGGCAAACAATAGCTGCCCTTGTTTGTTGCACACAATAATGCCAACATTTTGTCTAAAGCCATCTTTATCTATAATAGAGCTCATCTGTAAAAATTCCCGTCAAGTTGTAAGCATTGTTCCATTTTTGACTTAAGTAATGCAATAACGAATTAAAATGTGCTGCCGCTAAAGCAGGCCACCAAAGGCATGCGTCATTTTACACATTTTATCCACAGCTTGCCCCCAAGTTCTTCCTCTTGCAATCCACATTAAATCACACTATCTTGTGTTTATAGATCGCTTTTATCCCAACATATTGGGTTTACTCTGTCGTCGTCTAGCCTACCAAAGGAGTCCTGAGATGGAAACAATAACTGAACCAACACACTCTATCACCCCAGACTTTGCAGCTGACCTGCAGCCTGGCCAGTTACGCGTTATTAAACGTGATGGTCGTATGATTACTTACGACAAAACGCGCATCCGCAACGCCATGAAAAAAGCGTTTCTGGCTGTCGAAGGTGACGGCGCTGATTCATCGCAACGCATCGAAGAAATCGTCAATCGTTTAACGGATCAAATCACGGAAATGTTTTTTAAACGTTGGCCAGACGGCGGCACCATTCATATTGAAGCCATTCAAGACAAAGTGGAATTAGCGTTGATGTATGCCGGCTTACATAAAATTGCTCGCTCGTATGTGCTGTATCGTGAAGAGCGCCGTAAAGAACGACAAGAAAAATTGCAACAAGCAGCCAGTAATAACCAACTGCACATCACATTAGATGATGGCAAAAAAGTCCCCCTCAACATGCAGTGGCTCAACACCATCATTACCGATGCCTGCAAAGGATTACAAGACGTTAACCCAATGCGCATTATCGATGATGTGCAAAATAATTTATTTGACGGCGTTGGTTTACGCGATGTTTATAAAGCCATCGTTATGAGCGCGCGCACCCATGTGGAAAACGAACCCAACTATACTTACGCTACGGCTCGTTTACTGCTACAAGACCTTTATAATGAAGTGTTGGGCGGGCTCGACATCGAGCATGACTTAACACAGGAAACCATTGATAAACATTACCAAGCTGCATTCAAAGGGTTAATTAAAAAAGGCATCGCCACCGATCACCTCAATCCAGAACTCAATAATTTTGACTTGGATAAATTGGCTCAAGCACTTAAAATTGAGCGCGACAATCAATTCACTTACTTAAGTCTACAAACACTTTATGACCGCTACTTTATTCATCATAAGGGCATTCGCTTAGAACTACCTCAAACGTTTTACATGCGAGTGGCAATGGGTCTGGCGTTGAGCGAAGGTAACGCACGTAATGAACGTGCCATCGAATTTTACGATTTGCTGTCTTCCTTTGATTACATGAGTTCAACGCCAACTCTTTTTAATGCTGGCACACAATACTCACAACTCTCCAGTTGTTTTTTAACAACGGTACCGGATAGTTTGGACTGCATTTATAACGCGTTAAAAGACAACGCGCTGTTATCAAAATTTGCCGGTGGCCTTGGCAATGACTGGACACCCGTGCGCGCCATGGGCGCACACATCAAAGGCACCAATGGTAAATCGCTCGGTGTGGTGCCGTTTTTAAATGTGGCGGATGCCACCGCCGTTGCCGTTAATCAAGGCGGTAAACGCAAAGGTGCTGTCTGTGCTTATCTTGAAACTTGGCACATGGATATTGAAGAATTTTTGGACTTACGTAAAAACACGGGCGATGAACGTCGACGTACTCATGACATGAACACCGCTAACTGGATTCCCGATTTATTAGTAAAACGTGTTTTTGAAAAAGAAGTGTGGACGCTGTTTTCACCGGATCAAGTACCTGATTTACACGACAAATACGGTTTGGAATTTGAAAAAGCCTACACAGCATACGAGAAACAGGCAAAACAAGGAAAAATTCGCAGCAAGCAAATTCCTGCAGTTAACTTGTGGCGCAAAATGCTCGGCATGTTATTTGAAACAGGCCATCCGTGGTTTACATTTAAAGATCCTTGTAACTTACGTTCACCTCAACAACACGTGGGCGTAGTTCACAGTTCAAACCTGTGCACCGAGATTACATTAAACACCTCAAAAGAAGAAATTGCTGTGTGCAACTTAGGCAGCATCAACTTGCCACAACATATGAAAAACGGCAAATTAGACACGGCAAAATTAAAGAAAACCGTTAAAACCGCCATTCGCATGCTAGACAACGTGATTGATATTAACTACTACAGCGTGCCACAAGCGAAAAACGCTAACTTAAAACATCGCCCAATTGGTTTAGGCATCATGGGCTTTCAAGATGCACTCTATCAACAACGTCTTGCTTACGCCTCAGACGAAGCGGTGGCCTTTGCTGATCATTCGATGGAGCACGTTAGTTATTACGCCATTGAAGCATCCATGGAATTAGCAAAAGAACGCGGCAAATACGAAAGCTTTGACGGCTCGTTGTGGAGCAAAGGTATTCTGCCAATTGATTCCATCGAGTTACTTAAAGAAGCGCGCGGCAAATACTTAGAACAAGACACCAGTCGCACTTTAGATTGGGATAGTTTACGCAATAACGTAAAAAAATATGGTATGCGCAATTCCAACACCATGGCAATTGCACCCACAGCAACCATTTCCAATATTTGCGGTGTGTCGCAATCCATTGAACCCACTTATCAAAATTTATTCGTTAAATCGAATTTGTCTGGTGAGTTTACGGTTATCAACCCTTACCTCGTTAATGACTTAAAAGAACGCGGTTTGTGGGATAACGTTATGGTTCACGACTTAAAGTATTACAACGGAAGCGTGCAAAAAATCGAGCGCATCCCAGCAGACCTCAAAAAACTGTACGCGACTGCCTTTGAATTAGAACCGCGTTGGTTAGTTGAAGCGGCTTCACGCCGTCAAAAATGGATTGATCAAGCCCAATCACTCAACCTGTATATGGCCGAACCATCGGGTAAAAAACTCGACGTGTTGTATCGTATGGCTTGGTTGCGCGGTTTAAAAACGACTTACTACTTACGCAGTCTTGGCGCTACCAGCACTGAAAAAGCAACCATTAATGATGGCGCTTTAAACGCAGTAGCACAAACTGCAGCACCACAAGCATGCTCAATTGATAATCCAGATTGTGAAGCGTGCCAATAATATTATCTAGGAGACAGACAAATGAGCGAAATTTTAAATTGGAATGAAACAGCTACAGCCGATACCAAACCCGCCGCTACAAAAACACCAGCGGTGCAACAACATGCTACTGGACTCGAGCAGCTAGAAATGGGTGCAGCGCGCATTAAAGTTGACGACAAAAAAATGATTAACTGCAGTGCGGATTTAAATCAGCTCGTTCCCTTTAAATATAAATGGGCTTGGCAAAAATATTTATCGGGTTGCGCTAACCACTGGATGCCAAATGAAATCAGCATGGCCGCTGATATTGCTTTATGGAAAGATCCTCATGGTTTAACCGATGACGAGCGCATGATCATTGAACGCAGTCTAGGATTTTTTGCCACAGCTGATTCATTAGTAGCAAATAATTTGGTATTAGCGATTTATCGTCACATCACCAATCCTGAATGCCGTCAATTTTTGTTACGCCAAGCGTTTGAAGAAGCACTACACACCCACTCGTATCAACACATCATCGAAAGCTTAGGTCTTGATGAAGCAAAAGTATTTAACATGTATCGCGAAGTGCCAGCCGTTTCACACAAAGCAGCTTGGGCGTTACCTTACACGCAAAGCTTAGCTGATCCGATGTTTAGCACCGGCACAACAGAAAATGATCAACGCTTATTGCGTGATTTAATCGCATTTTATGTGGTATTTGAAGGTTTGTTTTTCTATGTTGGCTTTACTCAAATTTTAGCGATGGGTCGACGCGGTAAAATGACCGGCACCTCTGAACAATTCCAATATATTTTGCGTGATGAATCCATGCACGTTAACTTTGGTATTGACGTTATCAACCAAATCAAAATTGAAAATCCACACTTATGGACAGATGCTTTTCAACAAGAAATCATCGCCATGATTAAAGAAGGCGTGGAATTAGAATGCCAATATGCGCACGACACCATGCCGCGAGGCATTTTAGGATTGAATGCAGAAATGTTTCGTAACTATTTGCAGTTTATTGCTAACCGTCGTCTAGCACAGATTGGCTTACCCGAACAGTATGTCGGCGCCAGCAATCCCTTCCCGTGGATGAGCGAAATGATGGATCTCAAAAAGGAGAAAAACTTTTTTGAAACGCGAGTAACAGAATATCAAACGGGCGGTGCACTCGACTGGGGTGACTAAAGCGGCTAGCTGTGCTATAAAAAAGCCCAAATTGGGCTTTTTTTTGGAGCATGCCATGAATGAAATCATCGAGTTTATTGTTTACATCCGACTACAACAAGAAAGTATTCAACAAGCCGTGCAGCTTCTTCAAGCGGTCATCCCGCTGTCTCGTGCCGAACCAGGTTGCCTGCGTTTTGAAACTTATAAAACCGCGGCTGAACCCATCTATTTTGTGATGCAACAACATTGGAAAGATCGAGCAGCACTTGATCATCACATGCAGCAACCCCATACCATTCGTTTCAGATCAAGCTTAAATGATTTGGGCGCGTCATTGGATACCCAGATATTGCGACCCTACGACGAATAAGAGATTCTAAGATGATCTGCCAACGCACTGATTGCAATTTCAACCCATAAGCTGGAGAGTGAGTTCTATGCCAATTTACGAATACCAATGCCAACAATGCGCTCATCAATGTGAGTTTTTACAAAAATTTTCTGATGAACCTAAAACACACTGCCCAAACTGTAACAACGAAACGCTGAAAAAGAAAATCTCTGCAGCAGGTTTTCAATTAAAAGGCAGTGGTTGGTATGTCACCGATTTTCGCGGTGATAATAGAAAACAGCCCAACGAAAAAAATGATAAGAGTGAAGCAAAAACAACAACTACTAGCGAGAAAAAAGCGGAGAAGAAAACTGAGACTTCAAGTGAATAATTTTTGGAGCCTCAATTAAAAAATTGTAACTACTCAGGTACCAAAGAAGATGATCTGCAAATTGGCAAGAACGAGACAAGGTTGAACGCAAAATTAACGAAAAAGCAGAGTGTACACATTGTACATGAGCATTTTGAGGCTCCAGAGAATAGTTTAAGAAAGGAGTTGCAGCACGAAGTGCAAAACTCCTGTACGTTCAAGATTGGCCGTTATTGCCGATTTCAACCCATAAGCTCTGGAGTTACAAAAAATTTATACTGGTTGAAAACCGCCGCAATTATCACAACCTTCACCTATTGCTGTGCCAACTAATGCCGCGGCAATAATCCAACCAATGATGGGAATTGCCATGGCTGCATCTGCACCAGCACACAAACCCTGGCAAGTCTGAGCAGATACCGCATCTGCTGTCACGCCCAATGGCGTGTTAGCGCGATACGCTTGTTTTGCGTAATTAGAGTAAGCTTGTTTATATTGGCCGTTTTCTTTTTCTTTTGCGGCAAACTGCGCCAAGCTCAAACCTTGGCTGGCGGCATCACTTTTGATTTGATGACACAAACCTTGCGCTGCAGAAACTACTGCAGGGTTTTTACTCACGCTTAATGAATCACATGAGACCTTTGAAAAATCCGCTTGATTGCCAGCGGCACAAGTGGTTAGCGCAAAACAACTAACTAACACAGCAAGAACACAATGCTTCAAAACCCGCATAATTAACCTCCTTGTTATTATTAGTGTTTCCATTATAGCAAAACAAAACAATATGTTATTATTGGGCCATGAAAAAATACCTTATAGCCGGATTGTTATTTTGGCTGCCTATATGGGCTACATTTGTCGTCATCCGTTTTTTATTTGATTTGCTCGACAGCACCATTTCATTGTTGCCACATCCCTACCAGCCTGATCAGTTAATTGGCCATCACATACCTGGTCTTGGTATTTTGCTGGCGATTATTATTATTTTTCTCACGGGCTTACTGGTGACAAATTTTCTTGGCAATAAACTCGTTGAGATTTCAGAACGGTTGTTATCACGCATCCCAATTATTCGCAGTATTTATTCCGCTGTTAAACAAGTCGCTAACGCATTCTTTCAAGCAAGCGGTGATTCATTTAAACAAGTCGTGTTAGTGGAATACCCTCGCAAAGGTTTATGGAGCATTGGCTTTCAAACCAGTGGTAAATTTCAAGGCACGCCTACCAATGGTCAAATGCTCACTGTATTCATTCCCACTACACCTAATCCCACTTCCGGTTTTTTAATTATTGTACCAGTGGCAGACGTGACTGAATTAAATATGACAATTGAAGAGGCATTCAAAGCGATTGTATCGCTTGGGGTGATCATGCCACACCACCGATTAACGATGAATGACAGCACTATCCCCACTCAAGAATAATATGTTATTCTTCGCACCAATTGATTTTTTTGATGTACGCGGAGAAAACCATGAACTGCTCATTTAAATCCCTAGTAACTGAATCGTGGCAAGCCATACATGGTATAAAATGGCCACTGTGGTTAATCGTGCTCACAACAGCCGCCTGCGCCGTACTCGTAGAAATTATTATGCTCGCCATCGGCACCAGTATTTATGGCAAATCGTTACCTTTGATTTGGATTAAACTCATTGTGCCCATCGTCGTTAATGTCACCCTGGGTATTTTTATGTGTGGTATTTTTATGGTGGCATTTAAAAAAATACGCGGCGAAACACCAAATGCCCAAACTGGTTTTAATTATTTTAAACGCGCACCACAAGCTATGACATTCATGTTGTTATTTAGCCTAGTCAGTGCTGCCAATAGCTTTCTTAATGAGTATTTTTTTCTAAAATCTCACCCTGCCGCAACGCTAACTGCAGTTCATCTTCCACCTGCAGAAATCGCGGGCTATATTATCGGCATAGTGATTACGCTTTTTTGCTATTTCACCATTCCACTTATTGCTGACAAAAATAATGGCGTATTTCAAGCAATAGGTGATTCATGCAAGCTGGTGTGGCGTCACTTTTTTAAGGTGCTGCTGGTTTTTGTATTTAACTATGTGTTGATGGCACTGGTATTTGCTGCTTTCATTATTGGTATGCTACTCAATCTGGTTTGGCTGGGGGCACTCGGATCTATAGTGGCAATAGTGGGTGCAATCTGGCTGCTGCCTTTTTGTTCGCTACTCCAGGCAAATCTTTACAATAAACTCAGGTCATAACTAAGCGCCGGTGCAAACCCCTAAACGCTTGCTCGCCCTAACGAAGCCAGCTAAGATCTGCCATTCTTGTATATAAATAGCGGGTAAAAAACTAATGAGCATGCGATCGCAATACTGTGGCAGCGTTAACTCCCAACAACTCGAACAAACACTGACGCTTTGCGGATGGGTTCATCGTCGTCGTGACCACGGTGGTTTAATATTTATTGATTTGCGTGATCGTGAAGGCTTGCTGCAAGTGGTGTGTGATCCGGCACAAGCGGCGAGTTTTGAAATCGCTCAAACACTGCGTAATGAATTTGTTATCCAAGTAACAGGTGTAGTTCGCCAACGTCCTGAAGGCACAGCTAATAAAGAGCTGACTTCAGGTGAAATTGAACTTGCGGCTACTGAGTTAAAAATTTTAAATCGCTCCGCACCACCGCCTTTTAACATTGATGATTATCAAGAAGTGGGTGAAGAAACACGGTTGAAATACCGTTATCTTGATTTACGTCGTAGTGAAGTCTTCGCTCGCTTTAAAACTCGTTCAGCAATCGTGCGTTTCATTCGTCAGTTCTTAGATGAACGTGATTTTATGGATGTTGAGACACCCATTTTAACCAAAGCCACACCCGAAGGTGCGCGTGATTATTTAGTGCCATCGCGAACGCACAGCGGCCATTTTTTTGCATTACCCCAATCGCCACAAATTTTTAAAGAATTATTAATGGCTGCTGGCTTTGATAAATATTATCAAATCGTGCGTTGCTTTCGTGATGAAGATTTACGTGCTGATCGCCAACCTGAATTCACGCAACTCGATTTAGAAATGGCGTTTGCACAAGAAGAGGATATTCAGAATTTAATGGAAGCCATGGTACGTGAGCTATTTAAATCCATATTAAATGTGACGCTGCCAGACCCATTCCCACGTCTCACTTATCACGACGCTATGCAACGTTATGGTTCCGACAAACCCGATTTACGCATTCCACTAGAGTTAGTTGAAATTAGCGATTTATTAAAATCGGTTGAGTTTAAAGTATTTAGCGCACCGGCAAATGACACTGACAGTCGCGTCGCCGCAATGTGCGTACCCCAAGCTGGCGAATTAACACGAAAACAAATTGATGATTACACTCAGTTCGTGGGAAATTATGGTGCTAAAGGTTTAGCGTATATAAAAGTAGTTGATCCTGCACAAGGCCGCGATGGTTTACAATCGCCTATTTTAAAATTTTTACCTGATGCAGCAATTGCTGAAATTTTAAAACGCACTCAAGCTAAAGCCAATGATTTAATTTTCTTTGGTGCGGATAAAGCAAAAATTGTTAACGATGCGTTAGGGGCTTTACGCAATAAACTTGGCAAAGATTTAAATTTATATAGTTGCGATTGGGCGCCGGC
>JBGTHB010000027.1:0-14422 GCA_041746415.1 Coxiellaceae bacterium | reverse complement strand
TTATATCGACATACTGGAAATATAGCAGACACCGCTTTAATTTGCGATCACTTATATTTAAAGGCGATTACAGATAAGTAGCAAAGTATCCCCACATCCGCTTTTGGATATAGGTATTCATGAAACAGCCACTGTGATTTTCATTGGGTACGATAAGCAAATCAAAATCTTTATCAGCCTGAATCAACGCATTGACTAAAGAAAAGGTGCCGGCAGGGTGGACGTTATCATCAAGCTCCCCATGAATTAAAAACAACTTGCCTTGTAGTTGCTTTGCCAGTGATGCATTGGAATAAAGATCAAAGTTTTTATCGACAGGATAAGTTTGGACCTTTTCTCCCCAAAATGATAAATAACTACGTAATTCATGATCGCCGGCAAACGCTATCGCAACCTTGTAAAAATCCGGATATTGCAGGATAGCCCTAGCAGCGGCGTAACCGCCCTGCGACCATCCAACAATGCCAACTCGGTTCGTATCAAGAAAATCATAACGTTCGGCTAATTGTTTAATAACGGCGATGTGATCCTCTAAGCCGCCAGCTGATTGCATGTTATTGTGCGAATAATCATGAAACGCTTTTGAGCGAAGTGGCGTGCCACGGCCATCAATATTCACCACAATAAAACCGAGTTCTGCATAACACTGTGACCACCAAGGACCGATAAGATATTCGGGCGGATCAAAAAGATAAGATTTCGCTGTGCGTATCATTTGGGGGCCAGGATAAATATCATCGATGATGGCGTATTTTTTATTGGGATCGAAGTTCGTCGGCCGATAAATAAGACCATATAAATCGGTAACACCATCGGCTGCTTTGGCAGTGAAAGGCTCTGGATATTGCCATCCTAAATTAAATAACGCCTCAAAATTAGCTTGAGTTAATACTGCTATCAATTCACCATTGGCTTTATGTAATGTCGCTGTCGGCACTGAATCCATAGTCGAAGCATTACTAATAAAGTAGTCACCACGCGGCGAAAAATAAATTGTATGATCAGCTGCCGCTGGTGTAAGACAGACGCAATCGTCTCCGTTTAATGAAGCGCGATAGAGTTGGCGTAAATAAGGATCGATCTGTTTATCAACGCCGCTTGCTAGAAAATAAACATAGCGATTATCTTCATCGACATGACACACTTTTCTAACACAAAACTCGCCCTGCGTTATAGCGTGTTTAATACCGCCTTGCTTGGTATCGACTAAGTAGAGTTGCATCCAGCCATCACGTTCAGACAACCAAATTGCTTCATCACAGTTGGTTAATGTGTAAGTGTAATTGATCCAAAATAATAAATTACTGGTTTCGACATAAGTATTGGCTTGCTCTGTTAATAATAATTTTGCTTTGCCTGTCGTGCTGTCTGCGACACAAAAATCCATTTGTTTATTTGCTCTGTGTTCCCGGATAAAAAAGACTTTGCTGGCATCGTGGTTAAACCAAGCGTAATTTGATTCGATGGATGAACCAATCATGGTAGATAAAATGGGTGGCGTATCAATTTGGGCAACCTGATTTTTTAAAACATCAATGATGCACAATTGCGTAGTCGTAACCACTTCATCGCCAGCACAAGGCATGCGTAATTGCCAAAGTTTCGGCTGATAATCACCTTGTTTATCAGGACAATGTTGAACATAGGGCAATAAGGTCACGTGGCGTTGATCGACTTTGTGTGTCAAAATTTTGCTCGAGTCAGCAGACCAGATGGCTATAGGGGGGAAGTTTTTATTTGCGCGGCTATTCGTAATTGTGGCTAAATTACAATTTGGCGATAGCGCATAGGCAAAATCGACTGTGCCATCTTGTGTTAACATTTTCCGCGTGTTATCGACGGTAGAAATTAATTCTAAATTGTAATTGTTAAGTTTAAGATCCCACTTTCCATCGGGTGATCTTAAAATATCGGTATCCATGCAAGGTAATAATCCCCATGCTTGCATCGCACTCGGGGAACGCGATGGGTATTGCGGCACAAATTCTTCATATTTTTGCACTGAATTTGTATTGATGTCACATCGGTAATAATTGTTAGTGGCTTCGAAAATGCAAGTGCTGTCATCTAGCCAATACTGTATTGTTATAGGCAGACACGTCGGCTTGATTTTGGCCTTAAGTAATTGAGATAAATTTTCTGCAATGATTGTGTGATCAAACAAGGGTTGAATTTTTCCATCATGGCAATGGGCTAGTTTAAATTCATAACCCGCATCCGTTTGGTAACAAAACCAAAACCGATGTGGATCAATCCAATTAGGCGTGATTTGTAGATTTTTAATATAAGCGATTACGTTTTCTGGTTTGAATTTATTGGCTTTCGCCGCTAGTTCATCATTAAGTAACATTCAAGCATTCCTTGCTGCAGGTAATTGGGGGCAATATTATTGGCTTAATTTGGCAAACTGTTCAGCGAAATCCATTGCTATCCATGCCTGGCTAATTTTACCAGTATCATCAAGCTGGAAAATAGTAATGCCTGAATAGTGAAACGGTTTGCCCGTTGCGGCAAGACCAGAAAACTCTCCCGTGTGCTTACCATAACCCGTCCAGCGCGCTACCACGCGGTCACCTTGTTCGAAATAATCAAGCACGTCATGCTTAATATCGGGAATCCCTGTAAACCAATCCATTAGCATCGCTTTAAAAGCGTCATGAGTAGAAACAACCTCATCTGAATAGTATGCTTTAAAATTCTCGGCAAGTAATTCATCGGCAAGTTCTGGTCGGTGCTGATTCCACATTTGATTAAATAAGGTATCAATAGTTGGGTGATAACGCTGCATTCCATTTCCTTTTTAAATGTGTATTGACTATTTTGATTATAGCCTATGCCTGCTTACTCAAACAACGCCGTAACAAATTGCGCCGCATCGAAGGGTTTTAAATCATCGACACTTTCGCCAATGCCAATAAACGAAATAGGTAATTTCAATTTTTCAACTAAAGCAAAAATAATGCCGCCTTTTGCTGTGCCGTCAAGCTTAGTTAAAATTATACTGGTAATTCCAATGGCTTGATGAAATTGTTCTGCTTGATGTATGGCATTTTGGCCAATTCCCGCATCCAAAACCAACACCGTTTGTTGTGGCGCTTCGGGATATTGTTTTTGAATCACACGTTTAATTTTTTCGAGTTCAGCCATTAAATTTTGTTGTGTATGCAAACGTCCAGCTGTATCTGCCAATAACACATCCACTGCGCGCGCTTTGCTTGCGTGCACGGCATCAAAAATAACCGAAGCGCTGTCTGCACCACTTTGTTGGGCAATCACCACTACATCGTTGCGCTTACCCCACACCTGCAATTGCTCGACAGCTGCGGCACGAAAAGTGTCTCCAGCCGCTAACATTACTTTGTGTTGTTGCGCTTGAAAATAATGCGCCATCTTAGCAATGCTGGTGGTTTTACCAGAGCCATTAATGCCAACCACTAAAATCACATAGGGCTTTTGAGTGATCTCAATTGGCTTCACATAGGGGCGTAAAATTTCAATGAGCTCATCTTTAAGCATATGCATAACCGCATTTTCATCTTTTACTTCTTGACGTGATAATTTTTGCGTGACGGTATCCAATATGCGTTGGGTTGCATCCAGACCTACATCGGCTTGCAATAAAATGGTTTCCAGCGCTTCTCGCGTTTCTGCATCAAGCTGACGTTTCCCTCGCAACAAATCACTAATACGATTACCAAATAGTTTGCGTGTTTTTTTTAATCCCGTGGTGAGACGCGAAAACCATGATGTCGTTTCAACTTTGTCTTTTGATTTAAATCCAAACATGCTGGACTTCCTTAATATAAGCTTTAAAATAGTGGCTTATCTTACCTCAAGGTGATGGTCCATGCTACGCAAAATCTTTGTCCTTATTGTGCTTATTCCATTATTTGGCTTAGCCACCACCGAGAATTCCACGGTGCATGTTTACACGCTTGCCAACGGTCTGCAGCTCTTTGTTAAAGAAAATCATCGCGCACCCGTTGTTTTATCTTCAGTTTGGTACAAAGTGGGCAGTGGTAATGAGCAAAATGGCACAACCGGTATTGCTCACGTACTTGAACACATGATGTTTCGTGGCACAAAAAAATATGGTCCTGGCGTTTTAGAAAGTCTAGTTAATGAAAATGGTGGCCAACAAAATGCTATGACAACAAATGATTTCACTATGTATTACCAATATATGCCGGCAAATAAGCTGCCTTTGGTATTGCAACTTGAAGCGGATCGCATGCAAAATCTGCTGCTAAACGAAAATGATTTTAAAAAAGAACTCCAAGTCGTTATGGAAGAACGACGCATGCGTATTGACAGCAATCCAAATGCTAAACTTTATGAACGCGTTAATGCCACCGCATTAGTAAATAACCCTTATCATCATTTAACCATTGGCTGGATGACCGACATTGAAAACATCACCTTAGCTGATTTAAAAAACTGGTATGACACTTGGTATGCGCCGAACAACGCTTTTATTGTAGTAGTGGGAGATGTTAAACCCAGTGCTGTTTATGCGCTCGTTAAAAAAGATTTCGCTGCTATCCCTAAAAAAGAATTACCAACTCTAAAACCGCGTAGCGAAATTAAATCGTTTTCGCAAAAACGTGTTGATGCTTATTTGCCAGCAAAACAGCCTACTGTTTATCTTGCTTATGTCACACCCACCATAACTAATAATGATGATGGACCATGGCAAGGTTATGCCTTGGATCTTTTTAGTAGTGCTTTTTGTGATGGCGACAGTTCTCGCTTAACTGAAAAATTAGTACGTCAATCCAGAATCGCTAACTCAATTGAGTGTGATTATAATGAATTTTATCTGCATCGAAATTTATTCACCATTAGCGCGGTACCTAATCCACCCAATACCACCAAAACCTTAACTAAAGCGCTATTGAAAGCCATCGCTTCACTAAAAGCGCATCCTATTACAAATGAAGAATTAGCTCGCATTAAAACCCAAGTAATGGCTCAAAAAATTTATAGCCATGACTCACTAGAATCGCTGGCTTATGATATTGGCATCCCCGTTGCAGTTGGGCTGCCGTGGCAAGCTGGCGAGGACTATACCAAAAACATCAATGCTATTACTGCAGCACAAGTTAACAAAGTGGCACAAAAATACCTCACTTTATCCAATTTAACAATCGGTGTACTACACCCATTAAATTCAAAATCACAGGGAAACTAATATGCAATGGTGGTCTGTATTATTTACCTTTATTATTTTTTCTAGCTGCTGTTTTGCAAATAAATCTTATGTAAAAATTCAACAATGGCAAACAAAAAACCATGTCTCTGTTTATTTTGTTAAAATTAATACGTTACCCATTTTAGATGTTTCAACTGTGTTTCACGCTGGTTCTGCATACGATGGCAAGCAGGGTGGATTAGCCTCACTTACCAACCAATTTATTGGGCAACAAACTACTGATTTAAACACCACCCAAATTGCTAACGCTATAAATAGTCTTGGCATTAATTTTGATAGCACTGTCAATCGCGATATGGCTGTGGTGCACATGCGCACACTCTCGCGTGAAAAATACCTCAAACCGGCAATTGATTTTTATACTAAATTACTAACGAAAATGACTTTTTCAACTGCTACTTTTTCACGAGTTAAAGCACAAACTATCTCAGACATTCAAAGCAGCTTACAAAATCCTTACACCATCGCAGGGATTACTTTTTATAATGAATTATACGGCAACACTCCTTATGCGCACCCCATTGATGGCACCACACATTCTATCACTGGAATTAGCGCTAATGATGTAACTTCATTTTATAAAAATTACTACAATGCCAACAATGCTTTAATTGTAATTATTGGTGATACCACCAAAAATCAGGCTAAATCCGTAGCAGAAATGATTTCAACTCAATTACCAGCTGGTAAAGCCTATAGCCTACCCAAAATTAATATTCAACCTCACAATAAAACTTATCATGTTGATTTTAACTCTCCCCAAAGCACAATTATTATTGGGCAAGCTGCGATTAGTCGAAACAATGCAGACTATTTACCTTTACAGGTTGGAAATACTTTACTCGGTAATATGGGACTTACTTCTATTTTAATGAAAACCGTGCGCAATGAGCACGGTTTAGTTTATGGCATTAGCAGCGCTTTTAATGCTTGGCAACAACCTGGGCCATTCTATATTGCTTTTCAAACAAAAAACCAAACGGTACAACAGGCTATTACTCTAACTAAATCATCTGTTGCAAATTATCTTGCTACAGGTCCGAGTGATCAAGCCTTGCAAGCGACTAAAAAATATCTTATTGGCTCGTTTCCATTTAGTTATGCAACCAATCAAAACATTTTGGATAATGTAGTTAATATTGCGTTTTATAATCTTCCTCTCAATTACCTAGACACCTATCAAAATCGTATTAGCAAGACAACTGCACAGTCAATTAAACAGGCGTTTGATAAAACTATTAAACCAGAAAATCTAATAACGGTAATTGTTGGTGAAAAATAAAGTCCGTATTATTGGCGGGAAATTTAAACGCCGCATGATAGAGTTTTTAAATGAACCTAGCTTACGACCCACACCGGATAGAATTCGTGAAACGGTTTTTAACTGGCTGGCACCATATATTGAAGCTGCGCGCTGCTTGGACGCTTTTTCAGGAAGCGGGGCATTGGGGTTTGAAGCGCTATCGCGTGGTGCTGCGTCAGTTTGTTTTGTAGATAACAATATTAAAATTATTGCTACTATTACTGCTACCGCAGAAAAAATAGATATCCAAAATTTTGAAGCTAGGACGTTAGAACTGCCGCAGGGACTACATCAATTAACGCCGCCCTTTGATATTGTTTTCATTGATCCGCCTTATCAAACACCGCTGCTCGAGCCAACACTAGCAGCGCTTGATCAACAAAATTTATTAAGCCCTGGCGCGCTTATCTATATAGAAGAATGCAGCAAACTTACTATAGATATTACTCCGCCATACGAGCTATACAAAAGCGGCCATACAAAAATGATTTCGTATAGGCTGCTACGATATACAAAATGACTAGACGTCGAGATTTTCAACAGCCAACGCATTCAACTCTATAAAAGCACGCCGCGGCTCTACCTGATCACCCATCAATGTGGTAAAGATGAGATCAGCCTCCACCGCGTCTTCAATACTAACCTGAAGCAAGCGTCTTGTGTCTGGATCCATAGTGGTTTCCCATAACTGATCTGGGTTCATTTCACCCAAGCCTTTATAGCGCTGGATGGCCAACCCTTTTTTAGCGTCCTGCATCAACCAATCTAAGGCTTGACCAAAACTACTTATTTGTATTTTTTTATCGCCATTTTGAATATACGATCCGGTTTCAATAAGATCTCTAGTTGAATTACTCACCGCTACAATTTGTCGATAATCCGCACTATTGAAAAACTCTTGGGTTAAACGCCACTCTTTCGTAATACCGTGTCTCTTTGTTAGCACCACAGGATTATAAAGTTTGCGTTCGTCGTTAAATTTAACATCCGCTTCGTAAACGATACTTCCTACTTTCTGTCCTGTATTTAAATCGGTAACCAGCTTTTTCACCCACTGAGTCACACGCAACTCATCGGCCAAATCTTCAGAAGATAGCGGTTCAAGATACAAAATAGGTAGTAAAATATCTATTGGATAGCGTTTACCCAGCCGCTCGGAAGCTCTCCTGCCTGCACGATACTCAACCGCCAACGATTCCAGCGCTTTGCCTCGAATGGCAGGGGCGTCAGCGCTTGGGTAGAGCTCCGCGCCAGCTATTGCCAACTGTAACAGGTACTCATCCATTGCAGCATCGTCTTTGATATATTGCTCCTGCTTACCTTTTTTAACTTTATAAAGTGGTGGTTGGGCAATATAAATATATCCCTTATCAATTAACTCAGGCATTTGGCGGTAAAAAAAGGTGAGTAAAAGAGTTCTAATATGCGACCCATCCACATCAGCATCGGTCATAATGATTATTTTATGATACCTTATCGCATCCGGGTTATATTCATCTTTGCCAATACCACAGCCCAGCGCGGTGATTAACGTACCAACCTCAACAGAAGCTAACATTTTATCAAAGCGAGCCTTCTCAACGTTTAATATTTTACCTTTTAGAGGTAGAATAGCTTGGTACTTTCTGTTACGACCCAACTTAGCTGAACCACCGGCCGAGTCTCCCTCAACCAATACCAACTCACACAGCGATGGATCTTTCTCCTGACAATCCGCCAGTTTGCCGGGCAAACCAGCGATATCTAACACACTCTTGCGGCGGGTCATGTCACGTGCTTTGCGCGCGGCTTCGCGTGCCCGAGCGGCATCAATGATTTTCATTGCAATAGCGCGCGCTTGTTTGGGATTTTCCAGTAAAAATTCTTTTAAACGTTCCGCAACTACGGATTCGACAATGGGTTTAACCTCTGAGGAAACCAGCTTATCTTTAGTTTGAGAGGAAAACTTAGGATCCGGCACTTTCACAGAAAGAACCGTTGTTAAACCTTCTCGTGAGTCATCACCAGCTGTGGTCACCTTGTTCTTTTTTGATAACCCTTCATTTTCAATATAAGCATTGAGGGTGCGCGTCAACGCTGCACGAAAACCAGATAAATGAGTACCGCCATCACGCTGTGGAATATTATTGGTAAAGCAAAATAAAGTTTCTTGAAATCCCTCATTCCACTGCATAGCAATTTCTACTACCACCTCGTCTTTTTCTTTGCTAAATGAAATTACATCGGGATGAATAGGGTTTTTATTTTTATTTAAATGTTTTACAAAAGCTTTTATGCCGCCTTCATACTCAAAAACGTCTTCTTTACCGCTACGTTCATCAATTAATTCAATGCGCACACCGGAATTCAAGAATGAAAGTTCGCGTAAGCGTTTTGCTAAAATATCATAATGAAATAAGGTATCAGTGAATATTTGCGTACTCGGCAAAAAGCGCACTTCTGTACCTGTTTCTTCTGTTTCGCCAATTTCTTTGAGCGGAAACTGTGGCACACCCATTTTATAGTGTTGATAATAAACTTTACCGCTCTGACGAACCGTTAAATACAAATCTTCTGATAACGCATTTACAACTGAAACACCAACACCATGTAATCCGCCAGAAACTTTATAAGAGTTTTTGTCAAACTTACCACCCGCGTGCAACACAGTCATAATTACTTCGGCAGCTGAGCGTCCTTCTTCTTCATGAATTCCCGTAGGTATACCACGACCATTATCTTTAACTGAAACGGAGCCATCTTTGTGGATAATAACCCATATGTGGTTACAGTGACCGGCCAACGCTTCATCTATAGAGTTATCAACCACCTCAAAAACCATATGATGCAAGCCAGAACCATCATCGGTGTCACCTATATACATTCCTGGTCGCTTACGTACCGCATCCAGCCCTTTTAGAACCTTAATTGATGACGAGTCATAGGCTTGTCCAACATCACGTGATGCCATAAAACGCTCCAAATTCAATAAGTTAACTGCGGTTAATTAGTGCTAAAAAATGATGGCAAGTATATCACTTTTCCTTGCTTTAGGCGAGGTGTTATGAATTATAAAAGTTTATATTTATCAGTTGGTTACATTTATAAAATGGGTTTTTGATTCGTCAACTGGGTCTGGGTCAATAAAAAGGTGGATACCCATCTATTTTAGGAATTAATTAATAGGCAGTCGCATCAACCATTTCTCTTAGGGCCTGTTTAAAAAATCACGTAGGTGTCTCTGAGGGCGCCATACGTGTCACACTACCTTGTTCCACATGAAACAATATTGCCTGACTCTCCTGAATTGCAGCTACTAACTCTTCAATAACAATTCCGGTAATTAAAACTTGCGCGCCTGTTTCTTTCAGTTGCCTAATCACCAAAACCCGATTTTTTTCATCTAACTCAGAGGCCAAATCATCCAAAAGATACACAGGCGTTGCATGGGTTTGCTGTTTTAAAACACTACCCATGGCTAATTGCAGTGCAAAAATAGCAATTTTTTGCTGTCCTTGTGACAGTATTTCATTGGCCGCAGCAAAATTCGCACACAAAACAACATCAGCGCGATGAGCCCCGTGGCGGGTATAGCCTAATTGTCTATCATTATGCAGCTCCTCATTAAGCACATACTGCAAATCACTGCCACTACGCCAACCCTGATAATAAGTTAAATCTAAGGACAGCTCTGGCAAAAAGATTTTGTTAGTGGTGCGAAGATGCACACAGAGATTTTCCACCACCTCTTGGCGCATAAGGTTTACCGCATTTGCGGAATCAACCAACAATTTATCCCAGGCTCGCACTTCATTGAGAGATTGTTTATTTTTAATCGCACTATTTCTTTGTTTTAGGGCTGCTTGGTAGCCTCTCCACTGAGCACTAAAACCTGGTTTCACGTGAAACGTAAGCCAATCAATAAATTGTCTGCGTATCTTTGGCCCATGAGTGAAAAATTGGTAGCTCAATGAACTTAAAAAAATAACCGGTAGGCAACTTACCATTTCATGGATGTTCGCTGATTCGCCATCCATACGAATAGTCTTCTGCCCATCCTGACGCCGCTCAAAACCCACCACTACTGAGTTTGTGTCACTTAATGTCAACCTAACATGTATTTGGAAGCAAGAAGCCTGATTATTTATTAAATGCTTATAATCACTTGAACGAAAGGAACGACCACAACTAATACAATAAAGCGCTTCCAACAAACTGGACTTCCCAGCACCATTAGCGCCATAGAAAAAATTAAAACCAGGGGATAAGTTTACTTGCGATGATACGAAATTCCTAAAGTTAGCAAGAGAAAGAGTTTGGACTATGGCCATATTTATAGTCGCATTGGCATAATCACAAACATCGAATCAGATTGATCAACCTCTTCAATCAGCACACTACTATCTGGGCCATTAAAAGATAACTTTATATTACTTGCATGAGTTATATTTATCACATCCATTAAATAGGCAACATTAAACCCTATATCTAGCTTATTTCCAGCATAATCGACAACAAGCTCATCTTCTGCAGCCTCTTGCTCCGGATTATTGGATAAAATGCGCAATAAATTGGTTCTTAACTCAAACTGCACTGCTTTAAATTTTTCATTACATAAAACAGAAGTTCGTGTTAGTGCTTGCTTTAACTCTTCTCTATTTATAATCAAAGTGTCAGTTTTTGTTTTAGGTACCACACGATCGTACTCAGGAAACCGACCATCAATTAATTTTGTGGTAAAAATAAAATCGTCAGTGGCGACTTTTAAAAAATTACTGCCGATTGAAACTTGCGCCGTAGCGGCTGCATCATTGGATAACATCCGCATTAATTCCACAATACCTTTTCTGGGCACAATAATTTGCAACCGTTGTGTGGTAGCTGTGTTTATTTTATAACTGCTTAGCGCTAAACGATGACCGTCCGTTGCCACCGCCCTTATTACAGAAGAGTCACACTCCAGCATCAGCCCATTAAGATAATAACGGACATCCTCATGTGCCATAGCAAAACACGTTTTAACCAACAATTGTTTGAACTCAGCTTGAGCCACCTCAAAACTGAGCATATCTAATTTTGTCTCTACACTGGGAAAATCTTCTGCAGGCAAAGTAGATAAAGTAAAACGACTCCTGCCAGACTTAATAATAACTTTTTCATTGTCTCTATAAAGTTCCACAGCAGAGTTTTCAGGAAGAGCCTTAAAGATATCAATTAACTTTCTTCCGGGTAAAGTAATATCAGTTAAAACCTGGCCATCGCCTATGTCGCTTTGGCCTATTAGCTCAACCTCTAAGTCGGTGCCAGTTATTGATAGCTTATTATCCTTAATGCTAACTCGCACATTGGCTAAGATTGGAAAGCTTTGCTTTCTCTCCACCACACCAATAATGGTTTGCAATGGTTTAAGTAACGTTTCGCGTTGTAAAGTTAGCCTCATCAGTATCCCCTTAGGCTGAAAGTATTCTTAAAAGATTTTTCCAATCTTCTTGTACATCAAGTGTTGTTTTTAGCAATTCTTGGATCTTCCGGCACGCATGTAAAACAGTGGTGTGATCTCTTCCACCAAAGGCATCACCAATTTCGGGTAGGCTATGGCTAGTCAGTTCTTTTGATAGCGCCATGGCAACCTGTCTCGGTCGCGCAATAGAACGGCTACGGCGCTTTGCTAACAAGTCGGATACTTTAATTTTATAGTACTCTGCTACGGTTCGTTGAATGTTATCAATCGACACCAGTTTTGCTTGCAGCGTGAGTAAATCTTTTAATGCGTCGCGAGTAAACTCAACCGTAATCGGTTGACCGGTAAAATGAGCGTTAGCAATCACCCTTTTTAATGCCCCTTCAAGCTCCCTCACGTTTGATTGAATATTTTTAGCGATAAAGAAAGCAACCTCATGCGGCAGGTGCACTTTTGACTGCTCAGCCTTGGTCATGAGAATCGCAACGCGAGTTTCAAGCTCAGGCGGCTCAATGGCAACCGTCAACCCCCAACCAAAACGAGATTGTAACCGCTCTTCAAGCCCATTAATTTCTTTTGGATAACGATCACACGTCAACACGATTTGTTGGTTAGAATCCAAAAGCGCGTTAAAAGTATGAAAAAACTCTTCTTGAGAGCGATCTTTACCAGCAAAAAATTGAATATCATCAATCAATAACGCGTAAGCAGTGCGGTAATAACGCTTAAATTCATTCATTGCATTGCGCTGCAACGCTTTAATCATGTCTGCAACAAAGCGTTCGGAGTGCAAATAAAGAATTTTGGCATCGGGTTTATTTTTTAAAATGTAATTACCCATGGCGTGTATAAGATGGGTTTTACCCAATCCAACGCCGCCATATAAAAAAAGTGGGTTGTAAGCGTGACCAGAGTTTTGTGCGACTTGCAGCGCTGCCGCTTTTGCTAATTGATTCGATTTACCTTCAACAAAATTATCGAATGTGAAATTGGGATTTATATTACTCTGTGAACTTTCTAGTGCTTTTGCAAAAGCACTGTCGTTGGGTCTTTCTTGATATTCTGTTTTTTTATCTAAGTGCAATGCGGGGCTAGCTGGTTTTTCAGCCACATGACGAGAACCAATTTCAATTTTAACCGTGGGCGGACGCTCACAAATATTGGTTAATATCTCATTTATTCGGCTTAAAAAGCGATCACTTATCCAGTCCAAAACAAAACGATTAGGCGCTAATAATAAAAGCTGGTTTTCATCACAGCGAACTAATTGTAGCGGTCTTATCCAAGTGTTGTATTGCTGAGCTGGAACTTCGTCACGCAAATAATCTAAGCACTGCTCCCAGACAGTTGTTGTAGCCGTTGACACAAATCAATCCTCTTGAATTCCATTAGCGTGAGCGATGATTCTAGCTCGCTGTGGATAAGTTATCCAGGAGTTTCGCATTCTAAAATATTTTTGCATTTATTTTTTTATTTAATTTTTTTTCAAAACTCAAAAATAAAATTTGTATATTATTGTGATTAAGTACAGAGATTAGTTGTGGATAAACACCCACAGCTCAAGACTATATTTTAGCTGTGGGTAAGTAGGTCACTTATCCACAGGCCACAAACATTAACCACCCCCGTATAAGTAACCCCTACAAATTTCATAACTGATTGAATAAATCAGAATTATAGTGGTTATCAACAGCTGCAAGGCTCTTTAAACACTACTACTACGATCTATATATAAACATTTTAAGATTGTAGTTAGTTGATTGATTGACAGAGTGAACACGAAACGTCTATGATCTCGCATTTTAACCAACAGATTGAAGGTTTTTCAGATGAGCCAAACATATAAGCCCAGCAAACGACGTCGTAAAAATACTCACGGCTTTCGTGCAAGAAATGCCACCGCGCATGGTCGCGCCGTGTTACAGCGCCGCCGTAAAAAAGGCAGAAAAAGAATAGCCCTCTAGATTGTGGCTGTGCTAGTTGCATAAAATCATTAAAAAACAAGACTTTCATCGAGTTTTTAGTGGACAAAAGCGGATACACAGTGCTTACTTCACTATCTATTGGCTACGTGTAGACTTAGAACAACCAAGGATCGGGATTGTTATTAGCAAAAAAAATGTCAAATTGGCTGTACGTAGAAACAGGCTTCGCCGTTTGATTAAGGAAAGCTTTCGCCAACAACTGCAACAGCTGCCTAATGTTGATCTGGTGGTGGTGGTGAAAAAAATTGCTGATTTAGCAACAAACCAAGAAGTAAGAGCATGCTTAAACGACTCATGGTTAAGATTAGCCAAAAGGTCACAACTCCCCTGATATTATCCATTAAGTTATATCAGGCTATATTAAGCCCTTTATTTGGGCAGAGGTGTCGATTTCACCCAAGCTGCTCAAATTACGCTGTAGAGGCACTGAGGCAACACGGCATTATAAAGGGTTTCCTTATGTCTATAAATCGAATCCTACG
>JBGTHB010000026.1:0-2203 GCA_041746415.1 Coxiellaceae bacterium | reverse complement strand
CATGAGTCTTTTTCTTTGGAATCCTTATGCGTCCAATTACAAGCACGAGCTTGAGGCGCTATATAATAAGGCTTGGTCACATGCCCTATCCAAACCCGAGTGTCCAGTGAAAGAACTAGAATGGACAGGTAAAATTGGGAGCGTACCTTTTTGCCAAATGATTGGAAGGAACTGCTCAATTACTGATTTAAAAATTTGCACTTTTAGTATAGATCTGGATAAATTCTGTCAAATGATCCTCTATAACAAAACAATTAAAAACATCCATTTTTACGGTTCATTTCATAGGGCTGATGGACATCACATAAATGAAGTTAGCAACCAAGTTGCCCGAGTATATTTGGAAAATGCCTTAGGTCGCAGCACTTGTCAAAAATTTGTGTGGAAAGGCGTTTTCGTGAATTGGAATATAGATTGTAACTTAAATAGGAAAATTTCATTGTTTCCACCGGTCTCTCCGAATAATGCTCCAGGTGCTCAAGCAGCTCAATCGCCTGCACTCAAACATTAATAACATTATGTGTCCAACTACAAGCAGATCACCAAGCCCTTAATTAATAAATAATTTATGCTCACAATGGTGCTGCAAAAAATAGCTTTCTAGAATGAAGCAACATTTCCCATGGGGTCTATAATAATAAGATGAATAAAAGTAAGTCGACTGGCTTTGTTGCACGGCTAAATCAGTATAAGCTAAACTAACTGATCAATAGATGCCGTTTAATAAAAATAGATAACCAAAAGGGGGATATATGATACAACGAATTATTTTGACAACTTTATTTCTCACGGCTACCACCTTTTACGCAGTTAATACTCATGCTGCCACTAAACTTAAACCCAAAGATATTTGCCCTGCGTTTTACAAGGAAATTAAAACTTGTGCGAAAGGCTCTGACAGCTACTCCTACTGTTTTACTGTCAAAACGAGAGAATTTAAAGTTAATAATTCCCATAAATATACGGCAACTAGAGTTAGCCTCCCAACAGATGACGTGTCCTTTTATTTAATTCATGATGAAGCTAAAAAGCCAGTGGCTTGCTGCGGAATATCAGGGGAGGAAGGTGAAATTAGTACGGATACTGAAGATGCAAAGGTTTGTCAACAATCTTTTTCTTGATTGGTGGGTTTGGGTAACGACCCTATGAAAAAATAAAAAAGTAAATCAAGAAGTAAGTTTAGAAACACTTGGTATTTCGAATGAAGGATTAAGTATGCACCGGCGTGGTTATGCCCACCGAGTTGATCAACAAAGCCCCCCATTCACGAATTTCCAGCACATGGACGATCGTATGCTCATCGACAAACAGTCTATCTCGCAGTTAAGACCTCGCTTTGTAAAAAGGCATCGGTTATGGTTACTTACCGCAAGCTAACAAAATGAAAAATCGAGGAGAATTATTACAATGCGTAATAACAATGTAACCCGAGTTTGTTTCGCAGCTATTGTGATTTCAACATTTGGCGCGCTTTGCGCTTCTTCAAATTGGCAAGATCCCAATCTTTCTGCGCAATCGTGCCACACGCAATCTGCCATAGCACACTTTTTAGGCTCGACTGCCCTGATTATAAGTGCACTGGGTTTTGGCGCTGCCATGCAAAATGACGATAGAAGATCACCCGTCAACTCCGCCAATAAACTCAGCTATGGTGCCATTATGCTTTTACAATACACAGCCAACTTATGCTCTATTGCAACCGCACCAGACTCGACTTTTTTTACTGAATCCTGCATTAATTGGTCAAAAGTGAGTTACGTTCTTAACGGTATCTCATTGGTGCTATCAACTCTTCGTTTAGGCATAGCACTACGTTCTCCTGAAATGGGAATGTGATGGCAAGCTGCGCTATTGGCTCAAAGCAATTAGGGCATAAGCATTAAAATAAGCCAGTAATCACAAGCTTGCTTGCTAAAAAATGCGACATTGGGCGCGCTGTCTGCTAAGCTTGGCGATTTTAAAACCCATAATGGTGCCCCAACAATGCAAAATAAAGAGTTACTTGATTTAGTAATCGCTATATTAGAAGACAACAAAGCGCAAAATATCACTACTTTAGACGTTAAAGAACTAACCAATATTGCCGACTACATGGTAATCGCTACGGCCACATCCAAACGTCATGCTCATGCTGTTGCCGATAAGGTAACACGGGCGGTTAAAGAACATCGCACTCATCCATTGAGCGTTGACGGTGACAAAG
>JBGTHB010000025.1:0-10235 GCA_041746415.1 Coxiellaceae bacterium | reverse complement strand
AGTAATACCATGTGGGGGGAATCGCTAACATCACAATAAAAAAACTCGCAAACTCATCCCACACAATCGCTGCATGATCTGTAACACCAAAATTTTTCCCAGCACGATCACACAACACAATACCTAACACCACACACAATAGAGTTACCACTAAATAAATGGCAACATGAAAATGGCTTAACCAATACACGAACGGCACCGCCGCTAAGGTACCAAATGTTCCTGGCGCAACTGGCATGGCACCACTGCCAAATCCCGCTGCTATAAAATCCAATGGATCGCGCCAAATTGAAACTGGTGCATAATTGGTTTTTAATTGCATGCGCTAATCCTTAAAAATGTTGATAACCCAGTTTTTTTGTTTTTATGGGCTTATTATTTTCATCCACAATAACGCCGACTTGACTGGTAATTTCACCAATGCAAGTAATGTCGCAATCTGCATCCCGCTTTACTTTTTCTAATGCTTTGTGCTGCGCCAGTGGAACGGTAAAACACAATTCGAAATCTTCACCACCTGTCAAAGCCATTTGCAAATCACCGTAATGTGGAATGTGACTCAACGCTAATTTTGCACCGACTTGGCTTTGCTGCAAAATATGTTTTAAATCCGCCAATAACCCATCAGATATATCAATACAGCTTGAAGCAATGCTCGCTATGTTTAACCCACATGCAATACGTGGCTGTGGCCGATAAAAAGCCGCGTGCCATTTTTTAGTTAATTTTTTTTTAGCGCGAATAAGTTGCAATGCCTGTGCTGCACCACCCAAACAACCCGTAACATAAATTTTATCTGTTGGCTTTGCACCATAACGTGTTAAGTAATTACCGTTTTTCGGTTCGCCAATCAAAGTAATGCTGATGCTCAGTGGGCCACGCGTTAAATCACCACCAATTAATGCCACTTCATATTGCTTAGCTAATGCAAAAAAACTTTTGGCAAAAGCATTAAGCCAAGGTTTTTGTGCCTTAGGCAAGCTCAGCGCTAACAAACAAAATCGCGGTTGAGCACCCATCGCGGCTAAATCACTTAAATTCGCTGCCAACGCACGATAAGCAATATCTTGTGGCTTGGCATTTTCTGGAAAGTGCACACCGACATTCAAGGTATCCACGCAAACAACACGTGAACGACCACTGGCTGCTAATACCGCTGCGTCATCACCCACATCCACTAAAACATCTTGTGCTTGTTGTGTGCGTTTAAAGTATCGTTCAATAATTTCAAATTCACCCATTGGCAAAGTATAGCTGCACATGGAGTGTGTGACGAAATGATTTTTAAAAAAAAGCCGGATCCTCACGGACCCGGAACACCCAATACGAAGACTTACTTTACCTTATGCGCCATGCCATTAGTAATCGACTTTCACCTGCACCATTACACCTAAAATCTTATCATGTGCTTTCATCAGTTTTGGATGAACATCTTCTAATTCTGGATTGATCGATTTAATATAGCGATCCGAACCATCCACTAAAATTTGTTTCAACCGTGACTCATGCTCACCTTGCATTTGCGTTATCACAAAGTCGCGATCAGCGGGAACCCGATTGGGTTCAATCACCACTGTGGCTCCTTTCGGAAACAGTGGCTCCATTGCCGAACTTTTAACTTGTAAGGCAAATGCTTCTGCACTAACGTTGGCGTCAGTCGATACATACGTGCCATTAATAATATGACTCGCTTCTATCGACTGCTGCGCCGCTTGATCCCAAGAAATAAGTGGTACGCGATGCCAGCCGCGATTGCCTGCTTCATTACGGTAGTAATTTGGATCAGTGGGTAGTGGCACTTCACCAATAAGTTGACTGACCGATATCATGAAGTAGTCAGATATTGGACAAATCGTACCTAACTTAGGATTAATGTTTTGACCTGTTGACAGTCGATAGATGATCGGCTGAGCAACTCCTGTTCGTCTCGCTAATTCACTAGCGTTAATTGAAGCTGATGACATTAACGATTTCATGTTGTAGCTGATGTTTATCATGCTGTGGTCCCTGCTGGTTTGTAAGAAATAGACTACACCAAAGTGCGATTATTCTCAACGGTTTTTTTCAAAAATTTAATATTTACTTAAGTAATTGACAGTTCGTTATTTAAAAAATACCGTCATTATCTAATTTATTATCCGATAAATTTTAAATTATATTTTTAATAATATTTTACTTCAGGAGCATATTTTTATGTTAAAACGTTGGCGTGATGTCACCTCTGCAATAAAAAATAAACGCACTCAACCAAAACTTTATCGCCAATTTTTTATTGGTCACTTATATCAAGATGATTTATTACGCGAATATCAACGTCAAAAAACCGTTAGTAAAAAAAATCGCACCATAAGAAATTATTATTTAGAAGAACCCTTCCATCATATTTATTTCACTCAGCGCGAATTGGATTGTTTACAACTACTGCTGCAAGGCAAAACAAATCGCTATGTAGCAGACCAATTAGCGTTGTCCGAGCGCACGGTTGAATTTTATATTCGTAATATGCGTGAAAAAACAGGCACCACCAGCAAACAAGCGCTACTTGAATTTATGTCAAAAATGAATATTTACGAAAAAAAATCAGATAAAAAATTCACTATACTTGCGCTTAGCTTACCGAAAACATAATCCGGTTAAACAAACATAAAAAACGCCCTCTAATTATTAATTACTTAATTGACGCTTAAGAAACTGGGTGAGAAGATGATGCCTGTAGAGCAATAAAAAAAAGCCACATCCTGTAGATGTGGCCATCGCTCACAGTTCGAAATTGGGTCTCGCAAAAGGAGCAGTAAATCCTAACACTCGTGTTTTGGGTTCGCAAGCAAGCAAAAAAAACCGCGCGGTTTTTTGTTGAAACGGAAGTTACACCCAACGGTATGTCTTATATTACTGTTAAGCAGGAGGTGTAAATGTCCGATATCCCTTTGGCCGTCAAGCAAGCTTGGCGCAAAACGATAGACGCTATTGTGAGTCTTAACCGCGAAAAATATCTATTAGAGCTAAATAATTTACACACAACCTGCCAAGCACAAGCAGAAAAAATGGGTTACCCCTATGCAGTTTATGTTGAGAACATTAAATTTCATTACCGCGAAAATTTTTACGCTTTGCCTCCTTCTGCAAAGGAGTGGCTATCTATCATTACTATTGAATTCAAAAAAATAGCAGCTCTACAACGCAGCACCTGCCTTGGTACATTACTGCAACCTAATCGCAGCAAAAAACAAAATGAATTTTTGCAACAACATGGCTACCAAATTCCAGCAGATAATTCTGTCATATCTGAAGAAGATATTAAAAAATGGCGGCGCCCTAACGCTATTGATTTAGCAATCGCATTAGGCAGCCCTTGCAGACCAGAAAGACAACTTGTATTCGACATCGCTGTAAAGACCTGGGCGGATATGCTTGCAGCACTAAAACAGCAACATTTAGCGCTATTTTTTACTCACGCAAAACAATTATTTTGTTTATGCGACATACTTATTCACTTAAAACCAGATAATTTAAATAAACACAATTGTGCCACTGTGTCGGCCACCCAAAAAATCATGTCTCAATTACAGGAGGCGAACAAGTGTCCGCGAGATTTAAAAACATTATTGGGCCCAAGTTATGAATTTTACGTCGGCCTATTTCGACTTTCGTACGAATTTACTCTGCATGGTTTTCATTTAGCGGAACGGGATACGCAGGCATTACGTAATGCGGCCAATTATATCCGTCTCTTCTTGTTAGATGAAGGCGCCTCCAGCCCCAAACCCAGCCCCAGGGAAATGGAAGGCGAAACAAGTGATGTTAACCAAGCGAGATACACTACCCGAGACTATGAACCTAATGACCAAGAACCAACCGACTCTTTTTATCTTACGTGCCGAGATTATGCCTTAACTGCATTTGGCAATAGCCTTTTTTCTGGTGAAGTTTTCTTAGAAGAAGCTGCACAAGCTGAAGAGGAAGAAAAAGAACAAACAACAACAGAAAATGACACAAAAACTATTTGGCAACACTGCATTAATGCTTTAAACCAAAATGACGTGGCGCGCTTTTATGATCATCTCAATTCGCTCTGGCTTGCGGTAGATGCAGAATTGAAAGATCAAGGATTAACAAATTTTAGTGCTGCGCGTGAAAAATATTTTCATGCTTTACATCAACACCTTAACATTCACGGCGATACACTGAGCCGCTTCTTAACGGCAGACGCCGTTGAGTTATATGCGAGCTTAATAAAAGTGAATTCCACCTTATTACCAGCAGGAGCAATTGGCTGGCCACAAAAATTAGAAGACGCTGTTTTTTCTCAGCAAGTTTTAGTTAGCATGGAATATTTGCAATTCTTATTACCCCACTCAAAAAGAGTTGAAGCTTTTATTGACACGATCCCAGCAGATGAAATACAGAAAAAAAAGAAACTTATTATAAATGCTATTCAACGTTCATTCAGTTCAATTGAACAACCCTTACGCGAACGGTACGCTCAAGAGGAACAAGAAGAAAAAAATAAAAATGAAATTAAAAATTTAATCGCCCAAGCGCAATACGGTTTGTTGATTTACATACAAAAAGAAGTGAACGATCCTACTAAAAACTGGGAAAAACAAGGCAAAAACCTGTGGGGTTGCCTATTTCCATGTTTGCTGAAATACACTAAAAACTTGGGTCGCAAAACCCCAGCAACCATCAAACAGTTACGCAAGCAACTCGGCATGTTGCCAGAAGAGAAAGAAGCAACTGCTGTTTATACAACTATTTCCAAACTAATCATCGATACAGCCACAACAAATAAAGACAGCCGCTTCAAATCACAACAAGTTCGCTACAGTCTTTGGGCAACCTATATTAATGCCGCAAATGAAAATGGAGCACAACGCTGGAATGGTAAAGAAGGTTCAGTCTCATACTCCTCTCAAACTTCAATTCCGGGTACTTGCGAGGAATATGGAACGCAACGCCAGCGAGGCAAAGTAACCTCAGATTCATTCTCCTCTATGATTTCAATAACGACTACCATCGCGGGCTCTACTGGAAGTGATAGGGAAACATATGACAGAACCGATTACTTACATCAAATGTAAAGCGTGGGATCAATCATCATCGCTGCTGCAAAACCTTTTTTGCGCAGCATACAACTGTCGCATTTACCGCAGGCGTTGCCCGTATTGCTTGCACGATAACACGACACAGTTTTAGCGTAATCCACACCTAAACTTTGCCCTAGTTGAATCGTCTGCGCCTTAGACAAGCTAATTAACGGCGTATGTATTTTAATGGGCTTGCCTTCGATAGCTGTTTTTGTAGCTAAATTCGCCATATGCTGAAAAGCATCAACAAATTCAGGGCGACAATCAGGGTAGCCCGAATAATCCACACTACTGACACCAATAAATATATCGTAAGCACTGATCACTTCAGCATAACCTAACGCGATACTTAAAAAAATGGTATTGCGCGCAGGCACATACGTTGATGGAATGACAGCCTCACCACAAAAATCTGGCGTGCGAATATTATTATCCGTCAATGCCGAACCACCAAACTGACCAATATTTAATTCGAAAACACGATGCGGAATGTCATATTCTGCTGCGATGGCTTTAGACGCGGCTATTTCTGCGGCGTGTTTTTGCCCATAAGAGAAACTCAGCGCGAAGCAATCAAATCCTTGTTTTTGCGCTAATGCCAAACAGGTTACCGAATCCAAGCCACCAGACAGCAATACAATTGCTTTATTTTTTGTTTTTTCCATGTGTAATCTCCGTTTGTCGCAATTTTTTCGCCAATTTATCTAAAACAGCATTAACAAATTTGTAGCCGTCACTCGAACCGAACTCTTTGGTTAATTCGGTTGCTTCATTAATCACAACTCGATAAGGAACATCCATTTTTTCACTCATTTCATAAGTCGCTAACCGCAATACCGCCAATTCCACCGGCGTTAATTCCTTCACCGGACGATCTAAAAAATCTTTAAATAAGTTATCAATAGCAGACGACTTACTCACCACGCCACGCACACATTCCACAAAATAATTAACGGCAACGTGTTGCATATCGTGGTCGGTGGTAAATTGGATAATTAATTCATCTGCAGGCACAGGATTGGCATCCCACTGGAAAATGGCCTGTAAGGCGCAAGCACGTGCATTATGTTTTTTATTGCTCATCTTGTAATCTCTTTATCTCATCGTTAAAGGCATTAATATCTTTAAAACTACGGTAAACCGAAGCAAAACGCACATACGCCACTTGATCTAACTCCCGCAATTCACTCATCACCAACTCACCCAAATAAGAAGAAGCCACTTCTCGCTCACCACAAGCACGTAATTTTTTGATGATATTGGCAATGGCTGTTTCAACCTGTTCACTATCAATAGATCGTTTCTCTAACGCTTTCAACATGCCATCACGTAATTTATTTTCATCAAAGCTACTGCGCCGACCATCGCGTTTAATAATACGCGGCAAATTTAATTCTGCCACCTCAAAGGTGGTAAAACGCTCTTTACAATATAAGCATTCACGCCGTCGCCGCACCTGATTTTGCTCATCACTCAAACGTGAATCAATTACTTTCGTATCTTGCGCTTGGCAATATGGGCAGTGCATATTTCTCCTTCACCGCATTCGCGATTGTTTAGGCAAGCAACGCTTCTTTCGCATACACCGGAAAACGTTGGCATAATTTTTCTGCCGCTTGTCGCACCTGCAGTAGCATTTTTTCATTATTCATGTCAGTTAAAATATCCGTGATCCAACCCGCCACTTGCTCGACTTCCACTTCTTTAAATCCACGCGTGGTGACAGCGGGGGTACCAATGCGTAATCCCGACGTCACAAACGGTGAGCGCGGCTCATTTGGCACCGTGTTTTTATTAACCGTAATATTAGCGCGACCTAGCGCGGCTTCAGCGTCTTTGCCAGTGATGTCTTTATTAATTAAGTCCACTAAAAACATGTGATTCTCAGTACCGTTCGACACAATACTAAAGCCTCTAGCCATTAAGGTTTGCGCCATTACTTTGGCGTTTTTTAAAACTTGCTGTTGGTATGCAATAAACGATGGCTGCATAGCTTCTTTGAATGCCATCGCTTTCGCCGCTATCACGTGCATTAACGGGCCGCCTTGATTACCCGGAAAAATAGCGGAATTTAATTTTTTTTCTAATTCAGGATTGGCTTTGGCTAAAATCAAGCCGGAGCGTGGACCACGCAACGTTTTGTGGGTCGTTGTGGTGACTATGTCCGCATAAGGAATTGGTGAAGGATACAAACCTGCCGCAACGAGACCTGCCACATGCGCCATATCCACTAATAAATAGGCGCCAACTTGATCAGCAATTTCACGTAACTTTCGCCAATCCACAATTCCCGAGTAAGCGGAAAAACCACCTACAATCACTTTGGGTTTATGTTGTTGCGCTAAGCGTTCAACAGCAAGGTAATCAATTACACCGTTCGCATCCAAACCATAATGGACTGCATGATAAATTTTACCGGAAAAATTAACTTTCGAGCCATGCGTTAAATGGCCGCCGTTGGATAAATCCATTGCCAATAATGTGTCACCTGGATTTAAAATTGCAGCATACGCCGCCGCGTTCGCTTGGGAGCCTGAATGTGGTTGCACATTGGCATAGTCGGCTTTAAATAATTCTTTAGCGCGTTCAATGGCTAGCGTTTCCGCTTTATCGACAAATTCACAACCGCCATAATAGCGTTTATTGGGATACCCTTCGGCGTATTTATTGGTGAGTACCGTGCCTTGAATTTTCAACACCCGTGCTGAAACATAATTTTCAGAAGCAATCAGCTCGATGTGTGCTTCTTGCCGACGCTCTTCCCCCACAATGGCTGCCGCTAATTCAGGATCAAACTCACTAACCGATTGATTTTCAAACATCGACGCCCCCGTGTTGGTCAGGCGGTATTCTATACTACTTGCTATGAAAAATGCGAATCAACGTACACTCAAGCCTGGTTAGTGTTATAACCGCTGCTGATTCTCTGCAGCCGCTGGGTTCTGGCTCTCCTCATCCCCTTCCGTACAGCAATTTACTTGCGGGCATGGTGGCATAAATCGCCGCGAACAAATTTCAGTGGCAAAAGAGTAAACTAAAAATGTTAAAACAAACGCATATAAAAAATAAGGAAATAGTTCGTCGCTTGGCCGAGGATCCTTATCGTTATTTACAAAATCCAGCGGTTTGTACGCGCCCAAGCCATCCCAAGGTTGCCAAACAGGATAATGATACCCGCCGCTTGCTACTAAAACAGAGATAACACCAATCCCAGCTGAGACCACACTATTACGTATGGCAAACGGTAATAAATTGTGAGGCAGCATAGCTGCAAAAAAACCATACACGTTCGGATGATTCTGACTGAAGTTCTCATAATTTCTTTGCCGTGCCGTTACTCGCTGTACCTGCACATGAACTCTTGCTCGGCGCCGTTGATCTGCTAGCTGAGCAATTTCGATCCTATGTTCTTGATCACTTTTCGCTTCATTTGTGCTGTTAGCTACAGACCTGCTTGCCGGTCGGCGAACACGACGCTCTTCCAGCGTAGTAACTGCAATACTCCGCGACGCAGATTTATCACCTATTCCAAGTACAAAATTAATAACACGGCTAATTGAATCGGGTTTAATTTGAGCCTCTTGATCGAGTGCAAGCGAAGGGAAGGTCATCTGTGAAAACTGCTCGCTTTTGAACTGATTTCTGGTGAATGGATTTTTTTCTATTGCGAAAAACTTTTCTTTAACTTCCTTTGGCGAAATTATTCCGCCAGCAGGTTTAGCCACGGCGTTAAACGATAAAAAATAGTGATTAAAAAAGGCCATGTATGGCTGAATTTTTTCTTCAATGACCCCGTCTAAATCCCCCATTTCCACTTCACCGCCAGGAGCGCGGTTACGTTTTTCTAGCCTAACCCCACGCAGACCAATATATTTATTTCGCATTTTTTTCTCTTCCGCATAATTCTAAAATTTATTTTATTTTAGACGCCGTGATATCTATGTATAACGCGCCTAGCGGGGTTTTATCGACCCCAGAAATCTCACCTAAATCTGAGTAACGATAACTGTTTTCAGCCCCACAAAACGCCATTGTGCGCACTTATGCTTAGAACAAAATTAATCTAGGCGCAAAAATACTTAAAAATTGATTAAGCCTATCACTATCAACAGACTCGTTTAGAGAAGCAAAAGGATCGCCCCATTACCCCACCGTCAACGCCTCAGTCAGTTGCTCTACAGCAATCACTTCCATGCCAGATAACGGTTTTTTAGGTGCGTTGGCTTTGGGTACAATTGCTTTTTTAAATCCATGCTTGTGCGCTTCTTTAATGCGTTCCAAACCGGATGGCACTGGACGAATTTCACCCGCCAAACCCACTTCGCCAAACACCACTGTTTCGCGCGAAAATAATTTATTTTTTAAACTGGACAAGACCGCTAAAATCACTGCCAAATCTGCGCCCGTTTCCAAGATGCGCAATCCGCCAACGATGTTAACAAACACATCTTGATCATAAGTATGAATGCCACCATGCCGTTGCAACACGGCTAGCAACATAGACAAACGATTATTATCTAGGCCCACTGTGACACGCCGCGGATTACCCAAATGACTTTCCGTCACCAGCGCTTGCACTTCCACCAATAACGGTCGCGAACCTTCCCACGTCACCATCACCGCACTACCTGAACTATCGACTTTTTGATGTGATAAAAAAATGGCAGATGGATTGGTAACTTCTTTTAATCCCACATCGGTCATGGCAAATACACCAATTTCATTTACCGCACCAAAGCGATTTTTCACCGCGCGAATTACGCGAAAACGCGAATCATTGCGGCCTTCAAAATACAACACCGCATCCACCATATGCTCTAACACTCTTGGTCCAGCAATAGTGCCATCTTTGGTTACATGCCCAATTAAAATTAATGCCGTACCCGTTTGTTTGGCAAAACGCACCAATTGTGCAGCACTTTCGCGCACTTGACCAACGCCGCCTGGGGCTGAATTGAGCATATCGGTATACACCGTTTGAATGGAATCAATAACTAAAATTTTTGGTTTAACTTGCTGTGCAATCGCTGTAATTTTTTCAATGTTCGTTTCAGCTAATAAAAGCAAAGTTGGATCTTGCACACCTAAACGTTGTGCACGCATGGCAATTTGTTGTAATGACTCTTCTCCCGTTACATACAAGCAGGA
>JBGTHB010000024.1:0-12158 GCA_041746415.1 Coxiellaceae bacterium | reverse complement strand
TGGATGATTATAACCGCCGACAAGTTGAAGCAGAAGGAGCAGCAGAAGTTGCAAATGAGCAGCAGTGGTCAATAACACGATACCTCTCTATCGCTTGCGTAAGAGACTTTGCGCTGCTTTTGGTTATGCCAGCGCTCAATTTAGCTTGGATAGTGCTGTATTCACACAGCATTGACGCGGCAAAAAACATTCTATCTCAATCAGAAATAACGAGCTGTGCTAATAACACCATTTCAGATTTGCCCTGTACGAATGGTAGTCTCAATTTAATAGCCAGTGAAATTTGCACCACTTATTTGTGCGTTATCAGCAATCGTGCATCATTCTCAGATGATGCGGGTTTTGTGATTTCGATTTTGGCGTTACTGCTTCTAGGCTTTTCTTTCTCTCGTAATCTTGCTGGCTCTTTATATTGTAGCAGTGTGCCAGCAGAGCGGGATGCGATGGTTGAAATGGAAGAGGCGAACGAGGAGCAAAATATTGGGGACGATCAAGATAATGAGGATGATTTGGTTATTGACGATGCTCAAGCTATTGCGCGACTTCAATATGGTGGAATGATCGCAGCCTCATCCGCAGCCTGAACGTATTAACCACTTAGAAACTCGTTTTAATACCTAATTAATTTTACCAAGGTAAAGTGCAGTCCAAACTAATGATAAGGGCTTTATGCGGTTCGATTTAAATGCTCCACCTTGCTCTAAGCAGTGGCAACGTCGCATGACATTGTCGATTCAGCTTTTTTGTTGTTTTGTCGCGATAGGCGTGCTTTATTTTATCGCTGACGCTTATGTTGCCGAGTTTGGCGGTTTGAAAGCGTTGCAAAACTATTTGAAAAATAATTTCTCGGGAATTTTCCCCCGTTCTGCCGCGCTGGATGTGGATTTAGATGCAGATGTTATGAGTCGCAGTAATTTTATTACGCAGGCTAAGCAACAGCATTTGGATACAGTGAAACAAGGCGTGATGTTGAATTTAGCACCTTACGTGTTGGTGGCAATGGGTATAATCGGCTGCTCTTTGCGTTTTTATTGCAGTCGTTCACATTTTCAAGATTCACCTGCTATTATTGGTCTATTGCGAACACATTCACAATGATTCCCAAAAAGTGCGTTAGCTGAAACAAAAAAAATCATACTGCTCATCCCACGCCGCAAGCACAATGCGTTTAGCGAATTTTCCATTTAACGTAAAAGTGTGGGTGGCGGGTTGATGCGTGTGACCATGAATCATGGTGGTTACATGGTATTGCTGCAACATTTTTTCCACCGCGCGTTGATTCACGTCAGCTATAGCTCGTGGATTATGCGCATACCGCTGTTGGCTTTTGGCGCGCACCTTTTTGGCGATCCAGTGACGAAAAAATAAAGGTAACGCTAAAAATGCACGGCGCCAATAGGGATTGTCCGCTTTGCGGCGAAACGCTTGATGTGCTTTATCGTCGGTACACAAATAATCGCCGTGGGTAAGTAGCAGCTGTCGATCATGAATCGTAATAACACACGGATCATTTAGTAACGTCATGCCGACTTCAGCACAAAAACGTTGCCCAAGCAAAAAATCACGGTTGCCGCGCATAAAGAATAGCTTCACGCCTTGGCGGGATAATTGCTTTAATAAAACTTTAACCTGCTGAATAAAAGGGGAGTCATCATCATCGCCCACCCAGGCTTCAAAAAAATCGCCGAGGATATAGAGGCTATCTGCTGTTGTGGCTTGCTCTGTGACAAAGCGTTCAAAGGCTTGCGTGATTTCAGGGCGATCAGCACACAGGTGAAGGTCAGAGATAAACAAGATGTTTGCTTTCATGGGCGTTATTCTACTGCAAGTGTGTCAGTTTGTAAGTGCTCAAGTAAAAAATCAACCTAATTTTTACTTAATTTTCGCTGGTTAAAATTCTATTTGGGTAAAAATACATAGCGCGAATGGGTTAAAATTATGAATGAAAGAGCAAATACGGCAGGGAAAGGTAACACATCCTTATTTGGTGTGCTGCCAGAGATGTTAATACGGATTATTCATTATACTAAGTTAGCAGAAAGAGATGCCCTGTTAGCGTCAGTTTTTTCCGTTATAAATAGCTTTTACCTACTATTTTTTATTGATAATAAGAAACTTTCAAATTCAAACACTTTAGTTGTGTTAGCAGCCCCTCTCAGCTCTATCAGCTTATATTTTTATATTGTTTCACGTAGAGTGCTCAACTCATTTCAAGCTATTATTTCTCAAAACGATCATGAGTATTTGGAAAAAATTAGGCATGAGTCGGATAAATCCGTTCAATTAATGTCGGGAATGTCGATGGCAAGTCTCGCTCCAGTGTTGATTTCAGGTTTATTTGGGAATTCTTTAGCTGGTTTAGTAACGGTTATTTACGGATTAAGCTACCTATTATTTAACTCTAAACTTAAGGCACAACTCAAACAAGTTGAGAGTTTAGCGGAAAAATGGTCTAAAGATGCGTGGCTTGTTAATAAAGTGGGATTTAAAGCGAATGAGAAAGGAGATTTTATTACTATCACAGGAAAGCCTAGTAATAAATTACAGATTCATTCTTTGCCACAAGCGGTTTTTATGGGGGTTTTGGCAAGCTATTTACGCGAACGCTTTGACGAGGCTGTTGTTATTTCTTCGGCGACTAAAATATATTTGCGTTTAGCGGCTAGCGACGTTCAGAAAAAAAGTGATTGCATTGACCAGAAGGAGTTTACTACTTGTCTTGACGAAGCGCGAGGTGAAATAAGAAAATTAAACCAACTTGCTAAAATAATGCGTGTTAATGAAAGCATTTGTTTTACCTCGAAAGGATTAGCGCTGATACTATCTAAAACATATAAAATGTCGGCTTTAATTCGTTCTCTGATCAACGATGGCATACTGTTGAATTATCAAGATGAAAAGGGTCGACGCCTGCTTGTCTTGTGCGACTCAGATATAGATGTAGACAATCTTTTTCAATCACCGCCCAGTTCAGATAACGAAGCAAAAGCTGAAGCCAAACAGGATGCGCACCAAGAAAATAAAGCAGCGGTGGGTAATGAAGAAAATAAACTTGAAACAGTAACTTGTAACAACGTGACAGTTACGCAACCGCAACCAAAAAAAGCTAAAGTAAAAACCAGACCAACTTTTGCGTCCATTTTTTCAGGCAAGACCAGCCCAGACTCAACTCCAGCACAACAAGAGCTAAGTTTTGGCGCATGGGGTACGTATAGCGGGGAGAAGGATGAATATCAGCTAGGGGATATACAACCAGTTCAAGGGTTGAGAAATGTGTATGTGGTGGTGGATGCGGATCTAACATTCGATGAGCGCAGTAAGATACAGGGATACGTCGCATCAGGCATAAGCAAAATGCAACATAACCAGGGTTTGATGGTGTATGGTAACGGTCGTCGGGCTACCGTTAATGGGCAACCCCTGTTTGCCAAGTTCAAGCCGCCGCGTTGTGACGAACGTTTAGTTTCAAAAAACGCGTATACAGTAACGTTAGCGAATGGCGAAAAGGCGGTGTTGTACGTGTTAAATGCGGTGTGTAAACATACGGGAAATCACTGGGCGGCGAAACCGATTCATTTGCAGCCTGAAGAGCTTGCGGATTCACCAAGCAGAAGCCCACACCGAAGCCCACGCCACTAGCGATAACTTCGACGTTGTTTGCGCATTGCAACGGTTTACGCAGCCAGTGACACTTGTCATAATGGCGCTCTTTTAAATAGGATCCCCCATGACAGACAGTTTCAAAACACGCTTTCCCCCTTCACCGACCGGCTTTATGCATATTGGTAATGCACGTACGGCATTATTTAATTTTCTGTTTGCAAAAAGTGGCGGTGGTTTATTTTTGTTGCGTATTGAAGACACAGATCGTGCGCGCTCCAAAGAAGAATACAGCAAGGCGATTGAAGAAGATTTGCTATGGTTGGCGATGCCGTGGGATGAAGGTCCCGGTGAAGATTGCGGTCATGGTCCTTATCACCAATCCGCACGCCAAGCGATTTACGACGATTATTACGCACGCTTGCTAACGACGGGTCAGGCTTATCATTGTTTTTGTTCGGAAGAAGAATTAGCGTTGATGCGTAAAGTACAACGTGCCTCTGGAAAACCACCGCGTTATAACGGTCAGTGTCGCTTATTAAACAAAGAACAGGTGGAAGCACGATTAGCCGCCGGTGAAAAGGCGGTGTTGCGTTTTCGCGTACCTGACGATGACACCGTTAAATTTAACGATTTAGTGCGTGGTGAACAAAGTTTTGCAACCAATGATTTGGGTGATTTTATTATTCGCCGCACGGATGGCACCTCGCCGTTTATGTTTTGCAGCTCGATTGATGATTCATTGATGGGGGTTACCGCTATTTTGCGCGGTGAAGATCACTTAACCAACACGCCACGGCAATTATTAATTTTAGATGCGTTAGGTTTGTCTCGCCCAGATTACGGCCATATTGCGTTAATTGTGGGACCAGATAATTCACCGTTGTCAAAACGTCATGGCAGCCGTAGCATTCGTCAATTGCGCGAGCAAGGTTATTTAGCCAACGCCATTACCAATTACATGGCGCGTTTGGGCCATTATTATGGTGATAATGAAACGTTATTATCCATGGCGGAATTGGGGGCGCAATTTAAATTAGAATCATTACAAAAATCACCAGCGAAATTTAATGCTGAGCAATTGGACTATTGGCAAAAGCAAGCGGTGCAACAAATGGACTTGGCACAATTAAAAACGTGGTTAGCAGATTTCATAGAAACTATTCCCAACGAAAAAGTCGATTTATTTTTAACAACGTTTCAACCGAATATTTTATTTCCGGCTGATGTAACGCAATGGATTGAAGTGTGTTTTGCTAATAGTTTATCGCTTAATGATGAGATGCAGGCGTTGTTAGTGAGCACGAAAAAAGAATATTTTCAAACGGCGCGTGAATCGTATCGTCAGCATCGCGCATTAAAACCGTTGTTGGCTGACTTAAAAGAGGCGGGTTACAAAGGCAAAGAATTGTTTATGCCATTACGCGTGGCGTTAACAGGTCAGGCACATGGCCCTGAACTCGATAAATTTTTTGCATTAATGACACCAGAAATTATTGAAAAACGTTTGGATCGATAGCCTAATGAAACTTTACAATAGTTTAACCAAGCAAAAAGAAACATTTAAACCGCTGCAGCCTGGAGTAGTAAAACTCTATAAATGCGGTGTGACGGTTTACGATTATTGCCATATTGGTCATGGTCGTTCAATGTTGGTGTTTGATATGGTGGTGCGCTTTTTGCGTTCGCAAGGTTGGCAAGTGGAATACGTTTGCAATATTACGGATATCGAAGACAAAATAATTAAACGCGCTCACGAAAACAACGAACCGATTGAAGCGTTAACAGCACGTTTTATCCAAGCCATGCACGAGGATCAACAGGCGTTGGGTTTGCTACCGGCGGATAAAGAACCGCGAGCAACGCACTATATGCCACAAATGCTGCAGTTGGTGCAGCAATTGTTAGATAAAGGTGTGGCTTATCAAGCTGAAAATGGGGATGTGTATTTTGCCATTGATCAGTTTGCCGAATACGGTAAATTATCCAATCGTAAAGTGGATGAAATGGAAGCGGGCGCGCGTATTGAAATTACAGCGAGCAAACGCAATCCATTGGATTTTGTGTTGTGGAAAAAATCCAAAGCCGGTGAACCGCAATGGGATTCACCCTGGGGTGCAGGACGTCCGGGTTGGCATTTAGAGTGTTCGGCTATGGCAGTGGATTTATTGGGTCAGCCGTTTGATATTCATGGTGGCGGTATGGATTTAAAATTCCCGCATCATGAAAATGAAATTGCGCAATCCGAAGCGGCTTGTCATAAACCGTTTGCCAATTATTGGTTGCACAATGGGTTGTTGAATATTGACGGCGATAAAATGTCGAAATCGCTCAATAATTTTTTCACCATCCGCGATGTATTAAAAGACCATCATGCGGAAGTAGTGCGTTATTTTATGTTGTCAGCGCATTACCGTAGTCCAATTAGTTACTCGGTGGAAAATTTGCTTAAGGCGCGTCAATCACTGAAAAGTTTGTATTTGAGTTTGCGTGACGTCACTCCGGCAACAACCGTGACACCGTCTGCGTATTCAGAGAAATTCAATGCTGCCATGAATGATGATTTCAATAGCCCGCAAGCGTTTGCGGTGTTATTTGAAATGGCGCATGAATTAAATCGGCGTAAAGAAAAAAACGAAGCTACGGCTGCGATCGCCGCTGAACTAAAATTTTTAGCCGAAAATTTTGGATTATTAAACGAAGAGCCGTTGCTGTTTTTGCAAGGTGATGTTGACAGTGACGAAGTGAAAACCATTAATGACTTAATTGCGGCACGTACAGCGGCTCGCCACAATAAAGATTGGGCGGCGGCAGATAAAGCACGTGATGCGTTAGTAAAAATGGGTGTGGTGATTGAAGACACGCCGCAAGGCACTAAGTGGCGGCGTTAATTTTTTAAAGAAAGAGGGCGAGATTATGGCAGATAATGGAAAGGGGGAGGCTTACCACTCGTTGAATTCTTCTAATGGTCATGCAGCTAGCCCGGGTGGTAGTTCGAGCGCGTCTGATTTTTCACCAAATGGGGTATCTGGTTATAGCTCAAGCACTCCTTCACCTGTTGGACCAATCCTTATTATTGCGTTTTTTGCAGCATTAATTAGCGGTGGATTTACTGCTTTAGTAACAGAACACAAAACCCAGTTGTGGGCGCCATTTGTGGCAGCAGCGATCGGTGCTGGATTAACAATGGTAGTTAGTGCATGCTGTTGTATTAAAAATGGATATTAAAATAGGAAAACACAATGCGTTGCAAATGGATTATCGCTATTTTATTTATGCTTGTTGCGTTAGTTGGTTTTGCTAACGTCTCCCAAACCAACGCGGCTTTAATCATACCTATTAAAGGGGCTATTGGCCCAGCCACGGCGGCGTTTGTTAAACAAGGCTTTACGCAAGCGACCACTCAGCGCGACAAATTAATTATTTTGCAAATGGATACACCGGGTGGTTTAAGTGACGCCATGCGCGATATTATCCAATTAATCATGGCTTCAAATATTCCAGTGGTGACATATGTGGCGCCTTCTGGGGCGCGTGCAGCCAGTGCTGGCACGTATATTTTGTATGCCAGTCATATTGCAGCGATGGCACCCGGCACGAATTTAGGCGCCGCCACACCAGTGGCAATTGGTGGTGTTGCTAAACCGTCACCAGACGAAAAGAAAAAATCGCCGGATGCATCGCAGAACAAAGCAATGAACGATGCGCAGGCTTATATCCGTTCCTTAGCGCAGTTACGTGGTCGTAATGCACACTGGGGCGAGTTGGCGGTGAGTAAAGCGGCTACATTGACGGCGCAAGAAGCGTTAAAAAATCATGTGATTGATGTGATTGCGAGTACCACTGCGCAGTTATTGCAAAAAATAAATGGGCGTGTAGTGAAACTTAATGATGGCACGGTGAAACTCGATACCACCCATATGAATATCACCATGCTGCAAACCGATTGGCGTACGGCTTTTTTAACGGCGATTACCAATCCCACCATTGCGTATATTTTATTGATGATTGGTTTTTATGGTTTGTTTTTTGAATTTGTTAATCCGGGTTTTGTGGCACCGGGTGTGATTGGTGCGATTTGTTTGGTGATTGGTTTGTATGCGTTACAAATGCTGCCAATTAATTACGCTGGGTTAATTTTAATGGTATTGGGTTTAGGATTTATCGTGGCTGAAGCGTTTGTGCCGAGTTTTGGTATTTTAGGTTTGGGCGGTGGGATCGCGTTTGTGGTGGGTTCGATTTTATTATTTAAAAATGCACCCGCGGGTTTTACGTTATCCTACAAAGTTTTTGTGCCCGTCATTATTTTCACTGGCGCTTTTGCTGCGGGTATTATTACGTTAGCATGGCGTTCACGTAAGCGCCCGGTGGTAGCAGGAGTAGAAGCTTTAGTCGGTAAGCATGGCGTGGTGGAAGCAAAAAACGGTGCTTGTTTTGTTAGAGTTGGCGGTGAGCGCTGGCAATGCTACAGTAAACACGATTTGGTAGTGGGTGACACAGTCGAAGTTATCGGCATAGACGGTTTGAAGTTGGCAGTGATTAAACTAGGAGAAAAATCATGAGTGCGATTGTATGGGCTATTATTGGGATTTTTGTACTTATCTTTTTATTTAGTGCGGTAAATATTTTAAAAGAATACGAACGTGGTGTGATTTTTTTGTTGGGTCGTTTTTGGAAAGTAAAAGGCCCTGGTTTGATTATTGTAGTGCCAATAATGCAACAAATGGTGCGCACCCAATTACGCACAGTAGTAATGGATGTGCCGTCACAAGATGTGATTTCCAAAGATAACGTTTCAGTGCGTGTCGATGCTGTGGTGTATTTTCGTGTTGTGGATCCTGAAAAAGCGGTCATTCAAGTTGAAAATTATTATGATGCCACCAGCCAGTTAGCGCAAACAACGCTACGTTCAGTGTTGGGTCAACATGATTTAGATGAAATGCTTTCAGCGCGCGATAAATTAAATAACAGTATTCAAACCATTTTAGACTCAGAGACCGATGCCTGGGGTATTAAAGTATTAAACGTTGAAATTAAACGCGTGGATATTGATGAAAGCATGGTGCGTGCCATTGCCCGCCAAGCGGAAGCGGAACGTGAACGTCGCGCCAAAGTCATTAATGCGGAGGGTGAATTTCAAGCGGCACAAAAATTATCGGATGCAGCGGCTGTGTTAGCTACGCAGCCACAAGCTATTCAGTTACGTTATTTGCAAACCTTGATTGATATTGCGGGAGATAAATCATCAACGATTATTTTCCCTATTGATATTATAAAAAGCCTTGCTGGTAAATCTAACGATTAAAAGCGTAATGAGAGAACTGCCGTCGTTGCTGACAGAAAAGAATTGTATGTGCTCGTGATGATGGAAAAAAATCTTGTCATGGCGAGCGAGGAACGAGCGTCGCCATCCATATGCCGATGTTTTTTAATGGCGCTGATACATGGATTGTTACGCTTGCTGCGCGCGCTCACAATGACAGCAGAAGAAGTTTTTCGCTGGCGTTTTTGAAAGGAAATTATTGATTGCGGGGCTGCATAAATACGGTGATGAGTACTGTATTGCAGTAGCTATAGTTTGTTTACAATCCCATTAATGAAGAATATGAGCGGCTTGAGCTTGCTAGAAGTCATGATTAGTTTTGCCATTATGAGCAGCGTACTGCTTGGGTTAGCGGACGTACTGAGTGTGGAGTTAAAAGATACCGAACTGGTTTATCAAAAAAATTTAATTGCGTTAAAAGTACATGAAAAAGTGCAATAACGGTTTTAATTTACTTGAATTAATGATGGCAATATTACTGAGCTCAATTTTACTGTTAGTGTTGCTAACCATTTTTGTTACCGTCAAACGAGTGGAATTAGTGCATCGTGATTTATTGGAAATACTGGATAATGGTCGTTATGCTGTAATGGTGCTGCGGCGGGATTATTATCAACCAAGCCATGTGTTTTCCATCGCCAAAACAACCTATAAAAATTCACGGGGCGAAAACATTTATGGTCTGTATCTGCAATTAGTTAGTCAGCGGCGGCAGTTGGTTGCGTTAGGAATATATCAAAGTCACGTCGAGCAGGGTGAGTGCCATTTTTGGATTCGTTCACTCGATCGCAAAATCAAACGGCAGTGGGTGTTTGCGCTTTAATAAGAATAAAGTGGGTGGCTATGTGTTGGCCACAGTGATGGTTTTTACAATGCTGATTACTTTGGTGGTGCTGGGTATATTAGAAGAACTGTCATTATGGAGCTACTGAAGCCGATAGGAGCTTCACTCGGCGTGCGTTAACTGCTTACCAGTTTAACTGCCAAGCGCGAATTGACTTCGCGCGCTGCGTAAAAACAGTATAGAATTAGCTTATGTACCAACATTTTAATACTACCCAATTTTTCTTGTTTTATCTTTTTTCTGCTGTATTGCTTGTGGTTTTTTTTATTCTTTTGTATCGGTTATATAAGTTACGACAACTTAAGCGTAAAGGCATTGAGTTTATTTGGACCATTGCCTCATTAGTTGTTCTACTGGGTCTGACGGCGCCTGCGATTTATTATTTGTTTCATACACTATGGAAGCATTAAATTGAAAGCACGTATGATAGTCTGGGGTTTTTTACTGTTACTGGCCGCGGCATGGATATTGCAGCATAAAAATTATTTTAATTTTGCGCCTACTGCCGCGCCTGCTGGTAAACACCCATTATCCGTGCGAGTGGATAGTAAGCGTTGGGTTATTGTGCAATTTGTTACTACCACAGCCCAACAAACGCCGTTGCTGTTTTATCCGCAGCTCAGCCAAGAAAAAGTGCATCCGGGTAAATTAAGCGATATTACTTTTACTGTGGAAAATCTTTCTGATAAACCGTTTGCGTTTCGCTTAGTGCCTACAGTTTGGCCTGTTGGGTTGCGTAATTATTTAGTGAGAGCACATGACGCTTCACTTAAAACGATTACGGTCGCCGCTCACACTAAATTAAATTTACCAGTAGGCTATTTTGTTGATCCATTATTGCCTAAGCATTACTTTTTGCTCACGTTGAATTACACCTTGTTTCCTATTACCCCTGGAAATATTGGCTAAATCCCAACGCTAAATTTAACCGAGTTTTCACGTTTAGCGACAAGATACCTAGCCGCTGGGGTTGCCAAAGCGCAGAGCCCTGATCTCCACTTTGGCCCCGTAGTACGCATCCATTTCGCCTAGCGTCACTTTGCGTTGCGACATAGCGCAACGCAAAGTGAAATGGGTATATTACAGGGTGTTTGATGGTGCTGATTTTGCCGCCAGCCCGATAGGGGGGGTAGTCGCGGTGAGGCTTAAATTACTGCCCTTGGTTGTTACTCAACATTTGCTGGGGGATGACATTATTTGCACTTTTATGGCTTATGCACTTACAATCCACTCCTGGTTGGCGATGGCCTGGTGATGAATAGTTATAGTTACAATAACTTATTTATTGCTTGCTCGCCCAATATTATTAATGAATGCGTACTTAAACGAGAACGAGACGTAAATGAGATCAGTAACACAAACGGTAGTGAATTTTAGTGCTTGGCGTGATTATTTAGAGTTATGTAAACCGCGCGTGGTGTTATTAATGCTTGTTACTACGGTTGTTGGTATGTGTTTAGCCAGTTCAGGCTTCGTTTCACCTTCCGTGTTGGTATTTGGCAATTTAGGCATTGCATTAAGTGCTAGTGCTGCTGCTGTAATCAATCATTTAGTAGACCGTCACATAGATGTATTAATGCGGCGCACGCAGCGTCGTCCCATTGTGCAAGGGAAAGTTTCTCCGTTGCACGCGATGATTTTCGCCACGATTTTAATGTCGCTGGGATTATTTATTTTAGTGTGGCAAGTTAATGTGTTAACGGCTGAACTCACTTTTTTAACGCTAATTGGTTATGCTGTGGTTTATACCATGTTTTTAAAACACGCCACGTCACAAAATATTGTGATAGGCGGGGCAGCGGGTGCAGCGCCACCATTGTTAGGGTGGGTGGCTGTTACCGGACATATTGCACCGCAAGCGTGGTTATTGATGTTAATTATTTTTGTGTGGACTCCGCCGCATTTTTGGGCATTGGCTATTGCACGCGAAAAAGATTACGCTAAAGCCAAGGTGCCGATGCTGCCCAATACCCACGGCATACCATTTACGAAACTCTGTATATTGCTTTACACAATATTATTGACTGTTATTACGTGGTTACCTTTTATTATCAAAATGAGTGGCTGGTATTATTTTATTGGTGCTAATGTGTTAAATGGCGTATTTTTATATTATTCTTTGCGACTTTATTTAGAGCGTAAAGAAAGTTGGGCCATGAAAACGTTTTGGTTTTCGATTGTGTATTTATTTTTGTTGTTTGTATTATTGTTGTTGGATCATTATAGCTACATAGCTTAATTAGGCGAAGGTGCTAATGTCATTTTCTAATAGTCCAAAAACGCTGGTTGCGGTTTTAGGTATAGTGACCATTATCTTGCTAGTGGCATTTATTGCAATCATGTCTCAGCCGTCAAAACTAAACAGTGAGAAAATTTTGCGTTCACATGATG
>JBGTHB010000023.1:0-29268 GCA_041746415.1 Coxiellaceae bacterium | reverse complement strand
ATTGGGACCGGCCTTTTTCAGTAGGTGACACGATTATTTGTGATAATGGAACCATTACGGGCACAGTTGAAAAAATTGGCTGGCGCTTAACAACGCTGCGCACATTGGAACGACAAACCATGTACGTACCGAATTCAATTTTTTCCAGCTCACCTATTGCTAATACTACGCGGATGAAAGATCGCCGTATTCGTACTTTAATTGGAATGCGTTACGACGATATTGAAAAAATCACGGCTATTGGTGATGGTATACGTGATATGTTGAGCCAACACAGTGGTATCGATCAATCACAAACTATTACAGTGGCTTTCACTGAATTTGCTGCATCAAGTTTAAATATTTTGGTGCAAGCGTTTACTAAAATAACCGATATGCAAAAATTTAATCCAATCCAACAGGATGTGTTGTTAAAAATCGCGCAAATCGTGGCGACGCATGATGCTGACTTTGCATTTCCTACTACAACTGTTAGCATCCCCGGGGGGATTGAATTCATACCAACTGACGAGGGCGAACATGACCAGCAACTCCAATGAATTAATTAGTAAAAGCAGCAAAGATAGTGATTTGCCAGAGCAAATAAGAGAAGTGTTTGCCAAAGCCACTTGCATTTATTCTAAAGCACAAGTTGAACAGGCGCTGGATAAATTGGCGCATCAAATCAGTGCTAAGTTAGCGAATGATAACCCTGTGTTTTTGTGTGTTGTTATAGGCGGCATTGTGCCTTTAGGTAATTTGTTGGTACGGCTGGATTTCCCCCTGGAAGTGGATTATGTGCATGCCACGCGCTATCGCAATGACACCAAAGGCAAAGATTTGCAATGGAAAGCAGCGCCGAGTACAGACCTGCAGGGCAGAACGGTGGTGGTGGTTGATGATATTCTTGATGGCGGAATCACCTTAGCTTCAATAGTGGAATTTTGCAAAAATAAAAATGCCAAACAGGTTTTTACAGTGGCTTTAGTAGATAAATATGAAGCGCGTTTACCATCTGGACTACCTGAAGCGGATTTTTGCGGTTTGAAAATAGAAAATCATTATGTATTTGGTTACGGATTAGATTATAAGGGTTACTTGCGTAATGCACCCGGTATTTACATGGTTGCGCCGGAGCACGAGTAATCCGCAATTTAAGCATGCACTCAGGGCGTCACTGAGCAGCGGCATTACTGATTGGGAACACCTCCACTAATACACCATATATTGGATAATCAATATAGTTTAATTCCCCGCTGCGAGTGCGTCGTTGTTGTAATAAATGAAAATAAAAAACCCCAGTATTTTTATTGGCAAAATAGGCATTTTGCGATAGCTGGCTTAGTTCTGAAAATGGCTCAGCAAAATAAAGATTAAAATTAAAATTAAAGTAACGGCTCAATTTAACGTTTACCAAGCCATTGATTTCCCAAATTGGATATTGATTAAAGGGCACTTGTTGATGCAGTGCCACGTCCGCAATTTGTTTGCCTGCAGCGTCAAATGCTTCACCACCATAGATATGCACCATTTGTCCCTGATTTAATTGCTTTGCGCTAGCTTGCCAAGCCAAATGTAATAACATTTGGTAGTTGGGATTGTTGATAATATCTTTAGCTTGCGCCCTCAATTGCATTTTATCTTTAGTAATAAGGCTGATTTTGTCGGCCTTACTGCTATTTAAAATGGGCGTAACGAGTGGCCATTGTTCTGAATCCAGCGCACTCGAAGAAAGCTGTGAGAAAATGATAAGTTCAACTTGGTAAGAGTCTGGAGCTGCTAGAGCGGTTAAAGTAAAACAGGCAAAGAGAAAGAGTAAGATGTATTTCATTTGGGCCTCATTTTAAGTGGTTGGTAAATGTCGGTTGTTAACTAATACTGTATCATTATAAGGGGGAGCTGCGCTCCTCAACCCAGTTAATAATTTCATCAATGTAAAATTTTTGTTATCATGTTATATAAGTCAGTTTAACAAGCAAAAGGAGTTAGCTTATGACGCCCCCTCGCCATGAAATCAGCCAAGGCATTATCGCACTGCTAGGCCGTTTGTGTTTCAGTCTCTTCTTTATTTTAGCTGGTCTGCATAAAGTAATGCATTTTGACGCCTCGGTGGCTGCTTTAGCCGATCATTGGTTTATCTCTCTGCCGCAGGTTGCAGTAATTGTAGCAATTGTATTTGAACTGCTAGGAGGAACCTTGGTGTTTTTTGGTTTTTATACTCGTTATGGCGCTTTCTTGCTGTTTCTGTTCATGGTGCCGGTTACACTGCTTATCCACGCATTTTGGATGCTACATAACCCTATGGCACGTGCGGTGGATATGGGGCAATTTTTCAAAAACATCGCACTCATTGGTGGTTCGCTTTACATTATGGCGCTGGGTGCGGGTAAATTTAGCTTTGATCGATTGCTGAATCGTCAAGAAGACTAACCCCAACTTGCCAAGCCTCTGATTATCATTATTCGTGACTGAACAGTTACTCAAATACTATTAATTCGCTACAATGCGCCTTTTTGGGGGACGCATATGAATACTCAGTGGCTTTGGGCGGCTTTTGAGGCACTCACACCGCAACAGCTTTACGATGCACTGGCCTTACGCGAAGATGTGTTCACTTTTGAGCAACGCTGCCCTGAAGCAGACTTTGATTATAAAGACCAATATGCTTTTCATTTGCTGGGCTATCAAGGCCAAGTATTGGTTGCCTATCTGCGTGTTATCCAACCGGGAAAGAAGTACGCCGAACCCGCTATTTCGCGGGTGGCGGTAAAACCCGCTTACCGTGGTCAAGGACTAGCGAAAAAACTTATGCAGCAAGCGCTACAGCACAGTGAAAAAACCTTCGCCACAACAACGTTGCGTACTTCCGCGCAGCACTATCTTGAGAAATTTTATGGGGATTTTGGTTTTAAATCTGTATCCGAGGTGTATCTTGAAGCGAATATTCCACACATAGAAATGGTGAAAGTATGAGTAAGGTACGCGCAAAGCTATTCCATTACATGAAAAAAGCCATGCACGATTACGCGATGGTGCAAAAGGGCGACAAGGTAATGGTGTGCTTATCGGGTGGTAAAGATTCATTTACCTTATTGGAATTAATGTGGGAGTTGCGCGTTGAATCGCATTATAAATTTGATGTCTTTGCGTTTACACTTGATCAATCTCAACCGGGTTGGAACGACAGTGGGTTACGTGATTGGCTAACTAGTCGCAAAATTCCTCATGAAATTTTAACACGTGATACTTATTCAATCGTCAAAGAAAAAATTCCTGAAAATAAAACCTACTGTTCACTGTGTTCACGCTTACGTCGCGGTATTATTTATCGTTATGCTGAAGAACAGGGTTTCAATAAAGTAGCGCTTGGACATCATCGGGATGATTTAATTGAAACAATGCTGATGTCAATTTTATATGGTGGTCAGGTCCGTTCTATGCCGCCTAAATTATTAAGCGATAATAAAAAACATATAGTGATACGTCCGTTAGCTTTTTGCCAAGAACGCGATATTATTGAATTTGCTAATGAACAACAATATCCAATTATTCCGTGTAACCTATGTGGATCGCAAGAAAATTTAATGCGCAATAAAGTCAAAGCGTTGATTGCTCAGTTAGCTGCTGAAAACCCCAAGGTACCTAGTAATATGTTACGTGCACTCAGCAACATTCGACCATCACAATTAATGGATCAGGATTTGTGGGATTTTAAAAACCTTGAGAAAACACAAACTGAACTTGATGTGCAAGAATTTAAGCGGATTGCTCAAGAAGCATAAGGCGGCCACACCCACATAATTAAAGGCAGCGCTGTAACAAATACGATAATCTCCAAGGGCAGCCCGATACGGATGTAGTCTAAAAAGTTATATCCACCTGGACCCATGACCAACGTATTATTTTGGTGTCCCACCGGCGTGAGAAAAGAACACGACGCACCAATAGCCACCGCCATTAAAAAGGGATCAACATTAGCGTGCATGGCCGCAGCAAGACTGACGGCGATGGGCGCCATAACTACAGTGGTAGCGGCATTATTCATAAAGTCTGAGAGCGTCATGGTTATAAACAACAGTAAGCCAATTTCCCAGATGGGTTTAATATGTTGCGATAAATGCAAAAACAATCGAGAAATTAATACTGTTCCGCCTGTGGTTTGAAGTGCGCCACCAATAGGAATCATCGCCGCAAGTAATATAATGACCGGCCAATCAACGCTGTCATAAATAACACGCGCTGGAATACATTTTGTAATGATCATCGCGATCACGGCTCCAGCAAATGTAATTTCTACTGGCGCTACATTGAATGCGGCTAGCGCAATGGCAAGGGCAAAAATAATGGGTGCCAACCAGCGCCGTGCTGAACTGCCCACTTGTATGCTGCGCTCAACTAAGGGTAAAAAACCAAGTGTAATGGCATTTTCACGCAAACTTTCACTTGCGCCTTGTAATAGCACAACATCACCCGGCTTTAAATTAACCTGGTGCAGCCGTTTTTTGAAGGGTTTGCCTTGGCGGGCAATGGCTAATAAATTGATGTGATAACGTGAGCGCATACGAATAGTATAAGACGAGCGGTTTTCAATACGCGATCCTGGTGGCACCACGGCTTCCATTAAACCGACATCTTCTGAACGTAACATTTCCGAAGAGATTTTTTCACTACCTACTAATTCTAATTTACCCGCTTCAAGTATGAGCTGTAAGTCTTCCGTTGAAGCCTCCAAAATAAGAATATCGTCTTCCAGCAATACTTGATCCCAGCTTAACGCTAAGCGTTTTTTTTCATTACGAATTAAACCAATTAGTAAAAAATCACCTTTAACGAGTTTTTCAAACTCAGCAACAGTTTTGTCGATCAAAGGTGAGTTAGCTGGAATTTTAATTTCTGTGATGTAATCCTCAATGCCAAACATATCTTGAGTATTTTTTACCTTTTTAGTGCGCCCTGGCATAAAGCGCCATCCAGCTAGGCCAACAAATAATACACCGACGATAGCAACCCACAAACCGACGTGGCCGAATGAAAAAAGTGAAAACGGTTGGCCAACGGCTTTTTGACGATAGGCTGCAACCAATAGGTTGGGTGGCGTGCCAATTAAAGTTGTTAATCCTCCCATAGCAGAGGCTAAAGCCAAGGGCATTAAAATAATAGAAGGAGAACGTTTACTTTTAATCGAAGCTTGTATGGCAATAGGCATCATCAATGCCAGCGCACCGACATTGTTCATAAATGCGGAAAGAATGGCAACGATGAAGCACAAAGCTAGTACTTGAAGCGTGGTGTGTTTTGAAAAAATATCCAGGCGCGAAATTAAGATATTTATAGCGCCCGAACGATGTATCGCTTGTGAGATCACCATAACGCAGGCAACAGTGATTACCGCGGGATTATTTAAGCCTGAATAGACTTGATGAAATGGTATCGCACCAATTGCAACACAAAGCCCTAACGCCATCACAGCTACAATGTCATATCGCCAATAACCCCAAATAAAAAGGGCCATTGCAATAATGAGAATTAGGATTATAGAGTAGGGGCCTGCCATCTTCAGTCCTTGAAGCAATTTCAAATAGTATTCTATTATAAGGTTTGCACACGAAAGGAGAAAGGGTTTGGCACGTACTTTTTTTGCAATACCAATAGCACACCAAAAATTAGAAAAAATTTCAGTACAGCTTGAGCGTGTTAAAGCTGAATTTCGCACTCAGGTACATTGGACGCGAGCTGAAAATTGGCATGTTACTATTCGTTTTTTGGGTGAAGTATCGCATAAACAATTAGCAGTGATGATTGAAGAGGCACGTCGACTGGCGCGTGAAGTAGCACCAGGGGGGATGCACATTAAAAAATTGGCAAATTTTCCTCGCGCTGAATCAACTGTTGTAGCACTGCACATTCATTCCAATTTAATTTTAAACTCTTTAGTCACTCAATTAGATGAGGCTGCTATGAGAGTGGGTATTGCCAAAGACAAACGACGTTTTCGTCCGCATATTACGCTGGGCAAGTTTAACAGTGAAGCTGCGCCACTCACACCTGTTAAATTTGAGCACTTTGATATACCATTCGCTGAGTTTGTGTTGTATGAAAGCAAAATTCAGGGTGAGACTAATCATTACCGTGAGCTGCATCGTTTTAAATTACAAAATGAGGATTGAATTGTGAGCGAAAACATAGATGAGTTAACCGTAGAATACGTTGAAGACGGGGTGACAACGGTAAAACAACTCGATAAAAAAATATTAAGCAAAGGCGCTTGGGCTACTATCATTTACAAGTTACAAAATTGGAATCGCACCAAGGAAGAGTACGGCCCAGTTGCTTATTCAATTCGTCGTTATCAAAAGCGTAATGGGCAATATCAACAACGTTCAAAATTCAATATTTCTAGTAATGACCAAGCTGAAAAAATCATCGAAGCGTTACATGAATGGATGAAGCAAGACTAATTATTCAGATTCAATATCGGCATCCGTATTTGCTACCATGACGGGCTCATCAGCTTTGATGGACTCAAGCAAATCGCCGGGTTGGCAGTCTAAGTGAGCGCAAATAGCATCTAACGTGCTAAGGCGAATAGCTTTAGCTTTGCCGGTTTTTAAGATGGAAAGGTTCTGCTCGGTGATGCCTATTGCTTCAGCTAAGTCTTTTGACCTTACTTTGCGTTTAGCTAGCATCACGTCTAAATTGATTATGATTGTCATAGTTTAAACCGTGTACTGTTGCTCTTCATTGAGCTTGTGTCCTTCTGACATGATCCATGAGATAAGGATAATCAAAATAGATGCCATGACGATCCCCGCATTTGTACCGGAAAAGGAGACAAAAGCTATACGATGTCCAGGTGGATTGTGGAACGTCATGGCAAAGCTGAGCAAAAATTCTGTGATTGGGTTAATGAGTAATTGGCCGATTAAAAGCGCAAACCCAATACGTTTAATATAACGCACGTTATCCATCTCAAAAAATACACGCTCTTCATAAAGCCGAAATAAGCGAATTAAACAGTATAAGATAAACAAATTAATAAACATTGGTAGAGCTTGAATAAGGAACCCGATGAATTTCTCCATCGGGCTTAGTGTGTGTAGTAACGGAATATGGTACGGCCAGTACTGAAGTACTAGGCCGATTGAAGGAAAGCCAACTGCTTTGGGTGCGCCCACCCAAAACCAAATAGAACTCGCTAGAATCGTGACAAAAAAGAATATAAAGAGCCAACGGAATATTTTGCTAACCAGTTGAATTTTATGTGTTTTTGTCATTTGGCTTAGGACCTTGTTTAATCACATAACAGCAATATACCAAATTAATTATCGAATAACAATAACTATTTGTCCTGTTTAGGTAACTAATGGTTGTTAAAGGCTGTTGAGGACGTATGTTGGCAGAGAGGGACGATGACGCATATGATGCTCTCTATTTCACACTTAGCATTTAATAAACTGTGTTGTAAAGGGTGTGACAGACTTAGCTTTATAACAACTTCTGTCAAACAAGTAGCGACCTCATAGAGTTGTGCACCATACATTGGCAAATATAAAGCTCGGTCTTCATTGGTTTTGGTAGACAACAATCTGGCTTGTGTTGCACTGGCATTATTATTCGCTGTATGTAGCTGCCAAATTTTCTCAAATTGAACTAAAGCAGTAGGCTTGCATGGTTCATTAAGCAACATGGAAATGTAATCCATAATTTTTTTTGCACTAACACCACGGTCACTGCGGTTGCATTCGGCAGCACTGCTGTGTTCATGTAGGCGCAATAAATTAATCACGCTGAAATTTACGAATAATTCTTGTCCTCTGGTTTTTGATTCCTCACTGAATGTGTCATCAGCGACGGGCTTAAAAAAAGTAGTGGAAGTGGATTTTATACAGCGATTAGGTTTTGCTTTTGCTTTTGCTGCAAGTGAATCCCAAGTGGGTGTTACTATTTTTGATAATTCGGAAGAAAATTCATTTTTTTTAATAGTGGGCAGATGCGAAGTTAAATTAGACAAGGTGTCGATTTGCAACTCACAAAGTATATTTTTTATATGTGTATTAATCTCATTAAAAATATTTGAAATTTGTAATTTTGTTTTTTTAACTTTTTTAGATGAAAATAGTTTTTGACGTGAAAATGCATGCCCCAAAATTTATCCCCTTTAGTTTTTCATAAAATGAATAATTATTTATTCTACAACAAGTTGCGATGCGGAATTTTTCGATTGAGTATAAATTATACGGCGATCATACTTTGTGCTGAACACAAGTTGCACTAGACTAAAAAGCAATTGGGTTATTTGCAAGAGGAGATTAATTTTATGAAGCTTTTTACATTATTCTGTTGTGGTTCACAATTACCAAACGATGATAATAATATTAATCCACATGCTGGCAAACATCCTGAAAGTAAAGCTTCTATTCACGCCAGCGATTCGAGTCATAAATCACTTGCCGGTTGTGCTAGCTCAACTGTCGTGACTGGGTTAAGATCCGCAACAACAGATAACTCCCCGCGTAGCTCTGACGAAGATGAAGCTAAAAAAACGCCTCGTCCGCATGGGGACTTAGTTGTTTCTACGCATCGACGCAATTCGTCGCGTGAACACCAAGAAGTATTTGGCCGATTGCGTGGCCCCTTGGTTAGAAGCAAAAGCTCCCGTGATCTCCATAACGCAAGCGACACCCAGAAAAACTCAGATTCGACAAGCCCAGCTTCATCAGATGAGTTTACCTGGGATGTGAGTCGCCGTCCTTCCGATCCACAAGAAGCTGCAGCCTATGACAATGAGATGCAGCGTGTGAAAGTTTTAGAAGCGCAGATCAGGCAGAGATTAGAAAAGCTGCAACAAAAAGGCAACACTACGCCAAGCCCTAGCCCTCGATAAATTATAATTTCAACAAAACAAATTCACAAATTCATTAACCGTGAGTTTGTCTAGGCAGTGCAGTACTTGGCAAGCAGAGTGAATCTTTTTGGCTTTAGCACTATCAAAATGATTATCAACTGCTTGGGCAAATTTACGCAATAAAACTGGCATGCCTTCTTCACGACGGCGGCGATGGCCGATAGGGTATTCCACAATCACTTCTTTGGTTTTGCTGCCATCTTTAAAAAACACTTGGATGGCATTACCAATGGAGCGCTTTTCAGAATTTAAGTAATCTTCGGTAAAACGTGGTTCTTCGATGACTTGCATTTTTTCACGCAGAGTGTCGATGCGTGGATCTTTAGCAAACTTATCTTCGTAATATTTTGCATCCAGTTCACCAAAAATTAATCCGATTGCTACCATATATTGAATGCAATGATCTCTGTCAGCGGGATTATGCAAAGGACCTTTTTTGTCAATAATTCGTACAGCCGATTCCTGTGTTTTAATCACAATTTTTTCCACTTCATCCAGACGATTTTTAATTTCATCGTGTAATGCGAATGCGCACTCAACTGCTGTTTGCGCGTGAAATTCGGCAGGAAAAGAAATTTTAAATAAAATATTTTCCATTACGTAACTGCCATAATCGCGATTTATTTTAAATTCTTGGCCACCAAACGTTTTATCATAGAAGCCCCAGCCTTTAGCCGTTAACACACTGGGATAACCCATTTCACCGGTTAAAGCAATTAACGCTAAACGTACGGCGCGCGAAGTTGCGTCGCCCGCTGCCCATGATTTACGTGAACCGGTGTTTGGCGCATGTCGATAGGTGCGTAAACTTTGACCATCAACCCATGCTAATGAAATGGCATTACAAACGGTTTGATAATCACCGCCTAAAAGATAGGTAACTACAGCTGTTGAAGCGACTTTGACTAATACAACGTGATCAAGGCCGACGCGATTAAATGCGTTTTCAAGTGCTAACACACCTTGAATTTCATGCGCTTTAATCATGGCATGCAGTAAATCAATTACTTTAAATTGTTTTTTGCCTTGGCGACCCAAAAAATCCATCGTTGCTAACAAACCGCCTAAGTTGTCGGATGGGTGTCCCCATTCTGCCGCTAGCCAAGTATCATTAAAATCTAGCCAGCGCACCATGGCGCCAATATTAAATGCGGCTTGTATAGGTTCTAATTTGAATTTGGTACCGGGTACGCGTGCGCCTTGCTCGAGTGTCGCACCCGCAACAACAGGCCCTAGTAACTTAGTGCAAGCAGGGTAGGCTAATGCCATGAACCCACACGCTAACGTATCCAAGAGACAGTAGCGAGCCGTAGCAATAGCTAAATCACTTTTTATGGTGAAATTGGTAACGTAGTCTGCAATGTCAGTAATAACTTTATCAAAAGGTGGGCGTTGGTTTTGCATAAAAATTCCTATTTGTTTAATACAGCCATTGTTAGGCGATTAACTGAAATGAGTTTGCCGTCTTCGTTAGTGATCTCAATTCTCCAAACTTGTGTGCTGCGGCCAAGATGATACGGTTTTGCGACGCCAATAACAAATCCATTTTTAATGGAGCGGATGTGATTGGTGTTGATATCCAAGCCCACGCAATAGTTTTTTTGTGGATCAACACAATAATTTGCTGCGGTGGATCCGATGGTTTCCGCTAATACGCATGAAGCACCACCGTGCATGATACCTAAAGGTTGATGCGTTCTGTGATCGACCGGCATTTTAGCGCTTAAAAAGTCTGTGCCGACTTCAATAAACTCAATACCCAAATGGGTAAGCATGGTATTTTTGCTGCGTTCATTGGCATCATGACAGGTGATAGGGCTAAACCAAATGCTCATTGCGTACTCCTTAAATTAACTATTATTTGATTTTAAAATAGAAAAGTCTTCACTCCGCATAAGAGTAAAATTTCATTTTTTCAAGCTACAAGAATACCTATTCAGAGCGGAATAACAAGAGCAATTGATAGAAGGCAAGAATTTTTTCTGATAATATTCTATTATAATCGTCATTACAGGATTGCGTTGCCGCAAACAAAAAGGGTCCATGAATGAGCGCTATTAATATTATTTTCAATCCCAAGTCTAAAAACAGTAATGCGCTTAAAAAATACCTACAAATTTTCCAAAATTATTTTACTTATAAACTTTATCCCCTTACTGAAAACAAGTGGCAAGATTTATTTATATCCAATGGTGCTGAGTCAAATTGTGTTTTAGTTGCAGGCGGTGACGGAACAGTGAATAGCGTGGTGCAGCAGTGCTTAAACACATCAGTTATCCTCGGCGTTATCCCTCTTGGCACTTTTAATCATTTTGTAAACGATAACGATCTACCTAAGTCACCAGAACAAATTGTGCAAGCAGTGTTAAAGCAAAAATCTTGTTACGTTGATATTGGCAAAGTAAATGAATATCATTTTGTAAATAATGTCAGCATTGGTTTTTATCCCGCATTTGTAAAAAAACGTGATTATTTTAAAAAATTTATTAACAAATATTTGGCTTATCTGCCAGCGTTTCTATTAAATCTTAAGCAGTTTTCTGCAATCGATATTACCTGTCATTTTGACCACCAAATGCTACATTTAAACACCTCGGTTTTTTTAATCAGTAATAATATTTACAAAACCGACAATGCAATTGATTTTAAAAAAATCAATTTAACTGCAGGTGAGCTTGGCATTTATAGTTTGGACATACAGAAAAATAAAAGTAAATTGATTCCGCTCGTGCTGCAGGCGGTAACGACGAAGCTAAGAGCGGACATCGCTGCTAAAAACAGCAGTTTAAAGGCAGCTTTAGATGGCGAAGTGGTACAGCTTGGCGCGACCATGAACTTTTCTTCATTAGCAAAAGCATTAAGAGTATTAATAAATCCATGATAAATATCATACATATTTCAGACTTGCATTTTGGTATCGAAGATCAATTAGCGCTCGAATCATTTTTAGCTATTTGTCCGGAATTAAACCCAGATTTAATTATAATTACGGGAGATATTGCGAATAGAGCGAGAAAAAATCAATATAATAAATTTAAGAAATTTTATGCCAGGTTGCCGCAACCAGTGCATTGTGTGCCAGGTAACCATGACATTCCGTTATGGGATGTGTTTAGTAGATACTTAAGCCCGTTTGCTAATTACGAGAAATATGTTGGATCTGCTGGGAATCAAGTATGGCATAACAACAATAGTGTCTTAGTGGGTCTAAATACGGCACAGCCAAAAAATATTAAACAAGGACAGCTATGCCTTCAACAACTTCAATTCGCTGAAACAGCTTTTAAAGATGCTGCTGACAAATTAAAACTTATTTTTTTTCACCATAACATCGCAAAGCAGCGCCTGTTGCATGCGCCACTGTTAGGATATGAATTACTCTTAAACTGGGTGAAACAGGTTCCTGTTGATATTATTTGTACTGGTCACCTGCATTATGCAGCCTACAAAAAATTAGCCTCATTAAATAACCACATCTGCTTGCTATCTCACGCCGGTTCATTGAGCTGTCTGCGCACAAATGATGACTACAACAGTTTTCATCAAATAATATGGCAACCGAGCTCCTGTCAAATCAGCAAATATATTTATAAAGATAACAGTTTTGTGCGATCAGACAGTGAGTTAATTGAATAGCTCTATCCAGAATCATCTGTGAGCAGGCTCTTAGAGAACCGGTCTGTAAGAACAGACCGGCTTAGATATTAGCTAGAAGCTTTTTGTGTGTTTGCTTGTTTGCGATTTTTTGCTTTAGCGTGTCGTTTTGTGTTGCTATGTCTTTTTGTATGTGTTTTGTGTGTTTTTGTTTGATGTGTTGTTTTAGTTGTAGTAGTTGTAGCTGCCATTGCTGTGCTTGCTAAAGCAAAAACACTTAATAAAACAGCTAAACTTTTCAGTGCAGATTTCATTTTCAGTACTCCATAAAAAAAGCCTGCCACAGTGGCAGACTTGTAGCGTGATTATACTGCAGGTTTGGCAAAGGACAAACAAAATTTATTGCTTTTCAACCTAAACTAGACAGCTTCTGGCTTAATTTTTTTCTTTTTAGAAGAGGCGTGTCGCTCCCTCAGTTCAACGTCAATGTAGCGATCCGTAATGGCGCTGGAGCTATGCCCAGCATCATCGCGCACGTGCTCACGCGGTCGAGTTTTCACATCTTCTGAGATGCCAGTGTGGCGTAGCCAGTGCACGGTGGCCGCTTTAAGCTGCTCTGCTTCTTCGCCTAAACCATCGCGTTGCATGTTTTCTACCGCCTTGTTGAAACACTGTTGTACCAATTGGCGAATTTGACGTGTGGAACAGATGGCGCCTTTGCCTTTGTGTTTAAACAGCAGTGGGGTGGTTTCATTAGCAGTTGGAAGCGGGGGTCGATTAAGATAACGACGATAGCGTTTAAGGGCAGCCAACATGGAATCACTAACGGCTATTTGGCGTTCTTTGTTACCTTTACCCACAGTGCGAAACCACCAGTTACCATCATGATCACGAAAAAAATGATTCATTTGCGGTTGCCAACGTGCGCTGGCAGCTAACTCTGAAATGCGCAAGTACATGCCGAACAAAGCATTCATGATAAACAGGGTGCGCTCATGCCTGGGGTCTTCCGCTGCTGCTTTTTCGGCGCTCTCCAATACATAACTCCATTGCAATTCAGACAGACGACGAATGGGCGCTTGTTGTTGTGACTTGCGAATAAATTTGGATTTTTGACGGATTTGTGAAACCGGGTTGTGTGAAACGTAATTTTCTTGAATAAGATAATTATAAAAACTGCTTAAAATAGCGAAAATGGATTGCAGTGCTTTTTCTGATAAGCTGTATTCAGCAATACTGGGTGTGTGTCCTGCATTACGAGCCGTTTTACTTACATTGACCACAAACGGTCGCCAATTATTATTGGCCTGGCGTTTGCCGTCTTGTGTTATATATCGATCACATTTTTTTAGTCCAATCCATTCATTGGGTGGTGATTGACAAAAATGAATATAATTCTCTATATCAGCGCGGTTTAACTGCGCTAAAGGTTTAACAACAATATGTTGCGACCACTGCAGCAAGCGCTCGATTTCACGCCGATAAGAATTAAAGGTTGCTAATGATCCACGATAACTGTAGATGTAATCACGCGCCTTGGCTAAATCATCGGGAAAACAATACGGTGAAGATGTGGTGTCGTGATGATGATCAAGCGTATCAAATAGCGGTAATGGAATTTTCTTAGTCATCACTATATGATAGGCCGATGCCAAATAAATTGAAACAGCCGCTACTCACCTCCAAAAGTAAAGTCGTTATCATTTCGACAAGCGCTTATTATGGCACTGAAAGAGAAGTACAAGACATTCAAGCGTTTTTGCAGGCAACATTAAATTGTCAGGTTGAATACAGTGAAGAATGCTATCGTAAATTTTCTGTCAAAGAGCGGGCGGCAAATTTTTTGAGTCACGCCCTTGATCCAACTATTGATGTATTATGGGCATTGCGTGGCGGGGAGGGCAGTGCGGATTTATTACCTTATATTCACCCGCAATTGCTTAATCTCGTGAAGTTACCACCAAAAACATTAATCGGTTTTAGTGATGTGACGCCATTGCTGGTTTATTTTTATCAGCAACTGCAATGGTATTGCATCAGCGCTATTGTTGCTAGACAACTAGTCCGCACCAATTCAGGCGAGCCGATTAGTGATATCTCGTTCGATGCTTTACGTGAATTATTGCGGCATGGTGTAAGTCCCGCCATCTCCGAAATTCAACCATTGAATAATGCAGCCAAAAAATCAAAACACATTGGTGCACATATTATCGGCGGCAATCTTTCCATGATTAACATTAGCATTAAAGATTTATGGCAACTGCAAACAAAAAATAAAATTTTATTATTGGAAGAAGTAAATGAGCCAGCTTATCGGCTCATCAGAACTCTAAAATACTTTGCACGTATTGGACTTTTCAGCGACGTCAGCGCTATTTTATTAGCGGGCATTTATTATGATGAGCATCAAGCCAAGCGCCCAGATTTGTTTAATCAAGCCATCACTGAAGCGCTACATGATTTCGCACGCACACAAGCTAAACCGGTGTTGTACACCCCGCAAATCAGTCATGGTAGCGTAAATTTGCCGGTGCCGTTTTATCTAAAAGCTCAACTACAGCTTGGAGAAAATCCTACAATGACGTTTTCATAACCCTCAATTCAAGCCATTGATTCTTGCGCTATAATTAAAATAGGCTAGGAAGAGGGGTGGACCATGACAATAGCAATTAAATCCAGCAACTTACATGAGTGGTATGATTTAGTATATGAAGCTCGCGGTAAACTCGGTTACTTGCTAAATGAAAACCTTGAAAGCTATTTAATTTTGACTTTGGATGGCCACATTAAAGATACAGCAATGCTGCGTAATATAATCGCCATTGATTTTTTAAACTCCGCTAATGACACAGGCAAGAATCGCATTAATCAATTGCGTATCACAGGTGATCGTTGTTTGTTGATTGCCGGTTTATTTCCTGAAAGAGCGCAAGGACTAAATCTTGATAACAATTATTTTATTGATATGGGCCAACAAGCTTATTATACATTGGCTGTGATACGTCAACAAAATAAGCATGCCGATTTATTTAATGATTTAGCTGCTGAGTTTATTCGGCTTACTCATATTTTACTAACCATGCGTACTTTAAATTAGAAAACAGCCAATGAATAAAATTTTATTATTTTTGTGCTGCATCGGCTTTAACGCTCATGCTGCAACAAAATTCCAACACGATATTAACCCTCCAGCTAATGCTCACGGCGTGTGGTTGGGTGCGGATATCGCTACATCTGTAACAATAAATGCAAACAAAACCATTTGGTTGTTTGGCGATACGTTAATTGGCAGCGTCACACATCATAAACGAGAAGTGCATGCAATCGCCCACAATTCTGTGGGTGAAAGAGTGTGTAAAGATCATTATTGTCATCCCATCCATAAATATTTTAAACCACAACCACCGTTTGCGATTTTCCAACCCAAAGATAAACATGCTTATTTGTGGCCCACAACGGGACTAATGGCTAATCATCAACTAATAATTGTAGCGGCACTAGTGCGTCCTAATTCAATGCAGAATAATAACTTTGGTACGAGTTTATTGTTTGTTAATAATCCGCAAGCAATACCCACACAATGGAAATATAAAATTGTGTCATGGCTACCAATGCAAAATAAACGCTTAATGTTTGCAGCTGCATATAAAGAGGGGAGTGAAATTTATTTGTTTGGCATGTGCAAAAACAAACACAACTATCGCAGCTGCTATGTAAAACTGCCAATCAATAAATTAAATCAGATAAATAAAAGCAAGCTGGTTTATCACAATATTGATGGCTTGCCAGCTGAGACTGAATACAGCATGGTGAAATGGCATCATCACTTTATTACAGCCATGATCACCAATGGTACTAACACCATACATTTTTACACAGCGCAAAAGCTCGCGGGACCGTGGCATATAATGAAAGCGACTTATCGCATTAATCACATCCCCAAAAATTGCTTTAGTTACGCTGTGAAAATACATCCCGAGCTTTCTAAAGCAAATGAGTTAGTATTAACATACAACGTCAATATTAATTTGGGGGGTTCGCTGGATGCGCTGTCGGCGCTATTGAAAAACCCAGCTAATAAAAATCTGTATGTGCCGCAGTTTGTTGCCGTGGAACTTTAGCCTGCTCTAGGTCCATTTTCTAACAGACGGCCACCATCCTGCGCTGATCTTCTCGCGGCACGCAGACGTGCACTCATTGCTATACCGGCAGTGCAAAGAAGCACTCCAATAGCTGCAGTTACACCAGTAGTGATTAAGAAGGCATTTCGAACATGTTTTGCATCAGCCTTGTCCTCTGATGTATTGCCTGAAGTGTCCACATTGGATGCGATAAAGCCAAAGACAAACGTTGCAACAGTTAAGATCCCACCTACGAATTTCATAGCCCAAGCATTATCTTCAGTTACACAAGCCATATCGCCTCCTAAACATTTATTTACTACGATTTATTGTGGGACCCATAGTGCAGGCTTAAAATTAAAATAATCTTAATATTCAAAAGATAGACCATTTAGGCCGTGTGTCTGCTTGTAGTAGTTTGCGTGGATTGTCTCGCGGACTCGTAACGACGAAAAAACGGACTGTAACGGAAGCAGCGGCGCAATGGCAGAACTTCCGTCTCAAAAGGCGAATCAAGCTACAAAGTTATAAAACGGAAACAGCTTGCACTAACAGTCTTTCCGAATAACCGCGACTTTCTAAATAACGTTTAATTTTATTCAGCTTAGTCTCTGTGCTTTCAAAATAAAGATCTTCCCATTTTTGTTCCGCTAAGCGTTTAGCGCGAATATCTTCTGGCATCAGTTTAGCAATAGCATCATTTGAAATGCTTTCGCTCAATCCTTTATCCAATAATTTCTTTAAAATGGCTGCATTAGAAAAGTGCGCGTAGCGATGGGCAATGCTTTCAGCAATCCATTCATCTTGTAACAAATTTTCGTCTTTTAATGATTTCATAGTTTTGTACACCAAGTCGTTTTTCGCGGGGTGGTCAGCAACCACAAGCTGCAAACGTTGTATTAATTGCTTTTCTGTCAGTTGCTTTTCCGACAGCCATTTATAGGCTACGTGCAGAGTCTGATTAATATCATTTAATAATCGCATGGCGCTACTTCCTTGTAGTTAGTTTTAGGTTCTTTATCATCCTTGATAAAGCTAAGTCTGTCGCAATAGAATTTGAGTGTTTGTAGATTTTAGATCTCCCTAGGCCATTGCAATAGAGGTGATTAGCCTGTAAATATGTAAGATATTGCTTACATTGCGCACAACTTATTGATTTAATCAATTTTGGGGTTATTATCAGCTATGAAAAACAATCATTCTCTCTGGAGTGCAGCTCCGTTATTCTTAGTATTGATGATAGATGGCATGGGCCTGGGCCTGTTGTTTCCTATTTTAAACAGCCTAATTATGGACCCGCACAATCATTTTGTGGCTAACCAAATCTCGATACCGACCCGCGAGGTGATGTTTTCATTTTTAATTGCCATTTTCATGTTATGTTGGTTTTTCGGCGCCGCCATTTTAGGCGATTTATCCGATAGCATCGGACGTAAAAAGTCGTTGATTATCTGTCTGCTCGGTACTTTTATCGGTTATTTTATTTCGGGAATAGCGGTAATTTACTCCAGCTTTGCTTGGCTACTGATTGGGCGCATTATTGCCGGGTTTACGGCTGGCAGCCAAGCTATTGCTCAGGCAACGATTGTTGACATTAGTGATCCTCAACATAAAGCACGCAATTTAGCTTACATGATTTCAGCGATTTCACTCGGGTTTGTGCTTGGTCCCATTGTAGGCGGTTTACTGTCAGATAGTTATCTTGTGCATTGGTTCAGTCTACAGACGCCATTATTTTTTGCCGCAGGCGTTTCATTATTAAATGCACTCTTGATCTGGTTAGCGTTTAAGGAAACCTTTCGTACCAAAACTGCGTTACGCTTTCAATTAACGAAAGCCTTATACATGTTTGCAGACGCTTTTAAAATAAAACGCTTACGCAATCTTTCCATCGTATTTTTAATCATGATTTACGCATGGGGCAGTTATTATTCTTTTATCTCTATGTTTGCATTTGAGCGCTATCACGCTGATGCACTGCAGGTTTCATTAGTTTTAACTGTGGTTGCGCTGGGTTTCATTTCAGCGAGTGCATTCTTGGTGGATTTTTTAACCGCGCATTTTCGATTAGCCAGCATTGCCCTAATCAGTATATTAGTCGCAAGTGTGGCGGCTTTTGTCACGCTATTACCACAACAATTATTTATGTGGTTAGCCGCATTTGCTATAGGTTGCTCAATTTCTTGTGCTTATTCTGTGTTATTAACCTTGTTTTCAAATCAGGTAGCTGCTGATGAACAGGGGTGGGTAATGGGCGTGACGGGGTCAATTATGGCGCTGTCGTTCGGGTTGACAACTTTTTTCACAGGCCTTATTGTGCGAGCCAGCATAGACTATTCAATGTGGATTTGTGGCGTGGGTTTGTTGGTTAGTGCAACAGTGCTGAAGGTTTGTAGTAAAAATGATGAGAAAGACACAAGAAGTTCAGGTAGTAGTTGAGGAAATTTTCAATGCACTTTCTCATGGGCTCGGCGTGTTACTTGGCATTGCTGTCTTAGTTTCATTAGTTGTGCTTTCAGCAATGCGCCATGACACCTTAAAAATTGTGAGCAGCGCCGTTTATGGCACAACTTTTATTGTGATGTATCTTGCTTCTACGCTTTATCACAGCTATCAAAAGCCCAAAATAAAAAATGCGCTGAAAATATTCGACCACGCTAGCATTTATTTTTTTATAGCGGGTTCTTACACACCCTTCACTCTAATCAGTATTCAAGGTGAATGGGGCTGGTCGTTGTTTGGGGTTATTTGGGGATTGGCGTTATTTGGCTTGGTATTTAAATTATTTTTCACTGGCCGTTTTGAGTTTTTATCCGTCACCATTTATTTGTGCATGGGCTGGTTAATTGTTATTGCTATAAAACCCATGATTCACCATATGCCGTTAGCGGGATTAGTTTGGCTGATGGCGGGTGGCCTAGCTTATACGATTGGCGTAATTTTTTATGTCATGGATAGTAAGTATTATTTCAGCCATTTTATGTGGCACCTGTGTGTATTGTTGGGCAGCATTTTCCAATTTTTAGCTGTGCTGTTGTACGTTATAGAGTGACCACTGTTGGACTATGGCGTTACTTGTTTACAGTAAAAAAGCCATCGTTTCGTCACGATGTTTTTTTAGATATGCCATAAACGGTGTGCCACCTGTACCTACCGCTGTTGAATTCGCTTCGCTAGTCTGCTTTTGTTTTTCGATATATTGCGCTGCGTATTTTAAATGCGTGGCTCTAAACTCCCCAATTAATTCAATCGCTGCATTGTACAGTTCAGTTAGCTCAGGATAATGCTGTTGCTTAACATACTGGCGGATAGAAGGACTCTTTTCTAAGGCGGTTAAATAAGCTTGATGCTCAGGTGGCATGTAGCAGCGCATTTCATCTAAGTGTTGTTTTAATGGTGTGTTTTCATGCTCGATTTTTAAAGCGGCATCAAACAAAGGGATAATACCACTTTGCGCGCCAGTCTCACCTTTAAATCGTTGTGGTTTGTCGTGGTACTGTGTAACGCCTTCGTAAATTAATCCTTGTGGCAGAGAAGGGTTGTCTTTCCAGCCGTGGATATAAGGGCGCACACGGTTGTAATAAATGTAAGGGTCGCAGAATTCTGGCATGCGTTCCATGGTTTTTTGCATAGCCGCTAACGACAAACGCAATTCATTTAATTGCTTTGCTAGTGCTTTATTGTCGTTGTTATTTATAGCTTGTTCTGCTGGCAGCAACGCACGTAAACCTTGCGCGGCTTTTTGTTCTATATCAATATGAATTAAGATAAACCACTCTTCATCAACACCGCCCAGAAAATTTTGTAATAGCGCAATATTGTCGATGGCAATCGGTGCTGTCACATCAAAGCGCCGCCAGTTATACAACGCATAAGAAGCATAAGATAAAATAGGTGGACGACCTAACTGCGTAGCAATTTCATACCAAGGCTTAGCAATAATCGCCGGCAAATGAGTAGCTGGATGATTGCCACCTAGCCACACGTACGCATGCGCAACATAGGATAATATCAACATCGCGCGTTCGCGTTGTTCCCCAGTTTTTATAGCGTTTACATTAAACTCAGGCAGTGCCTTGACGAAATCTCGAAACCGTTGACTGCACAATAATTTTGGTAGCGCGTAAGCAAACTCATCCCACGTTTTTAGTTCAGCCGTTAAATGCGTAATTGGATCATGCGTAGGCAAAAAGCCGTGCGATAAATCGAATTGTTTTTGGTTTTGTAATTGAAAGGGAGAATCAACGGATGGCATATTCACTTCCTTTTAAAAAAAAGAATACTATACTCGTTCCATAAAAAATACACACTTTTATTGTTGCAGCAGACAGTGATTTATTTTATCTGTGGCCCCACGTGCCGTTGGATAAAAAAATTCACATATAATTACGCGTTAAGTTGAATTGTTTTTAGCAATATAGGTAAACTGCAAGTTGGAAAAATGACTAGGAGATCACGACATGCCGCTATCTCATGAGCAAATAAAAAATTTTCGATCTAATGCTATCCTAAGTTCAGGCATAACCGCTTTTTTAATATTGGTGGTTAATATGGCCCGTTGCACCAACAGAGGCCCTAAATGCAGTGTTTTAGATGAATTAGCTGTGACTGGAATATTGGATGGTCTGTTACTGGTCGGTATTGTGGGTGTGGGCGCCATTAATAAAGTACACTCATCCCATCATGATCAACCGTTTCATAGCTATTCTTACTTAGGTAAGGCAGCAGGTCTATTAGCTGCAAATGTGGTTGCTGGCATTGGTCTTGCTCTAGCATACGCAGCACATCAAGACTCTACCACCGTCAGAAATGTGAATGCAGGCGCCGCTGTTTTGTTGGTTCTGCTCATTTGTGTTGACGCTATGCTTGCCATTTGTGGTTCGGTTTGTAGCGATACCAATAATCCACAAACTAAAGCGTTATTGGGCTAGTCATAATTGCTGCAGGATGCCCACGCCATGAAAATTAATGTAGTGATTGTTGGCGCTGGCGCCGCCGGTTTAATGTGCGCCATTGAAGCCGCTAAACGTGGGCGTAAAGTGTTAGTTGTGGATCATGCCAATAAAGCCGGTAAAAAAATTCTGATGTCGGGTGGTGGCCGTTGTAACTTTACCAATATCCACACCACAGCCGCGCAATTTATTTCGCATAACCCACATTTTTGTAAATCCGCACTTAGCCGTTATACACCGGATGATTTTATTAAGTTAGTGACGCAATACAACATTCCATTTCATGAAAAAAAGTTAGGGCAATTATTTTGTGATCACAAATCAAAAGCTATTTTAGATATGCTGTTAAGCGAATGCCAACACTATGGTGTTACGATTAAACTTGATACCAGTATTACTAAAATTGCTACGCCCGCTGCAAATCAATTTATTGTTGACACTACTAATACGCGTATTGAATGCGAATCTTTAGTGATTGCCAGCGGCGGGTTGTCGATCCCAACACTGGGCGCAACTGCATTTGGCTATAAAGTTGCGGCGCAATTCAATATTAAAGTATGGCCGACTCGTGCTGGTTTGGTGCCGTTCACCTTGCATGAAGCCGATAAAGAAAAGTTTTCAGCTCTACCTGGTATTGCCGTAGATTGCATTGCAAGCTGTAACAATCAAGCATTTACCGAAGCGCTCTTGTTTACTCATCGTGGTTTAAGTGGACCCGCTATGCTGCAAATTTCTTCTTATTGGCACGCCGGCGATACGTTGCTAATTGAGATGATTCCCGAAGTGGCGTTATATACAGCAATGAAACACGTGCAAAAAATGAAAGGCAGCGTAACGTTAAAAAATTTCTTAGTTGCGCATTTACCAAATCGTTTAGTAACAACATGGCTTACGCCTGACGAAGCCGCAACCACTATTCAATCGTGCTCAGATGAGCAGCTTCAAACGATTGCTAATTTGTTTCAACAGTGGCGAATTAAACCGAATAACACCGAAGGCTATCGTACTGCTGAAGTAACGCTAGGCGGTGTGGACTGCAACGCGATTTCTTCTAAAACCTTTGAAGCCAATAACACTCCAGGACTGTATTTTATTGGTGAAGTACTGGATGTAACCGGCTGGTTGGGTGGCTATAATTTTCAATGGGCTTGGGCATCGGGCTTTGTAGCGGGTGGGGTTGTTTAGTATTTTTAAATACCCGGTACATCTGTTACCATTTTGACTGTTCAATCACTACACGTCATGTCATTTTGGGAGTAACTTACCTATGCAACATAAAATTAAAACCTTATTGCTTATTTCGATAGCTGCAGTCAGCGTCACTGCTTGCAAATACAAAACCTCGTTAGTAACAGCAAAAGATTATATTCAGAATTTACCGACTGTGTTAGTTAACGTAAATAAGCTTACCAAAATAAACAATCCATTTCCTCAAAAGGTAGCGCCACAAGCAGCGAAATTTTTATTTGCTTCACTGGACACTTCACAAGCTGCGAAAAATTTTTACGTGATTCATATTGGCGCTACCAAAAATTGCAATGGAGCGCATTATTGTGAAATTGGCAGTGAAGTAATCAGCGCTAAAAAACCAGATCTGACGCAATCTACACAGACCGATATCAACAACGGTTTAAAAGCTTATTACATTGCTGGCACGGCTAAAGCAGATTATTGGCTACCTAGTTTAACTTGGGAAGATAAACAACGCTGGTACACTCTTTCTTGGAAGCTCGAAAATAAAAATGCAAAAGAGACATTATTGCGTATGGTTAATTCAGCTTATAATTAATTTAACTACGCGGACTGTTAATGACACTGACCGAACTTAAATATATTTTAGCACTAGCACAAGAAAAACATTTTGGCAGGGCGGCTATTCGTTGTCATGTTAGTCAACCCACTTTAAGTGTGGCGATTAATAAACTCGAAAAATCGCTAGGAATCACATTATTTGAAAGACAGTCAAACAGTCTGCGCATAACTGAAATTGGCGCACAATTAATTGAACAAGCGCAACGCGTAACGGAAGAAGCGGATAAATTTTGTGGTATTGCTCGAGGCGCTATTCATCAACTGGATTCGCCATTGCGATTAGGCGCAATCTATACGGTAGCACCGTATTTATTCCCGTCCTTGATCCCACATTTAAATAAGTTAGCGCCGAACATGCCGCTGGTGATTAATGAAAATTTTACAAAGATCTTGCGTACCAAGTTGATGCAAGGTGAGTTAGATGCGATTTTTATTGCCTTACCATTTGACCAACCCGCCGTAGTTGTTAATCCGCTATATGAAGAACCATTTGTGGTATTAATGCCTAAAAGCCATCCATTGGCAAAAAAAAGCGTAATTGAAGCAAAAGATCTTATTACAGCAAACACATTATTATTAGGGGAGGGGCATTGTTTTCGTGACAATATTATTGAAACTTGCCCGCAATGTTATGACGCAAATGAGTTACAACAAACCGTCGAAGGAACTTCACTAGAGACATTACGCCACATGGTTGCCTCAGGTATGGGTATAACTATTTTGCCTTGCACAGCTACTGCTGTGCGCAATTATTCTAAAACGCTCTGTGTTAGGCCATTTAAATCCAATAAACCAAAACGTACCATTGCATTGGCTTGGCGCAGCTCATTTCCGCGCACTAAAGCAATTGACGTCGTAATTCAAGCGCTGCGTCGCGCCAAGCTATCGCAAATCTGCCCCATTGATAGCTACTAACTATTGAATCTATATAAGTAATCAATTTTATTAATTGGAGCCCGTCATCTAGCCTAGTCTTATAAACATTTATGAGGCTAGTGATGCGACATAATCTTGATGTAATTCGGTTTGAGTATTTAAATCAAAAAACACTAATTGAAGCAGGTGTTTCTGATCATGAAATCATAGTCGCAGCACACGTAGTGCAATTAAACATGATGATGCAATGCAAATGGAACGCATCAAAAAATCGCTACAACAATGGATTTGGCAAAATCGAAACCAAGCATAGCTATCAATCGCGATTACGTGATCTGGCACGGGTACTAGCTGAAACAATTGAACTCAATCCACTTGTGGAAATAATCAGTTTAGAAGAGGCGCCCATTGATCAGGTTGATATTGTTTGTTTTGTAGTAGAGATGTCACAATACAAATGCTTATTACCATTTGTGCACTCTATAACAACTACTACTTTTTCTGATATGGGTATTGCTACGTTACTTAATACAGATGTGATAAAAAATCATGAGAGGCTAAATATCAATTTTTCAAAATTTGCTAACCAATTAAATTCACGCATACAATCATTTGAATTAGTTGACTCTCAAAATAAGCATACGTTATTTTTCAATCTGCATTTGCCATATGATATAGCAAAATCTGCCAACACCTCTCAATTATATGCTCTTTTTATCTTTATATTTTCACTCAATAATAGATTAGAACTCACATTGGCGGGTGATTTTAATCTCTATCCGCCGAAAATTAAGCAGCGTTGTATGTCAGAAAATGCAATGAATTTGTTTTACAGAGAAAGAAACAGTCGCTTGAACCTTCCAGGTAAGCATGGCGCTGTGGCAGGTTATAAAGATGATGCTGTTGATGGGATTTTTTCTAATGCGGAACAACCTTTAACGCCAAATTTAAAACTGCGACGTCGCAATAATCTATTCTTTCAATCCCGCTTATTTAATAGAGAAAACCCAGAGGAGAAGATAGGCAAATACTATCGGGTTCATAGCTAATCATCATGAGACTTAGTTAAAAATGTTAGTTACATTGAAATGCAACTAACAGGAGAATTATATGAAAACAAAAATTTTAGTTTCGGCACTATTAAGCTTCGCTTTAGCAAATGGTGCCTTTGCACTCGGCACCACCAGTATTTCAACCCCCGGATACTATGGCAATATTAATAACGGCACTGGATTTGTTATTGAATGCTCGCAAGTGCTCGGTGGTTACTGTGCGAATAATCCAATGCCAGCAGATGGGTACATTCAGATGCTGCCCGATCCCGGTTCGCATGCCATAAATGGTCACGTAATGGTATATGATCAAGCTAATCCAGGCACCTACGTGGATAATCTTATTTTTAACTACGCCGAAAATAAAAAAGGTAAGTGGCATTTCCAAATGCAAAGCCTTTACAAAAAAATATCAATTCAAATAGTTAATTCAAATACCATTCTTTTACAAAAAACAGCAAGCTAAACTTGGGGTTTGGTAACCAGCCGCTTTTAGAAAAGCGGCTGGTTATTTTTACCTTGCTACCATCAGCTAGTTGTGACAATGCCAAATTTAGGGCACCATTAGCCACTATGTTAACAAATAACAATCAACAAAAAATCCTGGGTTTATGGAATATTGTCATTATGACGGTAGTGGCTAATTTCGGCATTCGCTGGCTAGCTGTTGCTGCAGGAATGGGGCCTGAGTCCATATTTTTTTGGTGCGTGGGCGCGTTGTTATTCTTTTTGCCGCTGGCGTTAGTGACAGCCAATTTATCGCGTGCCTATCCAGAGGAGGGCGGCCTTTATGCTTGGGTCAAATTGGCCTTAGGTGAAAAGCCCGCATTTATTGTTGCCTGGTTGTATTGGGTTAATAGTATTTTTTATTACCCAGCCGTTATGATTTTTTTAGCTACTAATTTTGCTTATGCAGTGGGTAAGCCTGAGCTAGCAAATAACCATGTTTTTATAACTTCATGCGTGTTAATTGCATTTTGGTTGATTGTGCTAGCCAGCATTTTTGGTTTAAAAGCCAGTAAGTATCTGGTCAGCATCGGTGGGATTTTAGGCACTGTTATTCCTGTTTTTTTAATTATTATTCTCAGCATAGTCAGTTTGTTCGTTACAAAACACAGTGCCACCAATTTTAATGCGCATCAGTGGGTGCCAACCCATGGCATCTTTAATAATCTAGCTGTGTTGACTATTATTATGTTTGCGATGGCCGGTGTTGAAGTGATTTCAACTTTTGCCAATGCGGTAAAAAATCCTAAACGTGATCTTTATTTTGGTTTATTAGTCGCTTGTGTGGCTATATTTCTCTTTTATACCTTAGGCACTCTCGCATTAAATGTGATACTGAAACCAAGTGAAATAAACAGCACAGCAGGGCTGGTACAAGCATTTTCAGTGGTAGACATTAAATTTGGCATGCCGTGGCTAACGCGGATAATGGCTTTCTTACTAACGTTTGCTGATTTGGCCGCGGTTACGGTTTGGTTGTTGGCGCCGATAATCATGTTTTTCAAATGCACACCAAGAGGAGTTTTGCCTGACTGGTTACATAAAACGAATCGATTTTTAGCGCCATCTAATGCTTTATTATTTATGGGCGTGCTGGTCAGTTTGGTGATGTTGCTCACCAATTTTGTGCCATCTATTAATGATATGTATCAAGTGTTGGTGCTAATGGCGACCATTCTCTATTTTATTCCGTATCTGTTTTTAGCGGTTGCTTACGTAAAACTGTATGCTAAAAGGGCACGTAACAAAGCAGTGGTTTATTTGATTTCAATTTCTGTTTTATTTTCAGTGAGTTTAGGCATTGCCTTTAGCTTCCCACCGCCAAGTAGTTTGACTACCACGCATGAAATTATTTTCTACGAGTTTGAGCTAATTTTAGGCCCGCTTTTATTCATTGCTTTGGGTTTACTACTTGCGCGCAAAATTATTACTAAGTAATTATTTTTAAAGTCCCACATTTTGGAGTAGAATGATAACCTTCTAAATAACAAGGAGCATAAAATGTCATGGAATGCGTTTATTGATATCAAAGCGAATGGAAAACTCAATGAATCTGATTGGGCTGAAGTTAAGAAATGGGCTGAGGTTGATCAGGCATGGAGTACTTCAGGTGCTTGGGACTGGCTAGTAAAGTTAAAATCGGATGTTAAATGTATGGATGAGCTCGAAAAGCTCGTGTTTAAACTTCGCTCCATGGGCTGGGTATCTGAAACCCGAACTTGGTGGGCCAAATCCGTCTAACGCTTTTCTATTCTTATTGCATAGACCGTCCTCAGAGGCGGTCTTTTTTTAAAGAACTCACTAAATATTGACACCTCGCCTGGAGTGATGTACTGTTACATAATTACATAAGATAGAGGAGAGAGTGCTATGCCTTGGGGTCCCGGTAATTCAGCATTATTTATTACAAATCCTGTTCCATTAACGCCGCAACAATTTCTGCATGGAATTAGTGCGCGTGTACAATCCATAAGAGAAATTCTACACAGCAAAATTATAAAAATTGCCGCTGTCAGAAGAGCGGAAACTGAATTGATCAGCCTAAAGGAGCGCTTAAATAGCGAGGTCATGAATACTGAGGAATTACAACCCAGACGGAATGAGATACTTAATGATATTACACAGTTAGAAGCCTATGTTGCTTCTTTAAACGCAGCAATGAATAAGCTAAACAGCGAGCTAAAAGTTGTTGGATCAACTGTTGAAGAAAAGAGGCCGGATGAGGACGGAGTCGAACTTCAAGTTGTTGAGCGTAAAAAAATAAATATTACCACGCTACCAAATGACGGATTGGGCGTAATACGTGATTTTTTGACTATTGGAGAATGTATTAAAATGGCTAAGGTCTCCAAAAGCATAAATCCGGTTTTCTATGCTAAGTTGCTACAGCTAAAGCTTATGCCTGTTTCAATGGATATTTTAATACGCGTGCCTGTGCCATCACCAACCCTTGAGCAGTTCATTGAAGCTTATAGAAAAGCCACATCGGGTAGGTTCGTGTTATTTCGGAGCAAGCAAAATAAGGCAAGCAGGCTATTAGAAGAGCTGGATACATTAACTTTAAATAACTAGGGATAAGACAGTTTAAAACCTCCAATACAGCTGATAATCTTTATTATCAGATATACCGTGGTGGCTGTCTAGGCAGACTCACGTGATAAATGTTCAGCTTCCGCTAGTTGTTCGCATTTACCATCATATAAAGTAGCAAGGTGACATTCTAAGCCCTCAAGAATATTTAATGCTGGCGCTAGGCTTTCTGACAAGTGTCTAAGATTTATATGCGTTAATGAATCTAAATGTGGCTCTCCATTTCTATCAAAAGAATATCGGAAAGCCTGAGAGAAAAAGCAATTCAGGAACTGGACCAATGTTTGGAAAACCAGGAAAACTGGGTAAAAGTACATGCTGCAGAATACAAGCTTTGGTCCGGCAATGACCAGGGTGTGGAGGATATTTTTCTGGCAGAAGAAACTCAGTTTCAAACCATTTCTCCCTATAGAATAGGCATCTGGAGGGTTTTGGCCCAGTGTTCCGGACAAAATGCTTTGTATTATCAACAGAAAATTCTAGATGTATTCATCAATAAGGAGGCCCCTGACCGAATCCATGCGGCAGAGAGCCTTGCCAAACTGGGTTTGCCGGTTAATCAATTGGCACCCGTCCCTACAAGGGAAATCCTAAGTGGAGAGAAGAACTCTCTTTTCGTATATACCCTCTGGGCAAATGTTAGTTCGAAGGAAAAATATTTGGGCGGGGAAAACCCCCTTTTTGACTTTATAAGTGAAAACAAGAAAGATAAGCTGCTGTTGATGCAGGCTGCTTATGCATTGCGGCATTTTGGGAATTTAGAATACACGCAATGGGAGGCTTTGGGGAAAATGGCATTGAATGAACCCCATGATTCCATGGCCAAGGTTTATTTATTGAGTGCAGCCTATGTTCATGCCCCGGACAGCCTTCAGGACTAT
>JBGTHB010000022.1:0-4100 GCA_041746415.1 Coxiellaceae bacterium | reverse complement strand
CATTTTTATTTGCCACATAAAAATGGCTGTCATCTAACTTGATATAAGGATTAGGCTGTTTAAAGTTAAGCGTTGCTGGTATCACTTTATGCTTAAACGCCAACAATATTTTAATTAATCCAGCGGCGCCTGCTGCACTTTCCAAATGCCCAATATTAGTTTTTACCGCACTAATCGCGGTCTTAATATTGCCTAGTGTTTTATAGGCCAATTTTAACGCTTCAACCTCAATAGGATCTCCAAGCGGAGTGCCTGTGCCATGCGCCTCAATATAGGATACTGAACCAGCAGGAACCCCAGCACTCTTAATCGCCTCACTAATAACAGCGGCTTGTGAAGAAGCTTTTGGTGCGGTCAAAAAGTTAGATTTACCACCATGCGCAACAGCAATACCTTTGATTACACCCCAGATATCATCGCCATCTTCCTCTGCTTTCTCTAAAGATTTTAAATAAACAACACCGACGCCTTCGCCTCGCACATAACCATTAGCATTCGCATCAAATGAACGGCAAACACCATCACTAGATAACATACCTGACTTACTATGTGACAAATACATCGTCGGGGTAAGAATGGCGTTAACACCACCCACCACTGCAGATTCACAAACACCTAATCCGATATCTCTAACCGCATTGTTCAAGGCAACCATAAAACTTGAACATGCCGTATCAACCACTTCACTTTTGCCAACAAAATCCAACAAGTATGAAGTACGATTTGCAATGATTGAATGAACCGTCCCTGTTGAAACAAATGAAACTATTGACTCTTTATTCTCACGCATTAACTCCGCGTAATCATTTTTTGAAACGCCAACGTAAACCCCCACCTTTTTACCTGCAAGACTTCTAGGGTTATATCCAGCATCTTCAATGGCGTGCCAAGCGGCCTCCAAGAAGATTCTATGTTGCGGATCTATATAATTTGCTTCTGTTGGTGAGATTTTGAAAAAAAGCGGGTCGAACTTATCAATATCATCTATAAATCCGCCCCATTTTACGTTGGTTTTACTCGCCTTACTCTCAGGATCGCCGTAATAATCACGCCAATCCCATCTATCTCCTGGGATCTCGTCAATAGAATTAATATTGTTGGCTAGATTATTCCAATACTCCATGTAATTATGTGCACCAGGAAATCTACAGGATATACCTACAATTGCTATATTAACGTTTTTTTTCTTCATCATACATTCACCAATCTTATATTTTTTGCTGTATCCTTAATCCTTTAATGATGCTATTTCAACATGCCGTTTGAACGCGAGACAATTTCATAGGTTAATTCTCTGATAGATTTCACCTTAGTTATCGTGTTAAGCGGCAATAGAATTGCTAAGTTTTTCTCAATTGTGACTCTTAATTGCAGCGCCATAATAGAGTCCATCAACTCACCCAAATTGATGTTTTCATCAAGCTGGTCTTTATCAATACCGACAATCTCATTAACCGCGTCTTCAAGGAATGGTTGAACCTCAATAGAAAAATTAATTTCATTAACTTCAGTTTGTTCCATCGACTTTTTCAACATATCCAGCGCTTCTTTTTTCATAATATGAAATTCAGCACCGTCAACTTTAGCAACTAGATCGCCTTTTTTATTATAAAACTTAAAGTCTGTAATCCATTTATCATCAAGCACATCTTTATCTGCCAACACACAATGCGCCCACAGCTCGTCATACTGATCCAGGCCACCATCATCATAAATCACAAAACGTTTTGCGGATTTTGCGATACAGGTTGCCTCATCCCTCCGGACTTTTTCCAAAAATTTATCAGGAACTGCAGCCATCGCTAATGGCAATGACATGTAAATCTGCAAGAAACCGCCAGATAAATCTCTGATACCAGTTTTGTTTTTATAATTCTCAAAGTTTTTAATAACCCCAACAACTTCATATTCCTTGCGCCACACACTATCTATAAAGTGATAGCTGTCACCCAGGAAGAAATCATCCCCCCAAAATACTTTGAAAAACTCTTGGGTGTTATATTTTTTATCAAATGTTTTTAAAATATCAGAATTAAAGCTAACGCCAACCTCAGCCACTTGTTTCTCGTCTGTAAAGTCGCCTCTACAGCTTAGTGACCACTCTTTATTTAGAATATTCTTCTTAGAGGAATAGGCGTAAATATCATAAGAGTATTCATGCTCAGACGCTTTAGTAATTAAGGTCCTTAGTTGATATTTATCACCCTTATGAAGCATTAACGGTTGTGTTATTTCTAAATTTTCAAGCTTAGTAAATTTATATTCTGAATTAATTTTTTTAATCGATTTAGACGCTAAATTGATATAACCCACAGCTGGTAATAAAGCATAGTCAAACGTCAAGTGATCACCAATAAGAGGGTATGTCTCATAATCTAACTCAGTTCCAACAACCCAACTTTTAATCTTTGAAAACTTATTGCCTAGCACAGGGTGATGCGCTAGCTTGTGATTATCTTTAGTGAAAGCTTTCACTGTGGGTGGAGTTATCTGTGGAATCTCATCCTTACTGATAGCTCGGAAAGCGATATTTGTCATTTTACATACGACACGGCCTTCAGGATCAACAATGGTCACATCACCATTATATTGACAGTGATCTTCTGTAACTTTTTTAATTTCAGCAATGGCATACAACTCATCTTTTAGCAAACTCTCATAAAACAAGCCTGAATCGTAACCAGTACCAATAAATACCTTATCTTCCCTAGCTAACTCTATAATTCTATTTCGCGGCAATGAGGATTTAAACAATAACCCCATAACGTATGCGATCAATGAATCTTTATCCAGTCCATAAGCATTTGTTTGACGAATAAAATCATTTGGTCTACATAAGCCAATAGCAGTTAACCCGTCATTGCGCCATACTTTATCAAAAATATGGAATGGTTTACCAATATGGAATTTCCCTTCCCAAAATTCATTGTAAAACGCATCTGCCTCTAAAGCCTCATCACATTCATTTATCATCTTCTCAATATATGCATTACTCAGGTTGACTGGCTCTTTATTAATCAGCTGAATGTCGATGCTAGAATACATAGAATCATCTTCTTGCCCACCTGCATTTTGTGGAAACATCTGCACCCGGTATGATTTTTCTTGATTCACAAAATCAAGTTCTTCAAACGTAATACGTAGCTTTATATCTTGACCATCAAAAACAATTGGCCTCAATAATGTCACATTCCCGAAGGAGAACTTATCAAGAGCAGCATCACCAATAAGCTCTTTCGTAATTGATAATGCGATATCTAGATAAATTGATCCCGTCAAAATCACTGAACCAAATATTCTGTGCTCACGAATAGTTGGTGCCGCATCAATATCTAATGTAACTAAGTAAGATGCATTATTAAGCGAAGAATTTGCGGATAACTTATCAGTTTCTTTTTTAATCTCTATTACCTCATCCATCAAGCTACCCGGCAAAGGCTTATACCAATACTGCTGCTTGCAACTTGGTTGGACAAGGTTATCAACACGCCTGAAAAATTCTTCTTTGGGCTGAGTCTGGCATTCGTTTAAAATAGCGTGTGCATTTGTACCACTTGCCCCAAAAGAACTCACTGTAGCAATTTTATCTAACTCCTCTGGCCAATCAGCACTTTCTTTTACAACCTCCAAGTTGCTGCTCTTCCAGTCAAAGTTGCTGTTTAATGTGTCCACCTTAAAATGTGCTGGGATTGTTTTGTGATAAATTGAAAGCGCAACTTTAATCAAGCCTGCAATACCAGCAGCAGCCTCTAAATGACCAAAATTTGATTTAACAGAACCAATATATAATGGCCGTTCTTTAGTGTGACTATTCCCATACACATCACTTAATGCTTCAAGTTCAACCGGGTCACCTAGGAACGTACCTGTACCATGCGCCTCACAATATGATATGTTTTTAGCATCTATGTGCGCACCTGCTAACGTTTCCCGTAACAGTTTTTTTTGTGCTGAAGGGATTGGAACAGTTAAGCCGCTTTTTTTACCATCGTGCTGAACTGCTGTGTTCTTAATGGTTGCATAGATGCGGTCACCATCGTTGATGGCATCGGACAAACGTTTTAACACCACGACACCACAACCTTCTCCACGCGCATAAC
>JBGTHB010000021.1:0-14693 GCA_041746415.1 Coxiellaceae bacterium | reverse complement strand
TAAAAAGTACAATGCTACAGATCAGGTTTGTGCAATTGGTTCTGTAAAGTCTAATATCGGTCATTTGGAGGCGGCTGCAGGTATTGCTGGGTTAACAAAAATACTATTGCAGATGAAATACAAAACACTGGTGCCTTCATTGCACGCAGAAGTGCTTAACACAAATATTGATTTTGATCGATCTTTCATCAAAGTGCAGCGAGAACTTGAGTGTTGGGCGCATCGTGAATCAGAAGCGGGCGAGGCTAAACCTTATTGCGCAATGTTATCGTCTTTTGGCGCGGGCGGGAGTAATGCCCACGCTATTATTGAAGAATACCCCTTATTAATAGATGGGCGTGTGTCTGACGAAGCGTGTACTGTTCCTGTTGTTTTGCCAATTTCTGCTAGTGATAAAGAGCAGTTAAAAGTTTATGTCACTCGTGTTTTAAACTTCTTAAACCATGACATAGATGAAGAAATTGTTGCTGCAGGATATGCGCATGCTTCTGCTTATTTGAGAGATTTTACTTACACATTTCAAGTTGCACGCCAAGAAATGAAAGAACGGTTGGTGATTGTTGCAAACAATGTAGATGATTTGAGAGCTAAGCTTCAAAGCTATCTTGAAGGCAAGTCTGCTGAAAATATTTATATGGGAAATGTAAAAGACCGACAAGTATCATTGAAGCTATTGTCTTCTGATTCAAGATTAAAATCTGTTTTTGATGAGTGGCTTCGAGATAAAAATTACACCAAGATTGCAGAGTTATGGTTGTCTGGAATGAAGGTTGATTGGCAAAAGCTTTATGATAGTGCACAGCCCAGACGAATTGCTGCGGTTAATTACCCATTTAAAAAAGAAGCTTACTGGCTAGAACAGGTGACATCAAACATAACTGTAGGAAATGTTGGAAAATTGCATCCATTGCTACATAAAAACACATCTGACTTCTATGAGCAGTGTTACGCATCTACATACAAAGTGAGTGATCCATTCTTGGTTCGCCAGAGTGATAATGTGTCTTATCTTCCTAAGTTATTGATGCTTGAGATAGCCCAGGAAGCAATTTTTCAGGCTACACATAATAGAGAAGCGAAGTGGGTAATTAAGGATTGCTGTTGGGAAAACCTGCTTACTGTGTCTGGATTTCCTGTGGAACTAAAGATTGGCTTATGTGTTGAGGTGAGTGATGATGAGACAGTTCGTGAGGTGTTATTTAAACAATATTCTATGTTAAATGGAACGAATGACGATTGCTCTATTTATTCATCAGGTACAATAGCGTTAATTGAGAATGCTAGTAGCGAGACATTAAATTTAAGTGCGCTTAAGCAAAAACTGCGTGACGAGTTAATTGAAAAAAATGCTTATCGTGCTTTGCTTGGCAAGATCACTGGTGTTGCTCAAAAATACGATACTGTAGACGCAGTACGTTTAAATAAAAATAGTTTGCTGGCAAATATAAGTTTAGAACAAACACATGATGCAAGCGAATTTACTATTCAGCCTAGCTTGCTCTCTTCAATAACAGAGCTTGTGCATTTTCTTTGTTTGAAGGACTGCTCTCCTGAAGACAGAAAGCTTGTAGCGGAAAGTTCCTTCCGTTCATTGGGTCAGGCATTTATTTTGTCTAAAACAACCAATGCAGCATATTGTTATATAGAGGCTCTGGATGACGAACGCTTTCACTATAACGTTTATGTATGCGATGTGAACGGCAATGTCCTTGTCAAAATGCTTGAGCTTAAGTTGGGTACGCCGTCTGCTTTGCGTGGGCAGGTGCGTGATGTGCTTGCTACTGCAAGTAATGAAAAAGTAATGGCGCATAAATCGGCTGTTGTTGCTTCTGCTTTGTCAAATAGTAACTATTTGAGCTCTGCTGGGCATCTTTACACACAGAGCGGTTCTCAAAAAAATAATGCAGCATGTCATAATGTTAGCGATATAGAAACGTACATGGTGGATAGCCTGGCTCGCGCACTGCATTTACAAGCTGAAGATGTTGAAGTTAATAAACCATTTGTCGACATGGGGCTTGACTCGGTTAGTGCTTTTGAGTGGATTGAATCCATCAATGCTAAATATTCTTGCGAGGTGGATGAGACAAAAATTTATGATTATCCAAATGCTCGTGCATTTGCACAGTATGTTTCTACGCTTATTGAGCAACCAAGTTTGCATAGTGCGCCTGAAGATACTGTTAATGCAGCAGGATTGGATTTTAATACAGTCCAAGATTTTCTCGTTAGTAGTCTCTCGAAAATATTGGGTGTGCCTTATTCTAATATTGATACTACGCAGTCATTTAATGAAATGAATTTTCTTCCAATTGAGGAGGTAGATTGGATAGATGCAATTAATAAAAGATATGCGCATGGTTTAAATGAGGAAATTTTGTCACAACATACTAACATTGCTGAGTTAACGCAAGGAATATTGGCAGCTATTTCTGTGGATCTACTCGCACAAACGCTGGATATCCATACTGAGGAGAAGGAGCATGAAGAAAAAAATAATCCTGATAGTGTTAAAACATTTTTGGTAACGAGTTTAGCCTCTTCATTGCACATCCCAGAAGATAATATTGATTTTAATACACCGTTTGTTGATATGGGGCTGGATTCAGTGAGCGCGTTTGAATGGTTTGAAGCCATCAATGACAAATATTCGTGTTCAATTTCTGAGACTAAAATATACGATTACCCAAACCTTGGCGAGTTTAGTTCTTTTCTTTTTGAAGAAATTGGAATGCAAAAATGCCACATACTGGAGCAGTTAAGTGCCTAAAAAAACATTAAGAAAAATTGTGGGGCGAAAAAAGTCTTATGTGAAAAAAGAAGCCGCTAAAGCTATATTTCAAAATAAATTGTTTTACTGTGCACACCACAGTTATCACGGTGAGTCAGATAATGAATTGATTATAGAATATAGTATTAGCACCGCTAACAATATTTGTTTTCGCAATCATATCGTTGATGGCAAACCTTTGTTACCCGCGGATGCGTATTTAGAGCTGATTTATGTTGCATGCCAAAGTTATCTAGGGTTCGAGTTTATTTCTATCAATAAAATGATCATGACAAGGCCCGTTATCGAGCATGGCGAGTCTTTCACCTTTTTGCGTTTGCATCTTGTGCGTAATGAAGACCAATATCAATTTAAGTTAGTCTCTAATCTGTCAGATAATACTGGAGAACAGCTTCACGCACAGGGTGTTGTTTCAAATGTGGCATTTGATAGCCATACAAATAAAAGCTTAGTTTTGCCTAGTGGCATGGCTTGTCATGTTTTTGATGTTAGTTATTTCTATAGGCCAGAAGCAAGTATTCATTTAGGTGAATTCTATCATGCTTTGCAGGCACTAACATTCTATGATGGCTATGCTGTGGGAAAAGCGATACTACCACAAACTGATTCAGAATTTTCTATGAACCCAGCTGTAATTAATGCGGCATTAGGTAGTGCAATTACATTTTCATCTCATTGTAGTAATGAAAATTTTTGCTCAAGTTTAAATTGTTTCTTGCCTTATAGTATTGATGGCTTGAGATTGTATGCGCCGTTAGTGGCGGGGTCCTACAATATATTGGTTAAATTGATTAAAAGCACTGCAAGTGCAGTGGAATGCTCATTGCATATTTCTAATGAAGCTAATGACACTGTGTTTGAAATTGCTCATTTTAAACTTCAGAAGATTGCGCTAAAAAACTCCCTAAAGCAGCACATGAAAGCGAGTGAAGATAATGTTATTTCTACAGAAGGTAGTGTTGTAAACGAGGCGGTTGCGGTTATTGGGGTTGCGTGTAGATTGCCAAAAGGTAATAACAATAGAGAGTTTTGGGACATGCTAAAAAACTCTCAAGATTGTATTCAAGCAGTCCCGGCAAACCGATGGAATGAGTTTGAGGATTGGTATAATGCTGACCCTGAAAATGAGGGCACGGCTTCTTCTAAATATGGCGCATTTATTGATAGGCATAATAGTTTTGATCCCGTGTTCTTTAATATAATGCCATCGGAAGCAGAATTGATGGATCCTCAGCAACGTGTTTTTTTAGAGGAGGCATGGAGCGTAATTGAAAATGCTGGGTATGCGCCAAGTAGTCTGAGTAATAAAAAATGTGGTGTGTATGTGGGTTGTGCTGAAGGTGATTACTCTCACGTTTTAGCTAAAGCAGGAAAGGCATGGGAAGCAAAGTCATTTCCGGGAGCGTCAAGCGCTGTATTAGCTGCAAGGATTTCCTATCTTTTAAATTTAAAAGGGCCCTCGATGGCCATAGACACTTCTTGCTCATCGTCATTAACAGCGATTCACTTGGCTGCAGAAAGTATACGTCGAGGTGAAAATGAGTTGGCACTGGCCGGTGGTATCAATATATTTTCCACACCATTAAAACAAATTTTAACTTCTCAAATTGGCATGCAATCTAGTGATGGACGCTGCCATACTTTTGATCAGGCTGCTAATGGCACAGTCTTTTCTGAAGGTTGTGGTGTTGTTTTGCTTAAACCATTATCTCAGGCTATAAAAGATAATGACACCATATGGGGTGTTATTAGAGGAAGTGGTATCAATCAGGATGGAAAAACAAACGGTATTACTGCACCTAGCGCACTTTCTCAAGAAAAATTATTAGATGATGTCTATCGGCAATATAATATTAACCCGGCTCAGATCAGTTATTTAGAAGCGCATGGTACAGGCACAGTATTGGGAGATCCAATTGAAGTACAGGCATTAAAAGCAGCTTTTGAAAAATTTACAGATCAAAAACAATACTGTGCTATCGGCTCATTGAAATCAAACATGGGGCATGCGGTTTATGCAGCTGGTGTGGCAGGCTTTATAAAAGTATTGCTGTGCATGAGATACAAGCAGCTTGTTCCTTCCATCAACTATAACAATACCAACAAGCGGATTGATTTTAGCAATTCGCCGTTTTTTGTAAATAAGCAAAATAAGTCCTGGGATGTTAGTGCTAATGAGAAACGTATGGCTGCTATTAGCTCGTTTGGTTTCAGTGGTAGCAATGCACATATAGTGGTTGAGGAATATCAAGATGTGTTGAACACGGATGTCAATAAATCTGAACCGCATATTGTTCCATTAGCTGCAAAATCAGTGTCAGCGCTCCATAGAAATATTGTTAATTTACATAACTTCTTAACGATAAAAGAAAATTTGTCTAATGGTATTACATTAAAAGATATTGCGTATACACTACAGGTGGGCCGAGATCAGATGGATTGTAGAGCAGCATTTGTTGTGTCAAGCCTTGATGAGCTCATAGAAAAATTAGCACTGTCAATTGGTCAAAACTTCCAGAACAACTTGGCTGATAGCATTTATTTTGGCAATACGTTCAGTAATCGTCAGTCAATAACGCGAGGTGACATAAGCCAAGATGCTATTAGCGAATGGTTCAGAGAAGCTAATTATTCTCCAATTATTGACTATTGGATCTCGGGTGCACATGTGGCTTGGCAGTCTTTTTATCATGAAAGGCTTCCCAAGCGAATAGAGTTGCCCAGTTATGCGTTTGAAAATGAGTGTTACTGGCCAGAGTTCCGCCCACAAATATCTAATATAAATACATCACAGAGTAAAGTTGTAAGCAGCTCAACTCAGTCACAAGTAAAAACAATGGTAAGGCCTCAAGCCGTTCAGATAAAAAGTGATTGCCAGAAAAATATTGAAAGTGATTTGATCCAATTGATTCATGACCTGTTCAAAGTTCCTAGGGCGAAGCTTGCGGCGGATACCAATTTAACGCAGTTTGGTTTTGACTCCGTTAGTTTGGTTAAATATGCGCGTGCATTATCAGAGTACTATGCTATATCAATTACCCCTGTGAAGCTTTTTTCGCATGCAACAGTTCGAGCAATAGCTAATTATTTACAAGAAGCATACCCTGATCAAATACAAAGTTTTTATGGTATTGGAGTAGATGCGTCTAAATCAAATGAGAAAAATTCACCTTTAGGTGAACCTACAACGCACATTCCTGCGCTATTGAATGAAAACGAGTCTAATAGAACCACCAACTACAGCAATGAGCCTATCGCAATAGTGGGTATTGGTGGTAAGTTTCCACAGGCAGCTGATCTTGATGAGTTTTGGGAAAACTTGCTAAATGGTAAGGATTGTATTTCCGAAATTCCCGCTGATCGTTGGGATTGGAGAGACTATTATAGTGAGAAGCCTGATAATAAAAACAAAACGAATATCATCTGGGGCGGTTTTATTGATGGCATACAAAAATTTTCCCCGGATTTTTTTGAGCTATCAGAAAAAGAAGCCATTAAGATGGATCCCCAGCAACGCTTGTTGTTGAAATATGCCTATAAAGCGATTGAGGATGCCGGTTATAGCCCAAGCTCTTTCTCGGGTGGAGATGCTGGTGTATTTATGGGAATTAGTAACAATGGCTATGACAATATTGTTATTGACTCAGGCGAACTTCTCGATGGTAGCTTCACAACTGGAACATTATCATCAATTGCAGCAAATCGTATTAGTTATTTTTTTGATCTGCACGGACCCAGCGAACCTATTGAAACTGCATGCGCTAGTGCATTGGTGGCAATTGATCGAGCTGTAAACGCGATTCAGCAAGGTGGATGTGAAACTGCAATTGTAGGAGCCGTCAATGTCATTGTTTCACCTAATGGACATATGGCGCTTGGTAAAGCAAATTTATTGAGTAAAGAGGGACGGTGTAAGCCATTTTCTGCAAACGCTGATGGTTTTGTTCGCTCTGAGGGGGTAGGGGTTTTAGTGTTGAAGCGGCTAAGCTCAGCAGAGAAGGATAATGACCACATTTATGCAACAATTCGCGGTAGTGGCGTTAATCATAATGGTAGAACTAACTTCCTTACTGCGCCTAATCCTAAAGCGCAGGCGGATTTATTGGAAGCGGTATATAGAAATGCTGGTATTGACGTTAATAGCGTGACTTATATTGAAGCGCATGGCACAGGTACAGAGCTTGGTGATGCGGCTGAAGTGGATGCTTTAACCACAGCCTTTAAACGACTTGGCCATACCAGCATAGGAAATAAAGATGCCAAGAGGTGTGCTATAGGTTCAGTTAAGTCAAATATTGGTCATACAGAAGTCGCTTCGGGTATGGCAAGTATTTTTAAAATTTTGTATCAAATGAAATATAAAACGTTGGTTAAAACTATTCATTGCGATGCACTGAATCCTTACCTTCAATTGGACAACGGTCCGTTTCATATTGTTAAAGAAAATAAACTTTGGAACACTGATAATGATAAAAATGGTGCTCCATTGCCTCGTCGTGCTGGTGTTAATGCTTTGGGTTTGGGTGGTGTAAACTCACATATTATATTGGAAGAGTATGTCGATAAATATATACAAGAAAAGCACAATAGTGACTGTCTTTTTGTTTTCTCAGAAAAAAACGCAACACAATTAAAATTAAATTTACAAGCATTGTATGAATATTTAGAGGCAAATAAAGACGTGCCATTAGCAAGCCTTGCATTTACATTGCAAAATGGACGCGAGGCTAAGCAATATAGATTGGCTATAGTTGCAAATTCGTTAAATGATTTATTGGAAGCCATGAGAAAATATTTATCATCAGCACGTAAACAGACAAATTCAGGACATTTTTACCTTGGAGAAATTTCCGAGCAAAATTCGGATATGCTGTCTTTGTTTCAGGGAGGAGAGGGGCAGGTGTTTTTAGATAAATTAGCAAAGCTGCGTGATTTGAATCGTTTGGCAGTATCTTGGGTTAACGGTGGTAATATACAGTGGAATTTACTGTATGAAAACCAATCAATCCGACGTATTTCGATTCCTGGTTACCAGTTCTGTGAATCTAATTACTGGCCAATTAAAAAAGTAAAGAGCAAGCTTTATTCGAGATGGTATGAGAGCGCGTGATTAATTTCTATTCAAAAGCGACATTGCGTAAGCTAGTAATCGGCACATGATGTTAGTTTTCTAGGGAGGCTTTGAAATAGGCTTTAATAGACTAAGTAAGATCGACGATCAGTCGAGGCATTTCCATTCCTTCGATATTTTCAATGTCATAAACGGCCATCATGTTCTCGCGGAACCATGTGTCAAAAGGGTGCGCTGAATTATTCCAGCTGGCCATTTTTTCTTTGTATTTAGGTCCAACTTCGTGATAAACAAACACATAATCTCGACCAGAAAAATACTTATGCCATACTTTTGCCAGTTTGATGTCATAGCGAGAGAACATTTCACGGCAGTCATCTGCGTGCTTGATTATTTCCTTGGCAAAGGTTTCATATTGCTCCAAGCAGCCATGTTTTAAAGGAATACTGAAAAGAACGTTATTGCTCATGAAATACCCCGGTTAGTAAATTCATTATTTATATACAGCAAACATAGCTAGATTGTAAGATGAGGGAAAAATATTTATTGATAGGAGTGAACATTGTTAACTGAAATTGCTAAAGCACTTTACGCATGGAATGATGAAAATCTAGTAGCCAGTGCTGATTTTAAAAAATCCGATATTAAAAAGTTTTTTGCTAATAAATTTACAGCCATTGCCAATGGCAGGAGGTATGATGCAAACCAAGACAATTATTTTGATTTTCTTAATGAGTTTCGTTTAACAATAAAATCGCTCAAGCATGAAGTTTATGAGTATATCGAAGCAGACAATGCTGTCACTATGCCGTCTATTGCTACTGTCATTAGAACAGATGGATCAAAGCAGATTTTTGAAGTATTTCTGCTGTTAAAGTTTAATGAAGATAAAAAAGTGATCTTATGGCATGAGCTTTATATTGAACGCAAATAAAGTTGTACGTCGCCCGTGGTTTTCTTTTCTGATCCGTGGAGAATAGTGTTTGTGCTATAGCGCCGCTTATAGCGTTTTCATGTCCGGCGCTATAACGCATAACCCAATATGGCTATTACAGTTTGTGAAATTAAATATAGCAACCAACCACTCAGTAGCGTGAAAAAAGAATATGACTTTTCAAAGCCAAAGAAAAATCCTTATGTGAAAGGGTTAAAAAAACAAGTCACCATCCGTTTGGATGCAGCAACGATTGAGGCCCGTTCGAGGCGAATAGTTCAGACTATTTAACGAGAGCGCGTGATTTTTTTAACTAATCACGTTGCTTTTTGCAGCGAACAATAGATAAAATGCACGCGAACGGTATTACCGCTTTGTTTTGTGCGATTAAAAAATATGATGACAGAGCAGTGCATGAGTTGTTAAGCGCTGGGGCAAACCCAAATATCCCAAGTGAAACGGGTGAGCTTCCCATTGCCTATTCCTTAGTAGGATGTCAATTTAAAATGGTAGCGTATTTATTACTATATGGTGCTGAGATCGATGAGAGTGCAAAAACACGCTTGATGGAAATTAAAAAAATTGTAATGGACGAGATTGTTAAGCTGCTTGCATCAGAAGAATTTAATACTAGGAAAGGCGTTGAAATAGGTTTGCGATTTTTGCAAAAAATTGGAGTTAACAAAGTTCCAGATAGGCAGTCGGATCCTTTGTTACAGAGCATTTTTTTTCAGCAACGAAAATGCTGGGGTTTGTTTTGTACGATTGAACATCCTGCTGCGGTGCTTTTGAATGAATTGCTTGCGACTTTACAGAGTCGACAAAACGAGCTTGGAATGCGGGAGGAAAAATTTGCAGTTCAGTCCTTTCGCTGTAAAAAAATGAGTTAATAAATAATCAAAAGGAAAACAAATATGAGATCTCAGCTTCCTCCACGCTACCAAATAAATACAATGGTTATTGAATTTCAACACACGCCTGAAAGTAAGTTTAAGCTATCAGCGCAAGAAAATATGCGCACAATTCCCGTTGGCAAACCGTTAATCGAAGTACGACAGCAGTCTCCATCAGATGCAGTGGTTGAAAATGCACAGCCGGTTATTGTTAGCAAAACCAATTGGTCTTATTGTGTTACCTCATTGCGTGATTATGTCTTATTAACGGGGTTTAATTGTTATTTTGGTTCTATTCTGATAAGTGCTATTAAAGCCCCTCCCGCCAATATGGTGCCTATCCTGCTTTACCCTTGTGCCGGTGTTTTTAGTGCAAGACTTGCTTATTTGTTAATGAAAAATTTTGGTGATAGATGGGTTGCCAATGGTTATGTAAACGATCTGCGAGCTTCTTATGCTCGTCTAGACGAGCAGAATGGCGTCCTACGCTTTGATTTAGGCACAGGTCGTATTGTTGTTCCAGCCGAAGTTGTCTTTCGGTTAGGTCCAAATCGTGAGCATCTGCCTGTTCCCCAAAATGAGCCGGAAGAAAACAAGCCCGCTCTTAGTTTTTGCCGATTAGTCGGCACGAATTTGTTACTCACGTTTATTAGTACACTAAGCTGTCTTTTCATTGAAAGATTAACAGATGCGAAGACGCTTAGAGCTGATGTCGCTTTCACAGCGCTAGCAAGTTTTGCAGGCGCAGTACTGATGACGTTTGTGGCTTATTGTTATCACACTTGTCGAGCGACTCCTGAAGCCGCACCGAATCAGGGAGGAATGCAATTGGCATTATAAAATGTAGTTGCGTTTATTTGTTGATTCAAAACGGTTGTATTTAAGTAGTTTGTTGTTAGGTAAAAAACCTGAGTATTAATCATAAGCATATTGTTTTTATAATTTCAGCGTTAACGATAATGATCGTTGGTGTGAACGTTGGGATTTAGCGCAATTATTTATGGAAGCGTTGCGCTTTGGTTGGCTGTTGGTGCGCTTAATTGAAGCCCACATTTCTGTTAGCTCTGGGGTCTGGTCTGTTAGGTTCTGAGTTTTTGTAGTCGCCTCTTGCGACATTCTTACGACACATCTTGCGACAATCTTGCGACATTGATATGATGAGCTAGTTTCTAATGTAGGTAAAAAGATGTTTAAACCACTATTCAAGATCTCTAACCAAACAGCTAATGCATTGACTGCCATTGAGCGCGCAAGGGGCTTTTTAGAGGCTGCAACCCTTTCTCAAGAATGGCTCGAAAAAATGCAAAATAAAGTCCTCGTATTAGAGGCGTATCATACAACCCATATTGAAGGCACCCAATTAACCTTGAAAGAATCAGAGCAGCTTTGGCAAGGTCATCAAGTGGTAGATGCTAATCCGGATGACGTAAAAGAATTGTTAAATTACCGCCAAGCTTTTGAGTTAGTGGCAAATTACGTGAATGACGGTGATCCAATTACTGAGGGGCTTATAAGGGAAATTCATAAAAGGTTAGTTAAGAATGTTCGTGGTAATTCAGCAACTCCAGGTGTTTATCGAAAGATTCAAAATTACGTGGTGAATTCAAAAACAAAAGAAGTGATTTATACGCCGCCTGGTGTTTATGAGATTGCACAGATGATGCAGGCGCTAACGGATTGGATAAATAAAGAAAAAGAAATTCATCCTGTTTTGATAGCGGGCATCGCGCAATTTCAGCTCGTTCATATTCATCCCTTTTTAGATGGTAATGGCCGTACAGCGCGATTGTTATCAACGCTTTGCCTCTATCGGAAAGGCTATGACTTTAAAAAGCTTTTTACGATTAGTGAATATTACGATCGAAATCGCACGGACTATTACAAAGCGATTCAAAGTGTTCGTGAAAGCGACATGGATATGACGAGATGGTTAGAATATTTTTCAGAAGGGCTTGCCGTGCAATTACGTGAAATAAAGAATGTTGGTAAAAAAGTAATAGAGTCTGATGTGGTTGCTAAGCACCATAAATTATCAGCGCGTCAAAAGCTGGTGATGGAGCATATTGCAAGTCATGGAGAGCTAACAATTCAAGCATTTGAAAAAATGTGCCCTGATGTCACAAGAAGGACTTTGCAGCGAGAGTTGAAAGATTTAATTGATAAGGGACTTGTTGTAAGTAGCGGCGCGACGAGTAATTTAGCTTATTTCCTGAATAAAAAAGATGAGTAGTTTGAATTTCCCCACTAGAAAAGCAACGAAAAAAGAAGCCAATCAGTACAGAGGGTAATGGTATGAAAAAAGAATACGACTTTTCAAAAGCAAAGAAAAACCCTTACATTAAAGGGTTAAAAAAACAAGTTACCATCCGTTTGGATGCAGAAACAATTGATTATTTTAAAGGGTTAGCCGAAGACAACAATATTCCCTATCAAATGCTAATCAACTTGTATTTGCGTGAGTGCGCACAGAAGCATAAGAAATTGAATGTTAGTTGGGAGAAGTAGAGTGATTATTTTTCTGATTATCATGGCGAAATATGGTAACTGTCATTAAGGGTATCAGTTTTAATTTGACTTTAGGAAAATAAAATGAAGACAGATGATCTTGGCTTGCCAATAGAGTATCAGGACTTACCTGAATTTTTCGACGCGCACAATGTCGGTGCTGACACTGAAAACAAAAATGCTTTAATCGAGAAATTGTTAAACCAGCAGGGCGCAAAAACAATATTCGACATGACTTGTGGGACAGGCTCACAAGTTTTTTATTTAACACAGCGCGGCTATAAAATTATAGGGAGCGATTTAAGCCCAGATCTTATCGCGCAAGCGAAACATAAAGCCAAGCAGTTAAATTTAGATATTCGCTTTGAAGTTGGTGATATGCGTACGATTCAGCTAAGTAAGTTTGATGCTGTGATTACAATATTTAGCGCTATTGGCCATCTTAGCAAATCTGATTTTGAAGTGGCCTTACAAAATATACGAAAAAACCTGAAAAAAGATGGTATTTATATCTTTGATATTTTTAACTTGCAAGCCATCACAGACGATGTGATCAAAACATTTGTTATGGATATAGAAAAAGAGATTGATGGGGCCAAATTCCGTAACAAGCAGCACTCAGAAATTAATAAACAAGCTGGTTTATTAATTTCTCATGATGAATACACTATAACAAAAAATAATCAGGCTCCAGAAATTCATACAAATACATTTAGCTTGCAAATTTATACCGCGGCCGAGATTAATGCTCTACTAGAGAAAAATGGATTTGTCGTTATTGGTCAGCATGATATGAACGGGCAACAGTTCTTGGCTGATAAAAGCCTCAATATTTTGACTGTTGCGAAGATTAAGAAAGGCTAGAGGGTTACTCCCATATGCGTTCATCTGATCCCACTGCGAAATAGACAGCATTATTGGCAAGCATTAAAAAATGGGAAATTAATTGTTTTTTCATTGGCCGTCGGTTTTATGTCGGCTTTTTCATATGGATATTCAGCTGCGGCACCATTGTACGCTCAAAATACCTTGCATTTAACGGCGAGTGCTTACGGTTATTGGAACACGGTTAACATGATTGGCATGCTGGCAGGTGGATTCATGAGCGTTTACTTTATAAATAAAATCAGCGCGAAAAATTTATTTATACTGGCTTGCATCGGCCTCACCCCTTGTTGCTTATCACTATTATTGATCGCGGTTTTGCACACAGAAAACACGCTAGGATTTTTTATGTTGGCGATCAGTTGCAGCCTGCTGAATCTGTTTTTGGACAGGCCTATAAAAAACATGTAGAGATTTTTTAATCACCATTTATCGCTGGCTGTGATTTTTCCAAGATGTTCATCAATTCTTCTTTGTGTGGCAGGCGAAATATCAGAAGGCAATGCGTCAAATAAAAACCATTTTTTTTCTTGAATTTCTGAACAACACGCATCTTCAAATACACACGAAGTCACTAAATAAAAAATAATATAATCATCGCGCTTTTCATTACGGGAATAAAAAACGGAGCTTAATTGTGGTGGTGCCGTTAATATGGCACCAACTTCTTCTTTAAGTTCCCGCACGATGGCTTGTACAAGGCTTTCACCTTTTTCAACTGCGCCGCCGATGGTGTACCATTGCTCTTGGTAAGTATGTTTAACCAATAAAACTTGATTGTCTTTCACCACAAGTGCTCTTACGCCTACCGTTCGTTTGGCTAATAAAGAAAGGATTGTGTTTTTGATAAATCTGTATATTTTCATGGTTATATTCCTTTGATTTCGCTGTTGCGTATTAGCATATCGAAAGCCGCTTTATTTTAAGAGCGATAACAGTTTTTTATATACACTATTTGCCACAGTAAAATGCCCTGGTTTATCAAAATGACAACCATCTACGTCGCTGAATGTAACTATTTTTGATAAATCAAGAAAGCTAACGGCTTGTTTATTGCATACTGCTGCAAGTAACGCCGGCAGTGCCTGGCTTTTCTCGTGAGCGCCTTTAAAAATCTCATCCGGCTTCTCAGTGATGGGTGGAAAGGCTAACACCAGAACTTTCGGTGCCGTTTGCATATTAGGCCCATAGCGTAAACTTAATATCAGTTTCAACAACGCTTCTATATTTTCTGAAATATTTTTGGTTGATTGTTGAAACTGAGCTTTACAATCATTAACGCCTAAAAACAAAATTACCCAGTCTACAGGCGAGTGTGTCATCAGAGCAGGCTCAATAAAATGTTTTCCATTTCTGTCGCCTTTATATTGATCCGCTGAATAATCTAATATTGTTGTCCTAGCACAAAGCCCTTCTTCAATAACGCGATATTGATCGCCAAGCTGCAGTTGCAGCAAGCCCGTCCATCGCTCATGATAAGCAAAGCGTTCTCTGTACCCTGTTTTGAAGTCAATTGAGCCTGGCACGAGCCCGTAGGTGTTGGAATCGCCATAGCAAAGAATGGTTTTCATTGATAATAACCTTGTATATGTTTGTAGCCTAAGAAACTAAAAG
>JBGTHB010000020.1:0-4227 GCA_041746415.1 Coxiellaceae bacterium | reverse complement strand
TGTGCGGTATGCCACAACGCCCTGGGTTAGCCAGTTATATTTTAAGCGCTATTGGCAACGCTAATATTGATGTGGATATGATTGTGCAAAACCTCAAAACGGAAGATCAAACTGCAGACTTTAGTTTTATTATCCATAGCCGTGATTTTGACGCGGCTTATCATATTGCGGAATCCTTGGCGCTGGATTTGTTGGCCACCAAGATTGTCGCTGCCAACCAACTCGCTAAGCTGTCTTTAGTGGGCATAGGTATGCGCTCACATGCTGGCATTGCTTCTAAGATGTTTTCAGCTCTCGGTAGAGAAGGTATTGATATTCATCTTATCAGTGCGGGCGAGCTTAAAATTACCGCTGTGATTGAAGAGAAATTTCTAGAGATCGGAGCGAGAACATTGCATCAGGCTTTTGGCTTAACAGATCAAGCTTAATCTAACTTAAACGCAAGAGTTAAAAATATCTCCCTATGATACTGATTATTCGATCTATTTAATATTACTTTAAGGTGTCTTAATTACACTGCGTTGTCTATAAATGTACTAAAATTATACATATAGGAATGGAGTAGGAGTGGACTATGCTTATTTTAACTCGTCGTATTAGCGAATCTGTTATTATCGGTGATGATATTAAAGTGACAGTATTAGGCATTAAAGGTAATCAAGTTCGACTTGGAATTGATGCACCGAAAGAAGTTTCAGTGCATCGTGAAGAAATTTACGAGCGCATCCAAAGCGAAAAAGGTGGCGCACCCAATAGCGCCGGCTTTGATGATCCCGAGAAATAGTGACTAAAATCTTTCATGCGAAAAAAAGCCACAGTTATGTGGCTTTTTTATTGCTTGTTATTATTTTTTTATATTTAATAAGTTTTCGCGTGCCGTGATTATCGGTTTCAACCCATCAGCAAAAAGCATGGAAAATTTATGAGTCGCCGCCAGTATTTCGTTTCAGCTTATACTGCTTCACCCAGTGCGGTTTGGCACGCGCAACATGAAAGTGATTATTTTAAAGGATTGGCGGCGCTACCGCATATAATTGGCATTGAGCATCCTATTTTACGCCCAGTTGAAAAATACCCATTGGCGTGGCTGAAACAAAACGTGCCGTCACATTGGTCGCTGATTATTACTACTATTCCTGCTTGGATGAGCATGGGTAACGTTGACCCTCATCTGGGATTGGCTGCAGCAAATGAGGTGTCTCGTTTAGCCGCTGTGGAGTTTATGCGGGAAGTCGCAGCCTACGTGGTCACACTCAATAATTTATTTGGCCGTTCACTGGTGAAGGCGGTGCACTTTCAATCGTTTCCCAAAAACGGTCCAGTGGAAATTCGTGCTAACAAAGCAGCGTTAATTAATTCACTGCAGGCAATAAAACAATTTGATTGGCAGGGAGCAGCGTTAAATTTAGAGCACTGTGATGCCTTCATTGAAAATCAGCGCGCTGAAAAAGGCTTATTGACACTGTCTGATGAAATTGAAGCAATTGCGCAAGTGGGTGGTTTTGGTATGGCATTAAATTGGGCACGTTCAGCAATTGAAACACGTTCCACTCACGGCCCTGTGGCACATTTAAAATTAGCTAAACAGCATAACGTGCTTAAAGGATTTTTTTTCTCAGGGTGTACTGATGATCAAAGCAGTGAATATGGATATTGGAAAGATAGCCACATGCCGCTTAAATCAAAACACGATAAACGTTTTGAGGCCAGTTTATTAGATGCAAGTTTGGCAAAGCAGATTTTTTCATTGCTCGATAACGATGTTTATTGTGGCATTAAAGTATCGAACTTAGGAAAAACGGTTTCAGCAGCAACCGCAATTAAACTGCTGCAAAATTCAATTGCTGCTTTAACAGAATATTAAATAGGCTGTAGTTTGTTGTTCAACAGCAGCGAGCTTGTTGATTTTTTCGCTTATTCAGCACTTTCCCACTGCATGCGCTAACTCCTTTTTAGCAACTTCATCGGCTAGTGGACTTTTTGCTAAACGTGACACTCCTGTGGTTTAGCTTTTTAAATCTCGCCGCTTAAAGTGGAACGGGTATAAATGACTTTAGTTCGCGCCTAAATTACGTATTCATTGTTTCTTAATATTAAATGGGTAACATATTCATCCTGCGGTAAAGTGGCTGTCAATTTAATTTTGAAAGGTGAGTAGTATGGCATTCGATTCTGAGCGCGAACAAAAAAATTTCGCATTTGTAATTGGTGTGAGTGGGTTGGTGTTGGCTTTTCTCAACATGATTTGTATTGGTAATGATTTTAACAGAGAGGGCAGTAAGCCTTTACCAGCAACAATTGTACAAGGCGTAATTTCTCTGGTAGTTGGTGTTGCTGGTTTCTGCCTTGCGAGGCGGGTTCGTCATGATCAGCGATTGCCTAGTCCTGCTGCTTTAGCCTGTGCTGCTTTGCTTTTTGGAGGTCTAGGTTTAGGAGTGGGTGCCAGTGACATGATAATTTATAATGATAAAGCGTGGCAAACTATTGGCAAGGTAGTGATTGGTGGGGCTACGTTATTAGGAGGCGTTTTTTTAGCTTTGACCGGATGTTATAGCAGCTGCAGAACAGAATCGGGTGTAACAAAACGACTACTACCAGTTAATAGGGATAATGGCGGAAGCGTAAATGGTGGCTCATCTAGAACCCCTGGAACCCCTGTTCCCGGTCAAAGATAATGATAGCGTATGAGATGAGAGCAAGCATTTAACACGCTCCCATGTTGCTAGTCATATTTTCATGGACGGACGGTAGGTACTCTTCGCGCCAGTGTTTCTGTGGCTGTTGTTCCAAAAGTGACAGTTCTTGAGCGATGAGCGAATAAACTCTGGTTTTTTGTGTTGTAGGTGTATTCCACCCCGCTTAAGTAAGCAACCAAATTATTTTCACCGCCATCAGCATTCATTTGTTTTGCAAATGCCAATAACTTTTCTTGCAAGGCCTCTCCTTTAGCTTTGCCGGCCTTGTAGTAATCCTTTCCTCGACAGAACAACTGAAAGTGATTTTTGTTTTCTATTCCAAGTGTGAGGTATGTAGCATGCTCCCACATTTGTTTGAATTCAGCTGATTGTTCGTCATAAAGCAGGTGTTTTTTATCTTCACTGGCAAAGTCTGCAGGAGTTAATACATTGATTGTGGCTGCTTTTGCTGCAGCTTTTCTTGCAGCTTCGGCCTGTGCTGTCTCTTCTGCGCTTAATGCGCGAGGAGGCTTAGTAGGGATAGTTGTGAGAACTTCATTGGGAGCACGATTAAAAGCAGGGGATTTTTTCCGCATAAAGTCAGTCCAAGTGCTTCTTTCAGATACTTCGACTAGTTGTTTTGCTTGATGTTCTAGCACTTCAGGTAGATGTGCATACATATGTGTTACAGCCGTGATGGCTGCTCTGCTTAAAGCAACTTGGTTTTCTTCAGTAAAGTCAGCACTAATTAATGAACGCAGTATCGTTAACCACGCAGTAATATTGGTTAATTCATCGCGCAGATCTGCATCAGACTGGGTTTGTCCGTGTGGAAATAATTCACAAAGCACGCCGTTATTATCGTTTTCTTCTGTGCCAAGTAATAAATCAAGTCGTCTTACTATACTGTTTTGGCGGTTAACCGATTTGTAGTGGCTATTGCATAACGTGTCATAAAGATATTGTCCTAATTTTACTGTTACTTGCGCATCTCGTGTGTGGTAAGAGACGTCTAGTACTTGGCATGCATCTGATAACTGAGCCTGTAAAGCACCATGAATGAAGCGCATGAAAGGGACAATCGCTTTTTCATGAAAGTCCATTTTGTCGTTGTGAAGCTTAAGATCTCCCAGAAAATGCAGTGAAACGGCTGCGTAATCAAGGCGCTGAATATGGCGTGCAGCAGCTCGTGTCTCAAGCCAGTTTTCGTCTTCAGTTGTCTTGCCTACTGTCGAAAAATCAGTGTCGGAATATACGTACTTATCTTCGTCAACCGCAACTAGTCCAAGACCGTCTGCATCAGCAGCGCTCAGTATCTTTGTATTACCCCAGGCGGCATTAGGAGTGCGTAGAAAATGTTCACGCACCAGGATTGCCATTTTATTGCGCTCAATTTTTAAAAAACGATCAGTAGCCCTTTTTTAGGTTTGCGCGACCACAGTGCCATCAGCAGCGCATCATTTACCAGGCTTGTTCGCATGTGATTTTGCATCGACCAGCCAACTACTTTTCGCGAATAAAGATCAATCACAACCGCTAAATAAAGCCAGCC
>JBGTHB010000019.1:0-3028 GCA_041746415.1 Coxiellaceae bacterium | reverse complement strand
CAAACTTTGCAAAAATTATTAAATAATTCTGAGATTGACGTGATCGTTTGGGGAATACGTGGCCATACAAACGCTGTTCGTTATCCTGAAATGTATGGTTGGATTAATGAATCAAATGGCCGTATCCAATCCATTTCAGTTAAAAAACCGCTTGCTTCACCGGCAACGGGCCCTATCGTTTTAGGAATTTTTACCTTTCGTCGCGCACAGGATTTTCAAACAGTGATTGATCGCTTGGTGGCTCATAATGAGCGCGTAAATGGAGAGTTTTATATTGATTCTGCAATAAATAAGGCTATTGAACTTGGCTTGCGTTGTCATTTATTCGAAGCAACCCATTTTTTATCGTGGGGCACACCGAACGAATTAAAAACATACGAGTACTGGCAATCTTGTTTTCATAAATGGGAGCATCATCCCTACCGTTTTGAATTAGACCAGCAAGCCAATACTCACACTATGCCCGAAAATTTAAATAAAAAAATCACACCCGTTTTACCTGAGAAAATAAAATGATAAAACGCGAAGCCTCTATTTTTCTCGTTGTAGGCACGCCAAATCGCTGCTTTATAAACCCAGTTATTGATATTTCACTGTAAAAATATTCGCAATAAATGTCCAAAAAACACAATGTAAAAACTGCAAAAGCACATCTTATTAAAAAAACATTGATCACGTTTTAAGTTTTTTTAGGATAGCTAAAATGTTTATTGTCTTTCCATATTAATACGGTATTTCTCAGACTCTAAATTTAACAGCTCGTTGACTTGAAAAGACGAGAGCAGACGCATAGCAGAAAAATCTGGTTGTCTAATCATCACCTCATAATAACAACGCAACTGAGCTTTTTTTGCTTCATTAAAGCTGGCTAATACAAACACCCCTTGCTCCTTTAAAAATACTAACTCTGGCTTATTTTTAAGAGTGGCAAGAGCGTTTTTAAAAGTACTCAAATTAGCAAAAGAGTAGGCCCTCTCTCCCAAAAAAACAATATGATCAGGACAAATAGCCCATGCAGAAGATAAGCTGGAAAATAAAGCCGGCACCATTGTTAAATTATGCAAGATCGGCTCAGCAACAGGAAAATATGATGCCTGCTGAATTTTTGCGGCTACCTGTGTTATAGAGGAAGATAAAGCCCACTGCTTTGGAGCGACTTTCAGCGCTACAATTAATTTTTTTAAGGTGCTGTCTATGGTTTGTAAATCACCCCCCCCAATAACGACACCATGATTTTGCAGCAATACTATGTTCGCTGCTGGATTTTTGTGTAGCGCTTGAAACACAGCCGCAGCTAATTCAGCTCCTGGCTTAGTATATTTTATGGTTACCCAAGTGGTATTGTTTATTTTTTCTTTCGCTAACAGTGTATTTAAGTTCTGCTGCCAGTTTTTTTGCACCAACTGCGATAAAATCTCAACCGCGTGCAAGTGTAAAACAATCTTATGCGGCATTAACGCATGCAATAGCGTTTCAATTGATGGTTTCAACACACTGCTACATTGTGTCTTTGGCGTTACAACAAAATTATTATCTTTAATTGCTGCTCGAAGATGCACAAGATCAACCGGCACAAAAATATTCTTTTTCAGCGCATCAGCAAGCCACATTCCTGACGCTTTCACCCATAATGTTTTTTCTTCTTTCCAAGAAACATTGCCACCTGCGCCTTGAACTAACAATGGGTCTTTTCCAATACTGGTGCAATAAGCTGAAATCAATCGTGCTATCAAACCGCTATCCCCTGTAGCTGCTCAACGATCTGACGCACTTCATTAAAGTGAGAAAAGGCAACATCAGGCAATTCTGACTCTTTACCAATCATTGTGCCACCATGAATTTTTTGTAGCGTTATTGCATTAATTTTTTCTCGTGCTCCGCGCATATCGCTAACTGGATTGTCTCCTATCATCCAAATACAATTGCCCTTGGGGCGCATTTTTTCTAACGCAATTTTAAATGGTGCGGCATGTGGTTTATCATGCCCAGCCTCTTCACTCGTAACGATGTAATCAAAATAATGATCCAATCCAAAATAAACCATTTTTCGGAATTGAATCTGCGCTGTTAGGTCAGTGACAATAGCAGTGGGTATTCCCAGCAAACGGATATCGTCCAATAACTCTTTTACACCCTCAAATAATATTGCGCTATTGAGAAAAGTACGCCAATATGTTTGCTCAAAATCCAAAGCTAATAATATTTGAGAACCCAGCCCTAAGTTTTCAAGCATACGTTGCAAATATAACAATCGACTGTGTGATGCAGCTGTTTGTTTCAAACGTGATTTAATTTCTAAACGTGCTTCACTATAAGCATGATCGAATTCTTTGTCTTTAATCGAAAGTTTACTGCTCGCTTTATCTCGCACCGCAGCATAGGCGGCCAAATGAGCAGGCTCATAATCATATAACGTGTTATCCGTATCAAAAAGAATCGCATCTGGTAATCGCTCAAATATCGCTTTATTATAAAATTTCATATATATCGTTTCTTTAAGGCTTGGCTAATATGAAACAAAGTAATGAGCTGCATCAATCCCAAAATGCCATCTTGCCATGCCGGTTTAACATCTAAAAATTCCAACACTTCTGGGCAGATCATGCGCACGGCAAGAGCGATGTCTTCAGCAGAGGTTTCGCCTTCGATCAAAAGCTCTATCTGCGATAAGTCTTCACTAAAAGCCAAATCCACATGTAGTCCGCATATTCCAATTAATATTCGAGTTAAAAGTAACCCATTTAAACCATAGCGCGAACGAGTGGCTAACTTAAAACGCAACGGACCAGGGTTTTTGTTTTCTACCAAAAGCTGTGGGTGAATTGGCTTTAACGATAATATCAAATCTGCATGCGCCACTTGTGGCCGAATAAAACGTGCTGAATCCGCTTCGCGTTTTTGAAAAGAAGATAACACGTGTTCGACGCTATGGCCTCGCTGATACACATCTCGCTGTAGCTTGAAATATTTACGCAACTCTTCATCAATATCCAAATAGACACTCAATGTATAGCAGTCACGAAGAGCA
>JBGTHB010000018.1:0-7799 GCA_041746415.1 Coxiellaceae bacterium | reverse complement strand
TTTTCAGGCGGATTGCATGGTGTGGGCATTTCTGTCGTAAATGCGCTGTCTAAAAAATTAGTGGTCAGCGTGAAAAAAGATAATAAAGTTTATAGCATGAATTTTGCTGATGGTGATGCGAAATCAAAATTAAAAGTAACGGCTGAATGCAAAGCACGTGAAAGCGGCACCACCGTACACTTTTGGCCTAATGAAAAATATTTTGATAGCGCTAAATTTGCAGTGAAAGAATTACTGCATGTGTTGCGCGCTAAAGCGGTACTGTGCTCGGGATTATACATTCACGTGGTAGATGAAATAAAAGAAAAAGAATATGAATGGTGTTACGAAGAAGGCTTGAAAACATATTTAGAAGAAAGTTTAGTGAATCAGGATGTGTTATTACCAGAGCCATGGCTAGGCCATTTCAAAGCAGAACAAGAAGCAGTCGATTGGGCTGTGAGCTGGGTACGTGAAGGTGAAGTGGCGATTGCCGAAAGTTATGTCAATTTAATTCCAACCGCGCAAGGTGGCACACATGTAAATGGATTGCGTCAAGGCTTGTTGGATGCGATGCGTGAATTCTGTGAGCTGCATAAATTGTTACCGCGCGGTGTAAAAATTGCAGCAGAAGACATTTGGCAACAATGTAACTATGTGCTTTCTCTCAAAATGCAAGAAGCGCAATTTGCCGGACAAATGAAAGAAAGATTGTCGTCGCGACAAGCCGCCGCATTTGTGAATGGAGTGGTGAAAGATCAATTTAGTCTGTGGTTAAATCATCACATAGAAACCGCTAATGAATTAGCACAACTGGTTATCGACAACGCGCAAAAACGCATGCGCATGGCAAAAAAAGTAGAACGAAAAAAAATCACAAGTGGTCCTGCTTTGCCGGGCAAATTGGCGGATTGCATTTTACAAGATTTGGATCAGACGGAATTATTTTTAGTAGAAGGCGATTCAGCGGGTGGCTCAGCAAAACAAGCGCGCGATCGCAATTATCAAGCCATCATGCCATTGCGTGGAAAAATCTTAAATACGTGGGAAGTGTCACCAGAACAAGTATTAAGTTCACAAGAAGTACACGATATCGCTATAGCGATAGGTGTTGATCCAGGCTCCAGTGATTTTGCAAATTTACGTTACGGCAAGATTTGTATTTTGGCGGATGCGGACTCAGATGGTTATCATATCGCTACATTATTATGCGCCTTATTTTTAAGACATTTTAGACCATTAGTTGAAGCAGGCCATATTTATGTAGCTATGCCGCCATTATTCCGCATTGATATCGGCAAACAAATTTTCTACGCATTAGACAACGAAGAAAAACAAGGCGTAGTAGATCGCATCCATGCAGAAAAAATAAAAGGCACAATTAATATTCAGCGCTTTAAAGGATTAGGTGAAATGAACCCGAAACAATTGCGTGAAACCACCATGAGCCCCAACACACGTCGCTTGGTGCAGTTAACGATTGAGAAAAAAGATCAGGCTAACCAAATGATGGATATGTTATTAGCGAAAAAACGTGCTGCCGATCGACGCCAATGGTTGGAAGATAAAGGCAATTTAGCGGATGTTTAGATCAGGTTGTGTTCCTAACCTAGCGCTATCGTCAAGTAATGGCATACGAGCTTCTTCCAATGCCCCTGCCTTTGAAGTGTCCGCTGACTCTGGACTTGCAGCCTCATCGGTTTTAAATAAGGATTTACCCCAACTAATGGCTTCTTTAAGCCAACAAACGGCAAATGCGCCGCCGCCGCCCACTAAAGCTGACAGCATAAACATCACAATAAACCCGGTTATCGCGCGCACTTCCGTATTAGCATCACAGTGAGGTTTTAATCCCACCAGTGAACGTCCGTAATCACTTAAAAAGCTAGTGCCAACGGAGCAAGGTGGAAACAGCCCCCAAGTGTCGACCACACCTTTGCCTTTTACCGCCAAACCCACACCGAGTTCACGAATGGTATTACTGTATAAATAAGCCGGTATTAAAATAATCGCGCTGCTCAAGACGGTACCTAGCGAAAAGTAGATTTTAAAATTTGTGAATGTTTTTTCCAAGCGCTTATTTTTTTCTTCAGCTATTGCTGGCGTCAATTTATTTTTAATTCCTGGCAGCCATTGAGAGGCAACGCCTAAAATAACACTGATTACAGCACATAAAAATAAAGAGCTCATGACCTTGCCTAATTGAAAGTGACTTAAAAATCCGCCTAGTACAACGGCACAGGCAGCCGCATCACAATCATCTTCAGCAGTAAACCGATTGGTAAAGGCGCGTGATGCACAAGATAAAATAGAACCGCAATAATTACTGTCTGCAAGCTTATTACCAAAAGAAATTGAATTAATCAGTGCGGGTATTAAACCAATGGGTAAGGCTATCAAACTGAGATTAAAAATGAACGCCACCACTTCCCCATTAATATTTTTTACGCATGGTCCTTTGAGTTTTTCATTTATATTTTTGACCCATCTTGATTGCGATAATGGCAGGCCGATCACACTAAACCCCGCGAAAAATGCAAAGAAAGAACCAAATAGACCCAACCATGGATAGGCTCCAAAAGTCAGTAGTTTTCCCATATCGCTGGTGTCACAACTATCAAAAAGATAATTAGCAAACGGAAAGGCATATTCGCATGAAGTGAATTGCTTATGAGGATGTCGCATCTCATTCACTTTCCGCTGCATATAAATCAGGCTGTAAATAAAGACAGCAATTGAGAAAACAGCAGCAAATTTTTTAACGGCATTAAAATAATTAAAAAGTGGCAGTTCAGTTTTTTTAGCTTCAGCTTCAGCTTCAGCTTCTGCTTCTGTTTCTGTTTCTACCTCTACTTTTACTTCTACTTCTGCTGCTACTTCTGCTGCAGTTGGGAAAGCAGCAACAGGAAGGCTATTTTTGCCACACGCTTTTTTTGTTAGCCAATACGTATTGTAGGCTAAAAATAGTAATACCGATGCTGTAAAAGTTGAGGTGTTAATTAAAAAAGCAAGATTTTTTACAGTAACTGAACTCGCCGCAATTGCTTCACGCAAAGGTGGAATTAATTGCGAAAGCGTTAGGTTGCGTACTTCAGGTGGAATATAAGTGTAATTATCTATAGCGTCAAAGCTATTTAGTACATTTTTACTCGTTTGCTTTACGCTTAGTGACGAAACAATTGCAAATAGAATCAGCGAAAAATAGCCACCGGCCTTGGATAACTTTTTTAGATCGTCACGGTACTGCCCCGTTAGATTTAATATTTTCATAAGTATTTACTGCTAAATTGGTTGCTGTTGCAGCCGCTTTAGTATCACACTGCAAGGAGCCTGTAAAATGAAAAAATTGATTTTAACGCTGGCGGTGCTAATGGGGTGCCTTTCAAATGCCACGTTAGCCGATAATTCATCTATTTTTGGTTACTACTCAGGCGGCACACCTGTAGCTAAGTTAGTAATAAAAACCCCTCACAATAAAGAAACTGCCATTGATCGTATTAATATTTATATAGGTACGACTTTTTCACCTTCACCCTGCAGTAATATGTCGCTTTTGAATGATCCGGATTTAAATTCGCTACTGGTCAGTGATCCGGCGCACCGCCATTACATCAAACTGTACGGCGATACGGATCCCATTACTTCGGCTTTGCTAAAAGCTATTTATGAACGCTCAGATGGCTTTGTGGGTTGTATTGCCATAGGTGCGGTTTACAATGGGATAGAACATAAGACACCACCCATCCCAATTGAACACGATGCAGCAAATGGCGCGTATCAGGCGGCCGCCCCCATGCCAGTTTATACCCTGGACATTACAACCTAGTCATAGCTTTGATAGTGGGAAAACGCTTACCGCACGGCTTAGCACTGTCTAGCTTAGAGTCTGTTCAAAACTTATTGATTGGCTGCAAAAGCAGGGTGATTGGCTAATATCTTCCTGCCCCCTCGTTAAATACGAATAACTATTCGCCTCCCGCGAGTGGAAATTTTATCTCAATCATCCACTTTTTCGTTTAAATCTATAGAACTTGAATAGGCTCTAAGAAATATAAGTCGTCACCACACTCATAGAATGATGTTTAGCCGCAAACGTTTGCGGAATCATATAATTAACGGCGATTAAACCGGTGACAAAAACAATGGTGTAGAGAAAATTGTAGGCTTTATCTTTGGTCATGATGACTCTCCTTTTCGTTGTTTGACATAACAGAAAAACAGTTGGCATCTTGCCTAGGCAGTTCCGTTGCGGGAAAAAGTTGAGAGATCATTCCGTTGGCATGTAAGTTTTTACTTACAAGAGAAAGTTCTACCATACTAGAGTAAATTTTTTACAACAGCAATGTTTATTTGTAAAAAAGTTGAACTCATAAGCATAAACAGAATAACGAATCCGATGCTAATAAACATAATCTGCGACGTGCAACAACGCGAAAGATTGGCCGTTATTGCCAATTTCAATCTATATCTATAGTCGGAGTAATTAGACCGAACGCGTTAGACCACCATCCACACGCAGATTTTGTCCGGTGATGTAGCCCGCGTCGTCCGATAATAAAAACGCGATGGTTTTTGCAACTTCCACTAAAGTACCGCTGCGCTGCATGGGAATGCTATTGCACGTTGCCGCATCAATATCATAACTTTCGATAAATCCTGGCAGCATATTGTTCATGCGAATATTACTTTTCGCATAACGATCCGCATACAGTTTGGTGTAACTTGCCAATGCCGCGCGCATTGGAGCTGAAACGGGAAAACTCGCGGTAGGCTCAAAAGCTGCGAACGTAGAAACATTTACAATGGCACCATTACCTTGTTTTAAAAAATAAGGTGTAACAAGTCGCGCCATGCGCACCACATTTAAAAACACCAACTCCATGCCTTGTTGCCATTGTGCATCTGTAATTTCTAAAAGTTCCCCTTGCGGCGGATGACCAGTAGAGTTAACAAGCGCATCCACACGGCCATACGTTGCTATGGTCTCATTAACCAAGTGTATTAAGTCCACTTCATTAGTGACAGAACCTTTAATGCTCAGCGCCTTGGTTTTAGCAGTGATTTCGCTCGCCCCTGATTGTGATAATAAGGCCAGTTGATAACCGCGCGCGTGTAATTCCAATGCTGCGGCAGCGCCCATGCCGCGGCTTGCGCCAGTAATAATGGCAACTTTCGTTTGTGATTTCATAGTCAGGCAGACTAACAAAAAAAAGCCCCGCTGTCAGCGAGGCTAAAGTAATAACATGAAGGTTTAGTGACTCATAGGATCTTTTGGTGCGCAGCAATCAGCGCCAACAACACTTAAATAAATAGTCACGGTTTTAAAACGCGTCCATAACCACAAGCCAAAGCCAATGAATAACCATTGGAAAAAGCTGGTAATAACAGCATAAACTGGCGATAACACCACTAAAATAATAAACCCCAAGAAGCCACCCATAAATGAAAACTGGTGCTCTTGTGCGGCAACATTACTGTGTGGCATCAACCAAGCGATCAGGCCAAACACGATCGCGAAAATAAACATTGATACCAGATTGCCTACCAATAAAATTTTATAGAATGAACCTGCGCCCATCCCTTTAGTTTCAAATGCTTTTAACATCAGACGACTCCTTGTCAAGTTAAGTGATATCATTATAGAGTAATTTGTGGACTTGTTAAACAAGGAGTATGAGATGACAGATTTAGCCCCGCAGAATAAGAAATCCCGCAGCGCGATGTTAGTGGCGATTGTGGTTATTTTGATATTGGCATTGCTGTTTCACCCTGTTGCTACCGTGCTGGGCATCACATTGGCTGTTACTGGTTTAATGTGGGGCGTGTTAGTAGCTTCGGTAGTATTGTTTTGCGTTATTATTCTATTGAGTTTGCTGTTCAGTGGAGCTGGCGTGTTATTGCTGGGGCTGATTGGCTTGGTATGGGTGGTGGCAGCGTTAATCTTTTTTCCGGTATTATTCCCCATTTTGTTACCGCTGTTGATTATCATGCTGGTAATTGGGTTAATTCGACGCTGGAGTTAAAGTGAATTGGTTATTTAAGTCTGAGCCAGAGACATTTGGCATTGAACGTTTGCAAAAAGAAAAAGTGACTTCGTGGGACGGCGTGCGTAATTACCAAGCGCGTAATTTTATGCGTGATGCAATGAAAAAAGGCGAGCTGGGATTTTTTTATCATTCTAACTGCGCTGAGCCTGGCATCGTTGGCGTGGTTGAAATCGTTAAAGAATCGCACCCCGATACAACCGCCTTAGATCCTGAAAGTCAATATTATGATCCCAAAAGCACCATGGATAATCCGCGCTGGTATTTAGTCGATGTGAAGTTCAAGCAAAAATTCCCACAACCCATTACATTGACGCAATTAAAAAATAATCCGAAATTAAAAGACATGTTGATTTTACGCAAAGGTAATCGCCTTTCAATTACGCCGGTTACTGATAAACAGTGGCAAGCTGTATTAGCTATGCTGTGAGTTTCACGCGCTAATAATTGTATCCAGCGGCACATCCCATGTTTCGCTGTGCACTGTGGTTTTTTGGATGGCGAACGCCAGCCCTATTAAAAAAGGTTTGTCTTGATTGTGTTGGCGAAACGCAAAGGTGCGATCGTAGCCGCCCGCGCCCATTCCAATGCGGTTATTGTTAGCATCAAAGCCCACAACAGGTACGATCACGCAATCCAGTTTTTTGGGATCGATGAGCGTTGCTGTTTGGCGATCAGGCTCTAAAATTCCCCATTGATTTTCGATCAACGCATCTTGTTTGGCATAAGAATAAAATTGCAGCGAAAAATCTTTTTGTAACACTGGCAGATAAACAGTTTTGCTGTGTTGCCAACAAAAATTAATTATTGGCCGTGTGTCTACTTCGTTATTAATTGGCAAATATAAAGCAATGTGAGTGGCATTTAATATTTGAGGCAGAACAATGGATTTTGCAAAAATTAATTGATTACGTTGTTGCCGATCCTGTTCTGATAATGAATCGCGCTTTTTTTTTAATTCATCGCGCATAAAAAGCCTCCATGATACCGCTGTGGGGGCGTTAGAACCCTGGGGTTCATGTGGGATATGTGAGATGGTTTATAGGCTTCCCAAAACAGTGTTCCAGGCATGCACAAAAAACCACACTACAGCCTAATCCCTTTTATATTTAAGTATAGATTCAAATTTGCGAATCCCACTGGCGTGTATCACAGAGGAACATCCTCATTATACAGCAGTTAAACTAAAGATTCTTCTGTTTTACCAACCACATTTTCTACGCGCTGTTGCAAATCTTGTAAACGCTGACTAACTGTTTCATTGTATTGATCTTTTTGTTTTTTCAGTTTCAAGCACTCGTGGCTAATGTTAAGCGCCGTTACAATAGCAAGTTGTTCGCTGTTGACAACAGCCGTGTTTTGATTAAGCTTTTTCATTTGTTCATTAAGATAGGTAGCGGCCTCGAGCAATTCTTGTTGCTGCGCTGCTGGGCATTTTATGTTGTATTCACGATGCAATACTTTAATTGAAATTAATGTTTCGTCACTCATGAAATGCTTTCCTTTAGTTGGCGCACCACTTTTTTAATTTTTTCAGCCGCTTGATGATTTTTAGCGCTGAGCACTTCACGCATTTTTTGATCGTGCGTCAGCCGTTGATGTAACTGATTGTTTTCCATTCTGAGTTTTTGCAGCTCAGTAAGCAAACTTTCAATGTGTGATTCAAGACGATCGAGTTCAAGTGTGTCCATGGTATTCCCTTCCATTGATCAGGCTTTTGCGTAGCATAGTGAGATCGCGCGATTAGGTCAATACCCATTATTTTGCCATATGAAT
>JBGTHB010000017.1:0-9668 GCA_041746415.1 Coxiellaceae bacterium | reverse complement strand
GCTCATCAATAATCTCATTTTAATTTTTAAGACGTGTCTTGTAGTGATTCTCTTCTGGCAATGGCGATTACGTGTTACTTTCGTCTAGCTAGATGACAACAAAGGGCATAACCAATCCCCGAAGAAGCGCCAGTGACAATGTAACTTTTTTTCATGACTGTTGTTCCGCTTGTGTTGTAAATGCTTCATTAACAGGAATGTTTCCATCTAAGACTGTATATATTTTACGATAGGTTTTAATTTCTTCTAAAATACGCAGATAACATAATGCTATATTTTCTCTTGAGATTTTTCCGAAGCGATTTAATGTGCCTGTAGCCACTTCAATTTTTGCGCTGCCTTCGTCTTGCGTTAATAAGCCAGCGCGTAAAATAGTATAATTCAGCGATGATGCGGTAATGGCATTTTCAGCCAATGCTTTCATTTTTACATAACGATAATAATTAGGATTTTTGGCCGCACTCAGTAATTTATCTGGAATGGTTTCATTCTGGTCTTGATAAAAAGCGATCATTTCTTGAATATATTGTTCAGGTGATTTGCCAACATTAATGGAACTAAGATAAATGAAACGATGAATGCCATAATTTTCAGCGGCTTTTACGGCTTTTGCCAAACCCTCATAATCGACGCCTTCAATATTTTTGCCTCGCGAGCCGGCAACAAAAAATACGGCATCATAAAACTGCGTGATAGCCGTATCGTTTTCCAAATCTCCCAGTATTGGCTGTGCATTGAATTGTTCAACTAAATGGGCTTGGTGAGGGTCTCTTATTAATCCAGTGACGTGATAAGACGGCGATGAGCGTTGCGCTAACAACTTTTGTCCCGTTTTTCCTGTAGCACCAATAACGAGTATTTTCATAGGTTGTTCCAGATAGCGTTATTTTTAAAATGGGTTTGAAAATTCTAAGTTAAACAACTTAGCCATAAATAACAAGTGAATGATTATGTGCGAAAAACGTGATTAGGTAAAATTCCTGACATGAAACTCAGTTTAGTTCTGTACTAATTGGTTGTGTATATGAATGCTGTAAACCGTTATTGACTAGGTATTCACGTGAGCCGGCGCTTGAACTTGATGCACGTCCTTTCTTAGATACGGTTGCTGCAGCAGCGCCAACACCAGCACAAGCAGCGTAGTGATTGATAAAAAAGTTATTATGTTTTGCGCAAGTAGCAAATATTAAATGGTGATTAGTATCATGAGGACTTTGTTTGGGCTGGCTTTATCTACCGCGCAATCTCTTGCTAAAGAAATAAAATTTATGAGTGAGTGTGTTGCTACTAAAGCCAATGATAGTGAAAGTTTTCGGCAAAAGTATGCAAAAAAAGAATTTGGTGTTGCTCGTCGCAAATGAAAAGAGCATGATTGATGTGGCTGCCGCAATAAGCGATAACGCCATATAGCACGAAAATGATTTAGCACATGTGGAACAAAACAAAATTAACCGAATTAATTGGCTTGCAATATCCAATTATACAAGCACCGATGGCCGGTGGTGCCACTACCGCTAACTTAGTCGCGGCAGTGGCTAATGCTGGGTGTTTAGGTTCGCTTGGGGCGGGTTATCTTGCCCCGGATGAAATTAGCAAAACGATAAAACAAATTCGCGAGCTTACGCAACGCGTCTTTGCTGTTAATCTGTTTGTTCCTGAGCCGCACGTAGCAACGAAAGATCAAATGCGCACAGCGTGCGATGCTATCAATCAATGTGCACTAGAGTTGAATATTGAGACGCAACCCATAGAGGGTCCTTATGCGCCGTCATTTGAAAATCAAATCGCTATGCTTTTAAGGGAAAAAGTACCTGTTGTCAGTTTTACCTTTGGTATACCAGGCGCGGATATTATTCAGAAATTCAAAGCCAATGGCACAGTGATAATAGGTACCGCTACCACATTGGCTGAAGCAACAGCGTTGCAAGAGGCTGGGGTTGATGCAATTGTGGCGCAAAGCAGCGAAGCAGGCGGTCATCGAGGCACGTTTTTAGATTCAGCTGAAGGTGCGTTAGTGCCTTTAAGCAAATTGTTGCAGCAGCTGATTGGAAAAATCTCGCTTCCCGTTATTGCTTCAGGCGGCATCATGAATGGAAAGAAAATTGCGGCGGTTATGATTTCAGGCGCAGCTGCAGTACAAATGGGAACGGCATTTTTAACGTGCGCTGAGTCAGGCATTCACCCTAAATATAAACATATTTTATTGGAACAAAAACAGGATAACACCACATTAACGCGTGCCTTTTCAGGAAAAATGGCGCGAGGAATTAACAATCAATTTATTCAATGCATGCAATCAAAAACAGATGCAATTTTAGATTATCCTATTCAGAATGCGCTGACTAAAATTATGAGAGCAAAAGCAAAAGAAGTTAATGCGGTTGAATTTATGTCGCTATGGGCAGGACAATCTGCAGCGCTGTGTCGAGATGTAAGCGCAAAAGAATTAATTAACCAATTAATAAGTGAAACAATTGCTTTTTTCTTTCCATAAAAAAAACATTCAGTTATAGGCAGTACAAAAAAAGCTCCTATTCAGCCAGCCGTAGTTAATAAAACCAAGCTTGATAAAATGACGGTTTCAAAATCACTAAAGAAATTAGTTGTACAGGGACTGGTTAAACGCGATGAACATATTCATGATACCCGTGCTAAATCGGTTTGTTTAACGGCTAAAGGCAAAACATTAATTAAAAAATTAGTGCCTATTGTCGAAGGCATTGATCATGAATTTTTTGGCACCATTAAAAAAAGTGAACAACGATCTTTGATCCAACTTTTATGTTGTTTAGTGCATAGGACATAATGTTGGAGACGGCGACGACAGCGGTTCCGTCGTTGCGAGTCTTCGAAGCAATCCACACAAACTACCACAAGGAGAAACGCAGCATAAACAGCGAGTTTGAAAAATTGTCTGTGGGTCAGTGAGTGAGCATAAATTGGTTTAATATATTTTTAAGCTCGATTGTATATCCTGTACCGAAATTAACTGAAAAAATTTTATAGTGCTATGCGGTCATTACCCACAATCATTATTCCGGATCTAGACGTTTTTGCGTGTGTGAAAAGTCGACGTTTTACAGCCTATCCAGCGCAAACGGCTTGTTGTCGTCGAATATACGATGAGTCGGTCCTTATTGGTGCAATAGAGAATGGGAAGGAAACATGGCCTTGTTGTTCCCAGCCAATATTTAGAGTCGACCGTGATGGCCGTTCATTTTGCAATTTCTATCTAGTCGAACTAACAGCACCACAACGTGAACTATTTGAACGTCTGCCTAATAACCTAAAAATAAGTTCAAGCTTTTTCAATTTTTTTACATTGGCTAGATGGCGCAGCCTTGCTTCGCTGCGTCGACACATGCGCCCGTCTAAGTTACCCCGGCCTTCTAATTGCGCAAAGTTTTTGCAATGGTGCGCTTACGTTTGTCAAAGCATAGTGGTTATAGCTAGCATTGAAACTCCCTTCCTTCTGGCCAGTGATACCAGTGGTTTTTATAATCACTACTACCGCGAAGGTATAAATTCTGTATTAAAAGATTGCCAAGTTCCAGGCAATCGTGTGCCTAGTTCACATGATATCCAACCAGGGCCGGATTTTTTCTGGGACAGTATTCTTTTCTCAACTGTGGCGCTGCATATTTTTGTATTGAGGCCGCTTTTTTTATCGAATAATGGCTTTCAATTTTCGCGACGATCACCTGCAACGCAGACCCACCGATATGATATAAGGTTTCCAAAGGCGCTTTTTGCACTGGTTATTGCCGCGATGTACTGGCAACTATTTAGAGCCATATCAAATCACGTTTTTTTGCTTGGAAAACATGCCGGAACTCGACTTTGCGGATTGCATTTTTTTAGTCAGCTTTTAGAAACGCATTTTTCAATTATAGACAGCTCGCCGTTGGCTGCTGCGCTTGTTTTAATCGGTATACAGCTTCTGGGTGTTGTGGTGGAAAATACAGATCCCATGACTTTGTACACAAAATCAGTTGGCTTGTTTTCACGCTGTTTTAGAGGAAATGACCCATATGCAGCAGCTGCGTTGGTAGGCGAACTAGGGGATAGGGATGAAGAAGAGAAAGGTGAAGAAGATTTAAATCGGTTTGAGGAAGGAGAGCCAAATCAAAGGGAAGGTGCGCCGCAAGCTAATTAATATTTTTTTCTAACAAATCCAAACCATCAGCGGTATTTATACTCGTCACATTAGAAGTGGCGATATATCGCTACATAAAGTGTCATTTAAACTGCCTTGCTAAATTTTTCGATGTGTTATGGATCCAAGTTATAAGAGCTAAAAAAAACCAACGTCAATTAATTAGAGATAATTACAAAATGAAAATTCAGACTAAAAAATTAGAGAATGTTGATGTTGTTATTAGTGAGCTTTGCACAGGCTGAGTTGTTGACGACGTTGCAGTTCATTACGAATAACTTGCGCGATAAGTAGTTGCTGATTTTGTCGTTCATGCCCAAGGGGATCTTTTTTGGAATTAATATTCCAGCCTTGTTGCAAAAATTGTAAAGTGGTTTGAGCTTTTTCTTTTTCATCTTCGGTAAGTGCTGTATCTAGTGATACAACCGCATTTTTAAGGTAGCTATTAAGCGCGCGTCCTGAAATGGCAAAGGTCAACAAAATCGCAATGCCTGCTGCTAATCCAGTAAAAAGATAAGAAGCCCCATTATCATTAATAAGTTTGATTAAGATGATATTTAATGCGAGAGCAACGGCTACTCCTTTTCGCCACTTGGCATCTATTTTATCGAAGGGTTTGACAATTTTGACTAAGATTTCCGTATCGACATCCTCAATATCCATTTCTACCGTCAGCACAATATCAATAATTTTTCTGGGTTGAACTGTGTTGCTAAATAAAGTGAGAATATTTTCAAGCTTCTCTGGTGGCTTTCTTGTGCGCATTACGGGATGCTCATTCGTGTTTTAAATGTAATTTCATCATAAAGTATGCCTGGTTTTGTGGCAACGGCGCATTTTATTTTTCATGGGTCTTGGCTTTTTTTGTACTGTTGAAGTGGAATAGGTTAAAATTTACTGGGTGTTAATTAGTCTGAATGGTTTTTTTAATAAGCATAATAAATTGAGAGGCTGTTAATATGAAGCTACCTATAATTGGCCAGTGCCTATGCCAGGCAGTAAAATATGAAATTAGCGAACAGCCCAAACGCGTAGGTTTTTGTTATTGCCGCTCGTGTCAAATTAAATCGGGTTCTGGCCATTTAGCCTATATTGCTGTTTTAATTAATGCAGTGAAAATTACCGGCCCAGTTAAATGGTATCAATCATTAGGTGATAGCGGCAAATATAAGCAACATGGTTTTTGTGCAGAATGTGGTTCTGTATTGTTTGGTAAACCTGAGTTGTGGCCACATATTTTGGCGGTGTATTTAGGATCGTTAGAAAGTCCTGCTGAAGTTAAAATTGACGTAAATACATGGCTGCAAGATATGCAGCCGTGGGATTGTTGTAATAACGATTTGTTGAGTTTTGATAAAAATCCTCAGTAACAGTAAGTGAGAGCCTTTGTTTTATTCGGTTGTCGTTATTAAAATACCCACACAAGGTGGGCATTTTAATTTTGGCGGAGAGAGAGGGATTATTCGCCTACATCCTGTAGGCTCACCCCTTCGGGGTTTGTGCTGGCGCACATTAAAATTTTGCGATCCTGCAAAATTTTTCGAACCCAGCTGTAATATTCCGAGGGTTCGAATAACCTTCTATGCAAAATTAAAATACCCACACAAGGTGGGCATTTTAATTTTGGCGGAGAGAGAGGGATTCGAACCCTCGGTACGTGTTTAGCGTACACACACTTTCCAGGCGTGCGCCTTAAACCGCTCGGCCATCTCTCCATATTTTTAAACTGTATCCAGTACATCCCTGTACTTATTTGGGCAGTCCCGCTAATCGCACCACGGCCTGACATCCTGTCAGGCGTTCGTCGGGACAAATCGGTGATTTGTCTATGCCGACTCACCCATCTCTCCACGTTTGCTCTGTATCCAGCACATCCATTTTCAGGTGAGCGGGCAAGATAAACTAGCTTGGTGCTATTGGCAAGTAAGGAGTTGGCTAAGGATTCGTTTGTATATAGCAGTGAGATTATTTAAATCAACCAGCGAAATGCGCTCGTCAATTTGGTGAATGGTGTCGTTAATTGGCCCAAATTCAATAACTTCATCGCAAATTTTAGCAATAAAGCGCCCGTCTGAGGTGCCGCCGGTGGTGGAAAATTTGGGTTCAATTGCGCAGCATTCCTGTATGGCTATTTCACAAGCGTTAGTTAAGTGGCCGGATTTGGAAAAATAACCGGGGCTGGCTGGCTGCATTTTTAATTCGAATTTTATATCAAATTTTTTCAAGGTAGCGTTTATTTTTTTTTCTAACTGTTCGGGTGTTGAAGTAGGGCAGTAGCGCAAATTAAATTTTGCAGTTAAGTTTGGCGGCACAACGTTTCCGGCGCCGACACCGGATCGAATGTCATAGAATTGTAAACTGGTTTTTTGAAAATACGCATTGCTGTCTTGCCAATCAATTTTGGCTAATGCGTCAATGGCGCTCATGGCAAGATGAATTGGATTGGCAGTTTTTTCTGGATAAGCAATGTGGCCTTGTTTTCCATGCACAATTAATTCGCCATGCAGTGAACCGCGTCGACCTATTTTTAAGGTGTCACCCAATTGTTCGGCGCATGTTGCTTCACCCACTAGGCAATAATCAATTTTTGTTTTCAATTGTTCGACAACGTAGCGAGTGCCAAATTCACTGGGTCCTTCTTCGTCACTGGTAATTAAAAAGGCGAGGGTGCCTTTGTGGTTTGCGTTAGTTTTTAAAAATGCTGCTGTCGCAACAATCATCGCTGCTAATGAGCTTTTCATATCAGCTGCGCCACGACCATGCAAAAATCCAGCGTGTTCGGTTGCTTGAAATGGTGGAAATTGCCACGCTTTTTCATCGCCAGATGGCACAACATCAGTGTGACCAGCAAAACAAAACACTGGAGCGCCAGATCCATGCGTTGCCCAAAAGTTACTGACACCATTTTTATCGTATTCAGTAATTTCAAATCCCAGTTTTTTTAAACGATCAATTAGAATTTTTTGGCAACCGGCATCAACGGGCGTGATGGATTTTATGTTAATAAGTTGTTTAGCCAGTTCACACACATTCATTATTGCTGCGCCTCACGCAATAAATCATTGAGTGATACTTTAGCGCGTGTTTTTTCATCGACTTGTTTGACGATAATAGCTGCATAAGTTGAATGACTGCCATCTTTTGCAGGTAAGTTGCCAGGTATCACTACAGAATAAGGGGGCACATTACCATAATGAATTTTTTTTGTATGGCGATTATAAATCGGTGTGCTTTGTCCGATGAAAACACCCATTGAAATCACTGCACCTTCTTCAACGATGACGCCTTCAACAATTTCAGAACGTGCACCAATAAAACAATTATCTTCGATGATTGTTGGGTTGGCTTGAATCGGTTCAAGTACACCACCAATACCAACACCACCAGAAATATGCACATGTTTGCCGATTTGTGCGCATGAGCCTACCGTTGCCCAGGTATCAATAAGGGTGCCGCTATCAATATACGCGCCAATGTTGACGTAGCTCGGCATTAATATCACGTCTTTCGCGATAAATGCTCCTTTGCGTACCGCTGCTGGTGGTACAATGCGTACGCCCAGTTTTTTGAAGTCGCCTTCATCCATATCGACGTACTTTAACGGCACTTTATCGTAGTAATTTGTTAGTTCACTTGGTATGAGTTGATTTTGTTGTAAGCGAAAATAAAGTAGCACCGCTTTTTTGGCCCACTGATTAACATGCCAGCCTTGTTCGGTTTTTTCTGCGACGCGCAGCTCACCACTATTTAATAGCTCGATCGTTTCCAAGACTGCGCTGGAAAGTTCAACGGGGAAGTTGGAGTTGAATGAAGTGCGCTCAGCAAATCCTTTATCAATAATAGGAGCAAGTTGTTGTTGCATGATTATTCCTTCAAATTTCTGACTTAGTATAATTGACGGAGTTGCGATCGGCCAGTATGATGCGTCTTCTGGCTTGGCTGGAAAATGTCGGGGTATAGCGCAGTCTGGTAGCGCGCCTGCTTTGGGAGCAGGATGTCGGGGGTTCGAATCCCTCTACCCCGACCATGTTGAACATGTGCCTGTAGCTCATTCGGATAGAGCATCGGCCTTCTAAGCCGAGGGTAGCAGGTTCGAATCCTGCCAGGCACGTATCTTTATAAATATTGCTCATCAGGGCAATATTTATAAAGATCGTGCGCAGGATGAGAACCTGCTTTAGTAATTTTATGCAGTGCATTAAATTGCGTGGTTAATAAAGGATTGCCACATCAGCAACTAAAGTTGCTTCCTCGCAATGACAGAGGTTTAATTTGGTGGGTGTAGCTCAGTTGGTAGAGCCCCGGATTGTGATTCCGGTCGTCGTGGGTTCAAATCCCATCACTCACCCCATCTTTTATCAAGGATAGCCGAATGCGACGCTTGATTTTTTTCTGTATTTTTTCTTTGTTCATTTTATTTGGTTTTTGTCGTGCATTGCCCCTTAATGAAATTAAATTACCGCAAGGCTTCCATATCAGTATCTATGCAACTGTACCCAATGCGCGTTCTATGGCATTGGGTAAAAACGGCATTGTGTTTGTGGGAACGAGGAAGTCAGGAAAAGTATACGCGCTTGTTCCTGCGCAGAATTTTTCAAAAGCAGAAAAAGTTATTCAAATAGCACAAAATCTTAATCAGCCAAATGGTGTTGCTTATTACAAAAACGATTTATATGTTGCTGAGATTACGACAATACTCCGTTATAAAAATATTGAAGCGAACTTAACGCCTGCACCTAAACCAACTGTTGTTACCGATAAATTACCCACAGCCGTGCATCATGGTTGGCGTTACATAGGGTTTGGCCCGAAGGGCTGGTTGTATGTGGCTATTGGTGCACCTTGTAACATTTGCATAAAGAAAGATCCGCGATTTGCTAGCTTGTCACGGATGAAGCCAGATGGCAGTGATTTTCAACTGTACGCAACAGGTATACGTAACAGTGTTGGTTTTGATTGGGATCCTAATACACATTATTTATGGTTTAGTGAAAACGGTCGTGACTGGTTGGGAAATGATATCCCTCCTGATGAAATAAATGTGGCGCCGAAAAAAGGATTAAATTTTGGTTTTCCTTATTATTATGGCAATCGCATTGCGGACCCACATTATGCTAAGCGACCTTCGTCAGCTAATATGGTTGTGCCTGCTTATGAATTACCAGCCCACTGTGCACCATTAGGACTGCGTTTTTACACGGGAACACAATTTCCTCAGCAATATCATCATTCAATTTTTGTAGCAGAACATGGTTCGTGGAATCGGTTAGGAAAAGTGGGATACCAAGTAATTAATTTGCAAGTTAAAGGTAAAAAAGTAATAAGCAAACGGGTTTTTGCAACAGGGTGGTTGCAAGGCCAAACGGATTGGGGGCGTCCTGTCGATGTGTTAATGCTACCGGACGGCAGCTTGCTCATCTCAGATGATGATGCGGGAGTTGTTTATCGGGTTTATTATTTATAATTAGGTTGCAGCAACGCTTTCATAATATTGAGCGTTTTATTTTCTTGA
>JBGTHB010000016.1:0-8263 GCA_041746415.1 Coxiellaceae bacterium | reverse complement strand
ACAGCATTATCCCGCATCGATACCAACAATGAGCTGGAATATTATCGTCATGGCGGCATCGTAAATTGGCAGAGTTTTGCCGTCGTATTTGGTAAAGCCACCTTCAATACCACCCATCATTTCGTTTTTAATGCGAATGTTGGCAAACGTACCGCGCATCATAATTTCATGATTGCCGCGACGTGAACCGTAGGAGTTAAAATCCTTTATTGCCACACCGTGTGCAGTTAAATATTTTCCGGCAGGACTGTCTGGCTTAATGGAACCGGCTGGTGAGATGTGATCGGTTGTAACGGAATCACCAAACACGGCTAATAGGCGCGCATTATTAATATTAGTTAATTTTCCTGGTTCGCGCGGCATATTTTCAAAAAATGGTGGCAGTTTTACGTAAGTTGAATCCCCATTCCATTTATAGGTAGCACTTTTTGAAATAGGAATGCTTTTCCATTCTTTATCGCCGTCAAACACCTCGGCGTATTCTTTATTAAACATAATGCTGGTGACTTGGGTAACGAGCTCAGCAATTTCTTGTTGGCTGGGCCATATATCTTTTAAATAAATTTGCTCACCTTTATCGTTTATGCCAATTGGTTCTTTATCTAAATTAATGCGTGTGGTTCCAGCTAATGCGTAGGCCACAACGAGAGGTGGCGAAGCTAACCAGCTTGCTTTAACCGAAGGATGAATGCGGCCTTCGAAATTGCGGTTACCGGAAAGCACACTGCACACGACTAATTCTTTTTCGGTAACGGTTTTTTCTACAGCTTCAGGCAGCGGCCCTGAGTTACCAATGCAGGTAGTGCAACCGTAGCCAACTAAATAAAATCCAAGTTTATCTAAATATTCGGTCAAATCCGTTTTGTTTAAATAATCTGTTACGACTTTTGAGCCGGGTGCTAACGAAGTTTTTACCCAAGGTTTAACTTGCAAACCTTTTTCAACCGCTTTTTTCGCTAATAAACCCGCAGCAATCATCACACTTGGATTGGAGGTGTTGGTGCAGCTGGTAATAGCGGCAATAACAACATCGCCATGGTGTAAATTAAAATCTTCTGTTGTTGCAAATTCTTGATCGAGTTCGGTTGATTTTTCACGTGCGGCAATCGCTTTTTCAGTTGCTTGGCGCAATTGCGATAAAGCAACACGATCCTGAGGTCGTTTTGGTCCAGCTAATGAAGGCACTACATCGCTTAGATTTAATTTTAATGTGTCGGTAAATACCGCTTCCTGAGTATTTTCATCGTGCCATAAACCTTGTGCTTGGGTGTAGGCTTTAACACGAGCAATTATTGCTTTATCACGACCAGTTAGCTCCATGTATTTTACGGTTTCTTTATCAATCGGAAAAAATCCACACGTCGCGCCGTATTCGGGCGACATATTGGAAATCGTAGCGCGATCCGCAACGGGTAATTCGTGTAATCCGGGTCCGTAAAATTCAACGAATTTTCCCACAACGCCTTTTTCGCGCAGCATTTGGGTAACGGTTAATACCAAATCAGTAGCGGTAACGCCTTCTTTTAATTTGCCTTCTAATTTAAATCCAATGACTTCAGGGATTAACATTGAAACTGGTTGCCCTAACATCGCCGCTTCGGCTTCGATGCCACCCACGCCCCAGCCTAAAACACCTAGGCCATTAATCATGGTGGTGTGCGAATCGGTGCCGACTAATGTATCGGGATAAGCAAATAAATCATTGTTCATTTCGCCGCTCCAAACACCTTGGCCTAAATATTCCAAATTCACTTGGTGACAAATGCCAGTGCCAGGCGGTACAACACGAAACCGATTAAACGATTGTTGGCCCCATTTTAAAAAGGTGTAGCGCTCATGATTGCGCTGCATTTCAATTTCAACGTTGGCAGTGAATGCCCCTGCGTTGCCATATTGATCGACTTGCACCGAGTGATCGATAACTAAATCCACGGGACACAAGGGATTAATTTTTTGGGCGTCGCCGTTTAATTTCACCATGGCATCACGCATGGCAGCTAAATCAACGACTGCTGGCACGCCGGTGAAATCTTGCATTAATACGCGCGCCGGGCGATAAGCAATTTCTTTTTTTGAGGATTTATTTTTTAACCAATCCACAAATGCCTGGATATCTTCTTTTTTAACGGTGTCGTTATCTTCAAATCGCAACAGGTTTTCTAGCAACACCTTTAAGGTGAAGGGTAATTTTTGAATGCCGGTTAGACCATTTTTTTCAGCAGTGGGTAAATCGAAGTATTGGTAAGTGGTGCCGTTAACGTTGAGTTCACGTCGACAATTGAATGAGTCTTGCATGGCTGCTCCTTATATAGAATATAGGGTTTGAAATTGCGCCAAGGTTAGCATAAAGGTTAGGGAGCTGCTAGGCAGGAATTTACATTGCAGCGGGTTGGATAAACGCATAGGATAGCCTCCCTATGACATATCCAACTTTACAATTAAAATCGCGCTGCGAACGCCGCTTGCAAGCTGGGCATTTGTGGATTTTCAGTAACGAAATTGATAACAGCGTAACGCCGCTTAAATCTTTTGCTGCCGGTGCTATGGTGCAGGTTGTTAGCGCAACAAAAGAACCATTGGGTTTGGCTTACATTAATCCGCAGTGTTTATTGTGTGCGCGCATCTTAACAACCGCCATTAATGAGAAAATCGACACGGATTTTTTTGTGCGTCGTATTACGCAAGCGTTGGTTTTGCGTCAACGTTTTTTTGCCAAACCCTATTATCGTTTGATTTATGGTGAGGGTGATTTTTTACCCGGGTTAGTGGTTGACCGTTATGATGATACTTTGGTAGTGCAAATTAATACTGCTGGCATGGAGCAGTGGTGCGACAGCATCATTGCCGCATTGCAAACAGTGGTGCAACCGCAGCGCATTATTTTACGCAATGACAGTGCTTACCGCGCTACCGAAGGATTAGCCAGCGAAACAAAACTGCTGTTTGGTAATGATGCGCCACTGCAAATCGAAGAAAATAACACCCGCTTTGAAGCGCCTATTTTAGCGGGACAAAAAACCGGTTGGTTTTATGATCACGGCATTAATCGTGCGCAATTGTTACCTTATGTAAACGAACAACGGGTATTGGATATTTACAGTTATTTAGGTGCGTGGGGCATTGCTTGCGCCACTCATGGAGCAAAAGAAGTGGTGTGTATCGACAGCTCCAAGCCCGCCATCAATCAGTTGCAGCACAATGCCACGCTAAATGGCGTGCAAAATAAAGTGCAAACCATTTGTGATGATGCGTTTCGTGCTTTGGAACAATTGATTAGTAAAAAAGCGCAATTCGATATTGTGATTGCGGATCCACCGGCGTTTATTAAGAGTAAAAAAGAATTTAATCAAGGCGTGAAAGGTTACGTAAAATTAAACCGTTTGGCATTACAGCTAGTAAAACCGGGTGGATTATTGGTTTCGGCCTCGTGTTCAATGCACTTAACAGGTGCTGATTTGATTGGGGCTATTGCAAAAGCCGCAGCACAAACCAACGTGGCTACCCAAATTGTTTATCAAGGTGGACAAGGGCCGGATCATCCCCTGCACGTGGCCATTGAGCAGACACACTATTTGAAGGCGTTTTTTGTGCGCCACGCCGGAATACATGGCGTCGTTCTTTGAGCATAAAATACCCAAAAAGTAAGGCGGTTTGAAAAGTGAAGCTGCGTACTGGCCTGGCGGCCAATTAGTTTTATTGGCCCCCTTGAATTTTTCGCCTTCACCCCTAATATGCAATACCAAGCCTAAGTGCTTTAACGGGCCGTATGAAGAATTACGATTTCGACAGCCCTTTAACTAAGTTAATTTAATTATGGAGATAGTGTTATGAACATCAATCCTTTGCATGACCGCGTCGTTGTTCGACGTTTAGAAGAAGAGCGCAAAAGCGCGGGCGGTATTGTTATCCCTGATACAGCTACTGAAAAACCACAGCGCGGTGAAGTTATAGCCATTGGTCCAGGGAAATTGTTAGACGATGGTAAAGTTTACCCGTTGGCCGTTAAGGTGGGTCAAAAAGTTCTGTTTGGCAAATACGCTGGCACAGAATTCAAACTGGATGGCAATGAAGTGGTTGTGATGCGTGAAGACGACATCATGGGCATCATTGAAGCTTAATTAATTTTTGGAAAGAGGTAAAAAAACATGGCAGCAAAAGTTTTAAAATATTCAAACGAAGCGTTACGCGCTTTAGCCACTGGTGTAGATAAATTAGCAAATGCCGTAAAAGTAACATTAGGGCCCCGTGGTCGAAATGTCATTTTAGATAAATCTTATGGCGCACCCACTATTACAAAAGATGGTGTGAGTGTAGCAAAAGAAATCGAATTTGAAGATCCATTTGAAAATATGGGCGCGCAGATGGTTAAAGAAGTAGCGTCACGCACTTCTGATTTTGCCGGTGATGGCACAACCACAGCAACTGTGTTGGCACAAGCCATGTTGCGTGAAGGCATTAAAGCAGTTACGGCTGGCCTGAATCCAATGGACTTAAAACGTGGCATTGAAAAAGCAGTTAAAGCAGCAGTGGAAGAATTAAAAGCGATTTCTAAACCGTGCGCGGATCGCAAAGCAATTGCGCAAGTGGGCACGATTTCTGCTAACTCTGATGAGGCTGTGGGCGAAATCATTGCTGAAGCAATGGAAAAAGTCGGCAAAGAAGGCGTCATCACAGTAGAGGAAGGCTCTGGTTTGGAGAATGAATTGTCTGTTGTTGAAGGTATGCAGTTCGATCGTGGCTACTTGTCACCATACTTCGTAAACAATCAACAAAACATGAGTGTGGAATTGGATTCACCTTTTATATTATTGGTGGATAAGAAAATTTCTAACATTCGTGAAATGTTGCCTGTATTGGAAGGTGTAGCGAAAGCAGGTAAACCATTATTAATTATTGCTGAAGATGTGGAAGGCGAAGCATTAGCAACGCTAGTAGTAAACAACATTCGTGGCGTAGTGAAAGTGGCAGCGGTGAAAGCACCTGGATTTGGTGATCGTCGTAAAGAAATGCTGAAAGATATTGCTATTTTAACAGGCGCCAAAGTTATTTCTGAAGAAGTTGGATTGCAACTTGAATCGGCTTCATTAGATGATTTAGGTACTGCGAAACGCGTTGTGATTACAAAAGAAGACACAACCATTATTGATGGCGCAGGTGATCAAGGCGAAATTAAAGGCCGTATTGATCAAGTACGCAATGAAATTGACGCCAGCACATCGGACTACGACAAAGAAAAACTGCAAGAACGCTTAGCCAAATTGGCTGGCGGTGTAGCGGTGATTCGTGTTGGTGCAGCGACAGAAATGGAAATGAAAGAGAAAAAAGCGCGCGTAGAAGATGCCCTGCATGCGACTCGTGCTGCTGTAGAAGAAGGCGTTGTGCCTGGTGGTGGTACCGCACTGATTCGTGCATTAAAAGCAGTGGACTCAGTGAAAGTGGATAACGATGACCAACGCGTTGGGGTGGAATTAACTCGGCGTGCGATGTCAGCACCTTTGCGTCAAATTGTGGCAAATGCCGGTCAGGAAAGTGCTGTTGTGTTAGCGAAAGTGGCGGATCATAAAGACGTTAACTTTGGTTATAATGCGGCAACAGGTGAGTATGGCGATATGGTGGCAATGGGTATTTTGGACCCCACCAAAGTAACTCGTACTGCTTTGCAAAATGCGGCTTCCATTGCTGGATTAATGATTACCACAGAATGTATGGTAACCAATGCTCCTAAAGCAGAAGCACCTGCGGGTAGCGGTGCTGCTGATATGGGCGGCATGGGCGGCATGGGTGGTATGGGCGGCATGGGCGGTATGATGTAACGCCTAGCTTCCTAAAGGCTAAAAAAAACCCCGCTAATGCGGGGTTTTTTGTGTAGCTAGACCATAAAAGGAGCCAGCACGTTCAGGGGTCCTTAATTTACGCAATCTAGTTGTCGAATGAATGAACTGATGTATTTAAATCGTACGCCGGATAGGCTGGCCTTGTCAAATAAAATCCCGCGGAGTTAAGCGAATCCCAATGCCTGCAGTGGGTTCGAGTCATTTTATCTCCCGGCGTGGCGTGGCGCGCTGCACGCCGATTACACCCGCGCACGACTTTTTCATGGGCTTGTCCTGTGCAACTTATTGATTTATCAATCTCAGGGGTGTTGTTAGTAAATCTGTGGATAACTTTTGTGGATAGAATGGACAAATGGTAGTAATATTTACTCTGTAAGCTACAAGGATGTGGAGGTACAGTATGCCATACGTGCAACGCGATGAAGAGGGAAAAATCACAGCGGTTTTTTCTAGCCCAACTGCAACAGCCAAAGAAGAACTTTCACCCACTCACCCAGCATTGGTTGAATTTATGTTCGGCGAGGCGGGAGCAACTGAGGAAATGAAAAACAGTGGTTACTTTCAAGATCTTTACGAGCTGCGTCTGTCTGACTTGGCATTAGTGCGCGTATTGGAAGATGTGATTTATTTGCTGCTTGAAAAGAACATATTATCCATCACCGAATTTCCCATCCAGTCTATTCGCCGGTTGCAACAACGGGAAAAAATCCGCAAACGCCTACGGGAAATGGGCAGTGTGTTGTTTTCAGGTGATCAGGAACAAATTTAGTGTTTTGGATGTAACCACTTCGCGCACTTTAAAAATCCCCATCGCATTTTGACACTACCTCCTTCATCCTCGGTTACATTTAATGTGAGTTAATGCGACTGCTTCGATAACATCTTCGCATCCGACGAGCGAGTCGGTATACTCGCTTAAATGAAAGTATCACAATTTTTATTAGCTACTGAAAAAGAAGTGCCAGCAGATGCTGAGTTAATCAGTCATCAATTAATGCTGCGTGCGGGTTTAATTCGCAAACTTGCCAGTGGATTGTATTCTTGGCTGCCGCTGGGGTTGCGCGTATTAAGAAAAGTCGAAGCGATTGTGCGTGAAGAAATGGATCGCGCCGGTGCTTTGGAAATTTTAATGCCTGCGGTGCAGCCCGCTGAGTTATGGCAAGAAAGCGGGCGCTGGGATTTTTATGGCAAAGAGTTATTGCGCATTGAAGACCGACATACACGTGCATTTTGTTTTGGCCCAACGCATGAAGAAGTGGTAACGGATATTGTGCGACGTGAGATTAAAAGTTACAAACAATTACCTTTGACGCTCTACCAAATTCAAACTAAATTTCGTGATGAAATTCGACCTCGGTTTGGCGTTATGCGAGCACGTGAATTTTGCATGAAAGACGCGTATTCGTTTGATTTAGATGAAACCGCCATGCGTATTTCGTTTGATAAAATGTTCGTAGCATACAATAAAATTTTCACACGTTTAGGTTTGGATTATCGAGCCGTGCTTGCAGATTCAGGCGCGATTGGTGGTAGTGTTTCCTATGAATTTCAGGTGTTGGCGCAATCCGGTGAAGATGTGGTGGTGTTTTCAGATGGCAGCGATTATGCCGCTAATTTAGAGCGCGCACAAAGCAACGCGACTGTAACTGCTGACACAACCATAAAAGCATTCCATGTGCAGGGAATTAAAGAAGATAACGTAACGCTGGTGCTTAATGGCAGTGATACATTAAATGAAGTCAAAGCACAGAGTCACCCATTAGTGCACACACCGTTGGAAATACGCAATGAAAATGCCGCTACTGAAAATTTTTCAGGCGTGGTGTTAGTTGATCAAGCAGTGCAGGCGAAGTTTGCTGTTGGTGAACGGGTGGATTTACGCAATGTAAAAGAAGGCGATCCCAGTCCAGATGGCAAAGGCAAATTAAAATTTGCGCGTGGTATTGAAGTGGGGCATGTGTTTCAGCTCGGCACAAAATACAGCGCTGTTATGAATGCGGTGGTGCAAAACGAGCAAGGTAAGGTAGTACCAATGCAGATGGGTTGTTATGGTATTGGCGTGTCACGTATCGTGGCTGCCGCGATTGAACAAAATCACGATAAAGACGGAATTGTTTGGCCGCCTACGATGGCGCCATTTAGTGTGGTGATTATTCCAATTCAAATGCATAAATCGTATCGCGTGCGTGAGGCGGCAGAAAAATTATATAACGAATTGTTAGCGGTGGGCGTGCAAGTTTTATTAGATGATCGCAAAGAGCGTCCTGGAGTGATGTTTTCAGAAATGGATTTGATCGGTATTCCACATCGAGTGGTAATTGGCGAGCGTGGATTGGATAATGGCACGATTGAATATAAAGCCCGCACCAGTGACGCTGGTGAAAATTGGTCGCTTGAAGAAGTGCTGACGAAATTAAAAGAAATGATAA
>JBGTHB010000015.1:0-1656 GCA_041746415.1 Coxiellaceae bacterium | reverse complement strand
GCTGAGAAAATTTCAAAGAACAGGCAACAAGCAGCACAAAAACTGAATAAGATCATTACCACTAAAATGCAACAATTAGGCATGCAAGGTGGTGAATTTAAAATTACGTTTAGCCCCCATGATAAACAACCTAATATGAATGGGCTAGAAAAAACGGAATTTTACGTCAGCACCAATCCCGGCCAAACATTAGGGCCCATGAGCAAAGTGGTGTCGGGTGGTGAGCTTTCACGTTTAAGTTTGGCACTGCAAGTAGAATGTTCGCAACAAGAAAACATCCCCAGCATTATTTTTGATGAAGTCGATGTTGGCGTGGGCGGTCAAACTGCTGAAATGGTGGGGAGTTTATTGCGTGAACTGGGTAAAAAAACCCAAACATTTTGCATCACGCATTTAGCCCAAGTCGCCTGTCAAGGTCATCATCATTTTAAAGTTGAAAAACTCAGCCAAAAAAATCATACTAGCACTCGCATTCGTCTATTGCAGCGAGATGACCGTATACAGGAAATTGCGCGTATGTTAAGTGGCAGCAAAGTGAGTCAACAAAGCCTTGAACACGCTGAACAAATGTTAGTATGAGGAATAATGGAAAAATCGTTTAAAAAAATTATTGATGGCTACACTGCCTTTCGCAAAAAATACAGTTCAGACACTGCAACACTAATGCAAAATTTAGCGGACAAAGGCCAGCGGCCTGAAATTATGTTTGTTTCTTGCTGTGATTCACGTGTTGATCCAGCGTTACTATTGCAATGTCATCCTGGTGATTTATTTATTGCACGTAATATTGCTAATTTAATTCCTCCTTATGAAAGTGATGAAGCACATCACGGCACCAGCGCTGCGTTAGAATTTGGTGTGTGCTATTTAAATGTAAAGCATTTAGTTATTATGGGGCACAGTCAATGCGGCGGTATTCAGGCTTTCTTACAAAAAGAACCGTTACCACAAGATGATTTTATTTCACGCTGGACAGACTTAATTGGTATTCATCACGACGATAATCAAGATCCCGATAGTTGCGCTAAAAATTCACTGCTGGTTTCTTATCAAAATGCTCTCACGTTTCCTTGGATTCAACATCGCATTGATAACCACCAATTGAAAATCCATTTATGGTTTTTCGATATCTCATCAGCAACCATTGAAAGCTATAATTTTAACAACAAAAAATTTGAACTCCTAGCCTAATAAAAAAATAACAACCGCAGAAAACACAATAACCATGCTGCTTGACTCAGTCAAAACTAATTTAAAGACTCAAGACATTAATACCCACTTTTTTCTTAACTAAAATCACACAGCTCGTCAACTTAACCGCGATAGCTATAACTGAAGCGCACGCTGTACCGATCAACCCATAATAATATGTACCAATCATTCCAAAGATCACCAAAATAGCCAATTCAACGCCACTAAGTAATACTAAGCTTCTTTCATTACCACTAAACGCCAGCACCACTGCCGCACCGCTGCTAATGCAACCAATAAATCCACCAAAAATACAGATCAATAGCGGTGTACGGGCATCAATATAATCTGCGCCAAAATGCCCAAGTATCAATTTTGAAAAAATAACCAGTAATGCGCACCCTATTGCTAACGTCACTACTCTAAAACGCATTGTTAAGCTGTAAACGCGTTGTAATTCATTGA
>JBGTHB010000014.1:0-12893 GCA_041746415.1 Coxiellaceae bacterium | reverse complement strand
ACTCTTCGATCTATGTCGCGGGATCGTTAGGTATCGCAATTGGTTTGAACCGCGAATCTTTAATGCCAGCACCTAAGCAGTTTGATGATGGCATGCCTTAGAGTCTGTTCAAAATCTCTTGATTCGCTGCAAAAGCAATTCTAATTAAAAAATAGGCCTAATGTTTTATGTAATGCCAAATTGGCGGCTAAGACATTGCCATTTTCCAAGTAGTTTTCTTGTCCTGCTAGATCCGTCACTATACCACCAGCTTCTTTGACCAGCAGAATACCTGCTGCCATATCCCATGGCTTTAAACCCATTTCCCAGTAGCCATCAAAACGTCCACAGGCAACATAAGCCAAATCCAACGATGCCGCACCTGGACGCCGAATGCCCGCTACTTGGGGTAAAATTTCACTAAAACTTTTTAAGTAGTGCGCAAGCGGTTGCTCTTCACGAAATGGCAGCCCCGTCACCAACAATGCTTCGTCTAATTTTTTGCATTCACTGACGCGCATTTTACGATTGTTAAATTGTGCGCCGCCGCCTTTTACTGCCGTAAATAATTCATTTTTAATGGGATCAAAAATCATGCCGATTTCTAATTGTTGGCGTTTTAAAACAGCAATAGAAATAGCGAAATGGGGGATGCCGTGAATAAAATTAAGCGTGCCATCCAGCGGGTCAATAACCCATTCAAATTCACTTTTATTATTATTGCTGCCTGATTCTTCAGCTAGAATGGCGTGATCTGGATAAGCTTCTTGGATGATACGAACGATTTCTTCTTCTGCCGCTAAATCCACATTGGTTACGAAGTCGTGTTTTTGCTTTAAGCTAATATTGTTCGCATCGAGATGATCCAGTGAGCGCGAAATAATGCGGCCTGCACTGCGTCCAGCTTGAATAGCAATATTGAGTAAGGGATGATTCATGTTGTGATCCTGGCTTGAAAATGGGGTAGGATAGCACAAAACAACTTGAGATAAAGAGAATGTTAGAGCAGATAAAAATCATTCTGGTTGAAACAAGTCACCCTGGGAATATTGGTGGTGCCGCGCGCGCTATGAAAAACATGGGGTTTTTTCAATTAGTATTAGTTCGTCCTAAATTATTTCCCGATGGTTTAGCCACAGCGATGGCATCTGGCGCGGATGATTTGTTGGCGGCTGCAACCATAGTGGATACTTTAGAAGAAGCGTTGGAAGGCGCTCAGTTAGTGTTTGGTACTAGTGCTCGTCAACGCCAGTTAAGTTGGCCGCTTATGACGCCTGCAAATGCAGCAAGGTTGATTCAAGCTGAGCCGCAACAAAGTGTTGCCATTGTTTTTGGGCGGGAGGATTCAGGGTTAACTAACGAAGAACTGGCATTGTGTCGCTATCACATTAAGATACCCACCGTTGATTCATTTAGCTCATTGAATTTAGCAGCGGCAGTGCAAGTGATGACTTACGCTATTCGTGCGGCCTTAATAGAAAGTTCCGCTGAGACAGAAAAGGTCATGCGAACCGTGGCTAACAGCAGTGATTTTAATGGCTTTATTGAGCACTTAGAGCAAACGCTTGTTGCCACACAGTTTTTGGATCCTAAACAGCCGAAGGCGTTGATGCGTCGCTTACGACGTTTATTTTTGCGCGCTGAGCTGGATCTCACGGAGATCAACATTTTGCGTGGTATTTTATCAAGCGTGGCTAACCGCATAAATTTACCTAACTAATTCAATTATAAGAAACTCTTTGTTATACTGGCCGACTTATTTGGATTAATAGAGGTGCATGTGTCAGAGCTAAAATCTACAGTTGAGTCCGTTAAACCATTTATACCGGCTTCGCAAAAACTTCCTGAATTAACTCTGCGTGCGATTGTAATCTCTATTATTTTAGCGTTAGTTTTAGCCGCATCAAATGCGTATTTAGCCTTAAAAATTGGCACAACCATTTCAGCTTCTGTACCGGCTTCGGTGTTTGCATTGGGACTGTTACGTTTTTTTAAAAATTCCAACATCTTAGAAAGTAATATTATTCAAACTGCAGCCTCTGCAGGTGAAGGCATGGCGGCGGCGATGTCGTTTATTTTACCGGCGATGTTATTGTTGGGTGTGTGGCAAGGATTTCCTTATTGGGAAACCGTGATAATTGGGATGTTAGGCGGCTTATTAGGTGTGATGATATCAATCCCGCTGCGACGCGTGTTATTGCATATGCCTACGTTAAAATTCCCAGAGGGAACAGCTGTCGGTAATGTGCTTAAGTCGGCATCCAAAGGTGGTGCACAGCTTAAATATATTCTTCGTGGCGGAGCGATTGGCGCTGCTGTTTCGTTTTGCCAATCCGGCTTGCAAGTAATGGGTGAGACGATGAAGTGGTGGGTGTCGGCAGGCAAATCGTTGTTTGGTTTGTCGTTCGGTTTAACCTCAGCAACATTGGCGGCAGGTTATATTATTGGTTTTGAAACTGGCATGAGTTTGTTGTTTGGTTTGGTAGTGGGGTGGTTAATCATTCTGCCTTTATTGGGTGTGCATTTTGGCTTAACGCATCCAAATGACCTTTATCAATCCGCCATGGATTTATGGGATGTGCATTTACGTTATGTTGGCGTGGGCACTATGATTGTGGGTGGCATTTGGACGTTATTGCGTTTGTCGCGCCCTCTGTTAGATGGTTTGAAACTATCGTTTGCGGGTTTTGCAAAAAGCAAGAACAATTCTTCAGCGCCTCTATTACGCACTGAAAAAGACTTTCCAATTCAATGGGTGACCATATCCGTACTGTTCTTAGCCCTTGTCACTTATGCTTTTTTATTTTATGAAGTGTTTCAAATCGGTGGACTGGGTGAAATTGGTCGCATTGCGATTATTTGTTTATTTTCGTTAGCGTTTATTTTGATAGTGGGATTTTTATTAGCTTCAATTTGTGGCTACTTTGTCGGCATGTTGGGTTCGACTAATAATCCCTTATCCGGTCTGATGATCGTGGGCATTTTATTATTGTCATTGATTTGTTTGACTATGTTTCATGATGAAATCAAAGCACATATGCTCAATGTATTGGCTTACGTTATTTTAATGGCAGGTGTTATTGCAGGCATTGGCAGTATTTCTGGCGAAAACATGCAGGATTTAAAAGCAGGACAAATTATTGGTGCCACGCCGTGGAAACAACAATTGATGCTTGCTGTGGGTGTGGTGGTTTCAGTATTAGTGATTGGACCAATTTTAAATTTGTTATATCACGCCTATGGCATGGCAGGTAATTTTCCGCGTCCTGGTATGGATCATGCACAAATGTTAGCGGCACCGCAGGCAAGTTTAATGGCGGCTGTGGCAAAAGGCGTGTTAACCCATCATTTAGAATGGTCAATGATCATTATCGGCTGTATAGTTGCGGTGGTGACGATTTTCATTGATGAAATTATTCGTAGCCGCACTCATTTCAGACTGCCAGCGTTAGCCGTTGGCTTGGCAATTTATCTGCCGCCAGAAATCATGACACCAATCATTATGGGTAGTGCCATTAACTATTTAGTCAAATCACAGCACCGCCTGAAAGCACGCACAAAAGTGGATAAACAAATTTGTCATGATAATGCGCATCGAGCAATATTATTGGCTTGTGGCATGGTAGCGGGAAGCTCCATTATGGGTGTGTTGTTAGCCATTCCCTTTGCCATAAAAGGCAATTCAAATGCTTTGGCTATTGTGCCACCGTCGTTTGCACCTTATGCTAATTTTTTTGGTGTGATTGTATTTGGACTATTATGTCTGTGGTTTTATCGAACTGGAATATTTAAAAAGAAAAAGTGAGGAGTGAGCCATGCAGTTGCCAATTTATTTAGACTATATGGCAACCACTCCTGTTGATCCGCGGGTCACAGCTCAACTCGTTAAATGTTTAGGACCAGATGGTGTGTTTGGAAACGCGTCATCACAAACGCATTCTTATGGTTACGCAGCCGATGAATTAATTGAACGGGCGCGGCAACAAATTGCAGATTGCATCAATGCAGATCCGCGTGAAATTATTTTCACCTCTGGCGCTACTGAATCCAATAATTTCGCATTAAAAGGTATTGCGCAAGCGTATCAGCGTCAAGGCAAACACATTGTCACTATGGCAACTGAACACAGCGCAGTATTAGACACGTGTCGTCATTTGGAATCAATTGGTTTTGAAGTGACGTATTTAAAGCCGCAGCACACCGGCTTATTAGACAGTAATGAATTTCAAAATGCGTTACGTGATGACACTATTCTAGTTTCGATAATGCATGTAAATAATGAAACAGGCGTGGTACAAGATATTGCAAAACTGGCGACGTTGACGCGCGCAAGAGGTATTTTATTTCACAGTGATGCCGCCCAAAGTGTCGGTAAAATACAGTTTGACGTTAAATCCATGGCAGTAGATTTAGCGTCGTTGTCTGCTCACAAGGTTTATGGTCCCAAAGGTATTGGTGCACTTTATATTCGGCGCACACCGCCATTGCATTTGCAAATTCAACAACACGGTGGCGGGCATGAACGACGATTACGTTCAGGCACTTTGCCAACACACCAAATTGTAGCTATGGGCGAAGCATTTGAGCTTGCTAAAAATGAATTTAAGCAAGCACAACAAAAGCTGTACCAGCAACGTCAGACATTGTTAAACGCGCTGGCGCAGTTACACGGTGTGCACATAAATGGTGATGTAACTCACTCCATACTTGGTTGTCTGAATTTGCGATTTGATGGAGTAGAAGGTGAATCGTTATTAATGAGCTTGCGTGATTTGGCTTTATCGACAGGATCGGCATGCGACTCGGCAAGTATGAAACCTTCACATGTATTAATGGCAATGGGTTTAACACGCCAGCAAGCGTATGATTCAATTCGTTTGAGTTTCGGCAGATTTACTACAGATGAAGAAATTGATTACGCCACAACACAAATTAGTAAAGAAGTGCAGCGCTTGCGTAAGTTGTCGCCGATTTGGGATGAAGTAAAGCAAAGACTAATATAGATTACACCAAATGCAATATTCAAATGAACTGCTCGATTATTTCCATCATCTTGATCACACGGGCCGACTAACGGGTGATGCCGTTGCCACTGCGAAATTGGGCACAGTGGCGCAAGGTGATATACTGGAATTGTTTATTGAAAGTGAGGCTGAAATGATTTTAGCCGCACGTTTTCAGGCTTATGGCTCAGTGGTGTTGCTGGCCATGTTAGAATACACATGCCGTTGGTTACAAGGTAAAACGCATCAACAAGCACTAGCGTTAACACCGCAAATGTTATTGAGTGCGTTAAAACTACAGCAAGTGAAATTGCATACAGCGCACCAAATTTGTAAAGCCATTCGTCACTGTTTAATGGAGACATAATGAATAGCACAGTCAGGGATAGACAGTATTATTTTCATGTGCTGTGGCAAACAACGTTTGCTATGGTGTTTGTTTACGGTGTTTTACTCAGTTTAGATCACGTTGCCGCAGGCCAATTAATTTGGGCTGCCGGTACAGGTTCGTTGGCTTCAAGCAGCTTTTGTGTGTTTTGCACTCCACGGGCGGTGGTGTCGCAGCCATTGCGAATTATTGGCGGTTACGTTGTAGGTATGGTTTCTGGTGAGGCTATGCGCTTATTATCCCATTTTCTCTGTTTGTTTTGGATGCAATGTCATGCCGGTAATATGAGTGCGCATTTTAGTATGCACATGGTAGAGATGGCGGCAGTCGCTTCGGTGGGTGTGACATTACTGCTGATGGTGTTGTTACGTTTGGAACACCCACCTGCAGCGGGATTAGCGGTGGTGCTGGTGGTGGATGTAAAAAGTATGTTGCCGGTGCTGGTAATCTTATGCGCGGCGCTAGTGCTAGCGTTAATTCGCTGGCTGTTAAACAAACAATTATTGCCGTTAGTTTAGTTTGTGATTTGAGCGCGTTGCGGTTAATTGATTTTATTTCTGTTCTTTGTTTTGCTGCATCTGTTGCTCAAGCGTTTCTATCCTTTCTAATAATTCCAGGGCGAGGGCAACACCGGGCAGATTAATTTCAAGATCATGATAAAAGTTTCGCGCCAGTCGTGCACGGCGAAAATTAATGTGATCAAATTGCCATTCTTCTTGATGTTGACCTTGTGGTTTTATCACCTCATATTCAATTAATTCAATTACAAAAGTACGTTCGACTTGCAGTGCTTGCAATAATTCTTCCAAACTAAGCGGATTGTCGCTTTCAATAATGACGCCGTTAATTAATTTCATAATAACTCCTGGCGTGGATTGAACGGCATTTGTTGAGACATTTGTTGATAGAGTGCCTTTTGTTTTTCATCTTTTGGTTCTGGAATATAAATAGATAACACCACATATTGATCGCCTGGCGTTTTGCCTGGTAAGCCTCGGCCTTTGATACGGAGTTTTTTGCCGCTTTGTGAACCTGCGGGAATTTTAAGTTGAATGTGGCCAGCTAAGGTTGGTACTTTAATTGTGGCGCCAAGGGCTGCTTCCCAGGGTGTGACAGGCAGCATCAATGTTAGATCCTTGTCGTGTAATTGATAATGTTGATGCGGCAGTAATTCAATTTCTAAATATAAATCACCATTATCGCCACCACCGATGCCAGGGGCACCTTGCTTGGCTAAGCGAATTTGTTGGCCATGGTTTACACCGGCGGGGATTTTCACATTTAATTGCTTGGTTTTATACGTAACTTGGCCCGTGCTTTGATTAAGTTGCGGTTCGCGCATAGTCAATAAGCGACTGGTGCCGTTAAACGCTTCTTCTAAGCTGATATCAATGCGGCTATGTTGATCTTGCCCGCGTTGTCTAAAGGGTTGTTGTTTTTGTTGATGAAAACCTCCACCTCGCCGACCGAATAATTCACTGAAAAAGTCACTGAAATCTTCTTGCTGGAACTGTTCGTTGCTGTGTTGTTGCGACTGATAATTCCAGTTTGGCGGTGGCTCAAAACCTTGGCCTTGTTGCCAGTTTTTGCCAAACTGATCGTAGGCTTTGCGTTTTTCAGGATCTTTTAAAACTTCGTAAGCTTCTTTGGCTTGTTTGAATTTTTCTTCGGCATTAGGCTCTTTGCTCACATCAGGATGAAATTTTTTCGCCATGCGACGATAAGCTTTTTTAATTTCATCCGCTGCAGCATTACGCTTAAGACCAAGCGTTTGGTAATAATCTTGAAATTCCATACCGAATTTATACCAGTACTATCGCTAATTTAAAAGCATTATACTTGCTGCTTTGAATTGTGCTGAAGCGTAACTTCAAGTGGGTAGGGCATAGTGTTACCATTTAGTAATTGAGGATGGAAAATGGCAGATACGATTTTTAAAATAAAGGCTTTATTGCGTGCCGCGCCTATTGCAACCAGTTGGTTGGCGGCCAGTAATTTAATAGCAGCTGGTATTGTGCCGCCACTTTTGGATTCCGAGAAACAAGTTCAAAACTATTTAGAGGTTTTAGCGTATTGTTCATTTATTTTGTTTGGCACGGTGTTATTTTGTGATACCTCCTGGACAATACAAGATGAGAATCAACATGCAGAAAACAGCTATACCAGTGCCGGCCTTTTTAAAGGGCGGGCGTTATTAATGAGCGCTGCTTTAGCGGCGTTTTTATCGCGAGAATTTTTTCAGGATGGAGCAGAGGACGCACCAACTGCGGTTAAAATAATCATCACTCTTAGTCTAATGATAGTTGCAGCTGTGGTTCGATTTTATAACTATCAACACGATATGTATCCGGGACACATGCACCCCCAAGAGCATCCCTTGCAACGTCAACGTAGCCAAAGCAATTTATCCCCTTACACCAAGAAAAAAGCGCTTGGCGACACAGCAGCTGGTGCGTTTAACTGGTCTGCTACTGGATTAATTATGCATCGTGCGTTGGTTTCATTTGTTTTGATGCAGGACGCATCCAAGATTACAGTAGATAAAATAATAGTGGGATTGTTGGCCGCTGTTGGAGGCGGCTATATTGGTTTAAATAAAGTGGCTAAACCAAAGCTTTATTATCACTCCAAGCAAGCGCAAATTTGTTTATCTGAAACGTTTATGGCATTTTTAGTTTTTGGCAGTCAGTTTTATACTTTTCAAAATAGCTTGTCCGATTGGACCAAATGGGGTGGATATATTAGTGCGTTGCTTTCCATGGCGATGGGTTTGGTGCAAGCCTCGCGTTATCTTCCTCCGCTCGACAGTACCGCATACAGGGCCTTAAATTAATAATTTCAGCAGCCTAATGCTGGGCAGAATTTTATAATTTTGTCTTGCTTGTCATCCATAGCGCTCATCACAGCGTGTTTTTTTTCATTGCAGTAGATAGCTTCATCTACTGTCATGGTAGTGTTATTTTTATTGTTTAAATAGCTGCAGTCTTCTACGTTGTTGGCATGCAGCGATATAGCATTATAGGGTGATAAGGTGGCTTTTAAATAATGTTGGTGGATTTGCTGGGTCGGAGTTAGCTGAGCTACTCGACTGTGATATTGAACAGCCAATACAATAACTAACAATAATCCTGCCATGCCAATACTAAATTCAATCCATTGTTTACCCATGATCAGCTCTCCATGCATCCTTATTTATAAAATATAGACCATTAGGCTAAAATAGTATCTTTAGAGGCAGCTATAGAGTGCGAAATTCCTTCATGCTGGATGGGGAGCATTAGCAGCTTGGGTTTGAGCAACGGTTGGGGTCAGATTGAGTAATTCGGTCCATCCCCTCCCTCAGGGGTGCGCCATTCAATATTTTGGCGCGGGTCTTTGATATCGCAAGTCTTGCAGTGAATGCAGTTGGCAAAATTGATTTGTAAGCGCGGGTTTGTTTCTTTATCTACTATTTCATAAACGGCGGCGGGGCAGTAGCGTGATTCGGGTGAGGCGTAAATAAGATAATTAACCTTAATCGCCAGTGCCGGGTCACGCAATTTTAAATGACAGGGTTCATCTTCACGATGGCGGGTTGCCGTTAAATAAACCTGAGTGAGTTTATCGAACGTGATTTTGCCATCGGGTTTAGCGTAGTGAATGGGTTGAAATGATTTAGCGGGTTTTAGTGCGAGATAGTCGGCTTTGTAGCGAAATGTCCAGGGTGCATTGCCGCATAAAATAAATTGATCAAAGGCAGAATAAATAAGACCATTCCACAAACCCTTGTGAAAAGCGGGGCGTAGGTTGCGACAACGATAAAGCTCTTGGCCAATAGCGGATTGTTTAACTATTGAGGTCAGTTCAGTGTAGTCAACTTGTGGAGTAAGCTCATGTTCTAACACGGTTTCAGCAGCTATTATTCCAGAGCGAATGGCGTTGTGGATGCCTTTTATTTTAGCCACGTTGACAAAACCAGCGCCGCAGCCCACTATCATTCCCCCTGGGAAGCTGAGTTTAGGTATGGCTTGATAGCCGCCTTCGTTTAATGCTTTGGCGCCATACGCAATACATTCACCATTGGCTAACAAGGGTTTTATCATAGGATGGGTTTTGAATTTTTGTAGCTCTTGGAAGGGGTCAAGGTAAGGATTTTGATAATCCAGGCCCACCACTAATCCCAATGCTAACAAGTTGTTCTCAAAGTGATACATAAAGCCACCCCCATAGGTTTGTCTATGAAGTGGCCAACCGACAGTATGCACTACGGTTCCAATTTTATGTTTTAAATCATTTAGCTGCCACACTTCTCTTAAACCGATACCATAAGATTGGGGAGCAGAGTTTTTGCGTAACATGAACTTGTTGATAGCGGTTTCAGTCAATGAGCCACGGCACCCTTCTGCTAGAATTGTTTGCTTAGCCAGGAGATTGATGCCGGCTTGAAAGCGTGCCGTTGGCTGTCCGTCACTATTAAGTCCCATATCATTTGTTTGCACCCCAATGACGCAGTGTTGTTTATCATCAAACAGCAGTTTGTACCCGGGAAAGCCGGGGAAAATTGACACACCTAAATTTTCTGCTTCACTTGCAAGCCAAATACATAATTGATTAAGGCTAACAATAAGATTGCCTTTGTTGTGCATCGCTTTGGGTGTAGGCAGAGCAATAGCGCGTTTGGCTGTTAAAAAATAAAAATGATCGCGGGTTACGGCGGTGCCTAAATCGGTTTTTTTGCTTTGCCAATCGGGCAATAATTCATTTAGGGCGTCAGGTTCGAGTACGGCTCCTGACAGCAAATGCGCTCCAACAGTTGAGCCTTTTTCAATTACGCAAATTGACAGGGGTTGATTTTTTTGTTTGGATAATTGGGCAAAGCGTATTGCTGCAGCTAAACCAGCAGGGCCAGCACCAACAATAAGCACATCAAAAGCCATTTTTTCACGTTGTTGCATTCGCATCCAAATCCAGTCAAACTTGCGGCCCGCAAAAGCTGATTCTATAGAGAAGGAGCGCAGAATGAAAGTTTTGGTAGCGGTAAAACGTGTGATTGATTACCAAACCAAAGTGCGTATTAAAGCCGACGGATTAAACGTTGAAACCGACAACGTCAAAATGTCGATGAATCCGTTTGATGAAATTGCGCTTGAAGCCGCAGTGAGACTGAAAGAGCAAGGTACAGCGGCTCAGGTGGTGGCGTGTTCCGTGCAACCTAACAACCACAATGAAGTATTACGCCAGGCATTAGCCTTGGGTGCAGATCAAGCCATCTTAGTGAAAACGCAAACCACGTTAGAACCTTTGAATGTCGCGAAAGTACTGCAGGCACTCGTTGAAAAAGAACAGATTGAAATGGTGTTTTTAGGCAAGCAAGCCATAGATGATGACTGCAATCAAACAGGCCAAATGCTGGCGGCGTTATTAAATTGGCCGCAAGCAACTTTTGTGTCACAAATTGAAGTGCAACCGCAGCAATGTGTGGTCGCGCGTGAAGTAGATGAGGGATTGCAAAAAATCAGCTTAACGCGTCCCTGTGTTATCACAACCGATTTGCGTTTGAATGAGCCGCGTTTTGCCAGTTTGCCTAATATAATGAAGGCAAAATCAAAACCAATTAATGAAATTCTGGCGCAGGATTTGGCTTTGTCAATTGAAGCACATACACGCATAACAAAATTAGAAAATTCGCCACAGCGCAGCGGTCAAATGAAATCCGTTTCCATTCAACAAGTGCTGGATTATCTGCTGCAAAAGGAGTTGCTATGACGTCACTAGTGATCGCACAACACAATCAGCGCAGTGTTCACCCAGCAACTCTGATTGCAATTAATGCGGCAACACAATTCGGCGCAGTAGTGGTGTTGTTAGCGGGAGAAAACTGCGAAAGTTTAGCAAGTGAACTTGCCGGTTACGCAGGCGTGCAGCAAGTGTTGTTAGCTGAGCACGCCACATATCGAAATATTACTGCCGAAAAAATGGCTGATTTGTTACAGTGCTTAGTAAAAAATAATTCTTACACGCACGTGGTCATGGCCGCCACCACCTTTGGTAAAAATTGTTTGCCGCGTTTTGCAGCATTAGTGGATAGCTCGCAAATCAGTGATGTAATAGAAATTATTAATCATCATACTTACAAACGACCAATGTACGCGGGTAATGTAATTGCTACAGTTGAATGCCATGACGCGTTACAAGTATTGACAGTGAGAACCACAGCTTTTACAGCAGCTAAAGCTATTACTAGCAAAGCTCCTATTACACGGGTTGATTTTATAAGTCAGTATAAGCAGTCACAATTTATTGAACTCGCTCAACACGATGCCGATAAGCCTCAGTTGGAGCAGGCAGAGATCGTAATTGCTGGTGGTAGAGGATTAAAAGACGCAGCAGGATTTACTAAATTAAATAAGATAGCTGAGCGTATGAAAGCAGCGTTTGGTGCTTCGCGGGCTGCGGTAGATGCGGGGCTAGCACCAAACGATTGCCAAGTTGGCCAAACAGGTAAAGTACTGGCACCAAAAGTGTATTTTGCTGTTGGCATTTCAGGAGCGATTCAACATCTAGCTGGAATGAAAGACAGCAAGTTGATTATCGCTATAAATAAGGATGCCGAGGCGCCGATTTTTCAAATCGCCGATTTTGGCGTAGTGGCGGATATCGAAACTGTGTTGCCACAGTGGGAAACTAAATTAGATGAAATGGGGTTATAAAAGATGAAAATTGGTGTTCCAAAAGAAATTAAAAATGAAGAGTATCGTGTTGGGCTCACGCCTTTTAGTGTTCGTGAATTAGTTGATCGCGGACACGTAGTTTTGGTGGAAACGAATGCAGGTAGCGCCATTAATTTTATTGATGAACGCTATGAAGAAGCAGGTGCAATTATTATTCCAACAGCGGCTGAGGTTTATGCTAAAGCCGATATGATTGTAAAGGTAAAAGAACCGCAAGCGTCTGAATATGGATTGTTGCGCGCAGGACAAGTTTTATTTACTTATTTGCATTTGGCTCCAGACCCGCAGCAAACACAAGCATTAATTAAATCGGGTTGTATTGCTATTGCTTATGAAACCGTTACTTCTGCGCAAGGTGGCTTGCCATTATTGATGCCAATGAGCCAAGTAGCTGGACGCTTAGCCATTCAAGCTGGTGCTTCTTGCCTTGAAAAACCACGTGGTGGTTGTGGATTATTATTAGGCGGCGTGCCGGGTGTTACACCTGGAAAAGTAGTGGTTATTGGTGGCGGAATTGTTGGCACTAACGCAGTGCGTATGGCAATGGGTAAAGAAGCGCAAGTGTCTGTCATTGATAAATCATTAAATCGTTTACGCGAATTGGATTTACAATTTGGTGGCCGTTTAAACACAGTTTATTCAACAACAGCCAGCATTGAAGAAGAAGTCATTTCAGCGGATTTGGTGGTGGGTGCTGTATTAGTACCTGGCAAAGCGTCACCGAAATTAGTAACGCATCAAATGATTAAAAAAATGAAAGAAGGTTCAGTGGTGGTGGATGTGGCCATTGATCAGGGCGGATGTTTTGAGACG
>JBGTHB010000013.1:0-6326 GCA_041746415.1 Coxiellaceae bacterium | reverse complement strand
CGGGATTGAATTCGGCAATTTCTGCACCGAGACAATATTTGTGGTTGAGTAGTTGGTGCCAAAGTGGAATAAATTCAGCTGCACGAATGCCGTTTTCTTCAAGTGAGCCGGTGCCGGGCGCATCAACAGGATCGAATGCGTCGATATCAAGACTTATGCCAAAATGCTCGCAGCGCTGCGTGATCATAGTTACTGCTTCATTTACTACGTGTGCAAGCCCATGCTCGATTACTTCTTCAATAAAATACACTTTCACGCCCAGTGTTTTGAGTAAAGCGGCTTCGCCAGCTTCGTAACTGCGTATTCCAATAAGACAGACATTTTCAGGCAATAATTTAGATTTGTCGCACAGGATGGTGGTGAGCGGGTTAAGACCATAACCCATTAATGCAGCCAATGGCATGCCGTGGATATTTTGTGAGGGCGTGGTTTTTTCCGTATTGCTATCCATGTGGGCGTCAAACCAAATTAAACCCAATGGTTTTTCTAGGGCGCAGCTGGCACCACTCCAAGTGCCAATCGCGCAGCTGTGATCGCCACCTATTGTAATAAAAAATTGATTGCGTTTCGTTAGCATGTAAGTTTGTTTGGCAATCAAATTGTTGCATTCAACGATGCCAGTGAGTGCGGCTAATTGCTTGCCGCTGGAATTTTCTGTAATGAGTGTTGCCCAAGGTAAATTGGTGTGTGCTTTGATAACAGCAGGTGCTTTTTCCGTACCGTATTTATGTGTGCCAGAATGCAAAGCAGCACCAATTAATAGTGTGTCTCTTTCCATGATTATAACAGTCCCTGTTGTTATGAGCTTTGAAGCTGTATCACATTTACTTTAGCATACGACCGCTTGATCATAAATCTTGGTGTGATAGTATGTAGCTACCCTTAACACTCTCTGTCACTCATTGTGACACAGTCCATCTTTTCAGCTTGTGAATTTTTATTGATTTTAATCGAGGTTTGCATGTTAGATACAGCAATTTTGTCACGTATTCAGTTTGCTTTTACAGTGAGCTTTCATATTCTTTTTCCTGCTACCAGTATAGGCTTGGTGACTTTCCTTGCTGTTATGGAAGGGATTTATCTTAAAACTAAAAATCCAAAATACTTGGAGATTTGTAAATTTTGGATGAAGATTTTTGCCCTGACGTTTGGTATGGGGGTGGTCTCAGGCATTGTGATGGAGTTTCAGTTTGGTACGAATTGGGGTGGGTTTAGCCATCAAGTTGGGCCAGTATTGGGAGCGCTGTTTACTTATGAAGTATTGACAGCATTTTTTATTGAGGCAGGTTTTTTGGGAGTAATGCTGTTCGGTTGGAATAAAATAAGCCCTAAAATGCATTACTTCGCCACGTTGCTGGTTGCGTTCGGCACTAATGCTTCTGCTTTTTGGATTCTCTCAGCGAATTCTTGGATGCAAACTCCCGCTGGATTCACGATTCACAATGGTGTTTACGTTGTTACTAATTGGTGGCACGTTGTTATTAATCCTTCTGTCATTCCGCGCTTCATTCACATGTTGTTATCTGCCTACATTACAGGTGGTTTTGTGATTGCTGGTATTAGTGCTTATTACTTACTGAAAAAAGCGCATATTGAATTTGCCCAGATTTGTTTGAAATTTGCAGTATTGGCGTTATTAGTTTTAATGCCGTTACAGCTTTTTGTGGGGGATGAAGTAGGGCTTGAAGTACATAAAAATCAACCGCTAAAAACAGCGGCGATGGAAGGGGTATGGGATACGCAAAGTGGGGCACCGCTATTGTTGTTTGCTTATCCTGATCAGCAGTTGCAAAAAAATCTTTATACCATTGGTATTCCGCATGGCGCGGCATTGCTGAATACCCATCATTTGAATGGTGAATTAATTGGTTTGAAAACGGTAACTAAACGTGATCAGCCACCAGCTGCTATTGTGTTTTACAGTTTTCGCGTTATGGTGGGTTTAGGATTAATCATGTTGTTGTTTGCGGTTGTCGGGGCAATAAAAATTTGGCGTCAAAGTTTATTTAACTCGCGTTGGTTTTTGCGTATCGCAACCTGGCTCACACCGGTAGGGTTTATGGCTTTGTGGTGCGGATGGATTACAGCTGAAGAAGGACGACAACCTTGGGCAGTTTATAATTTGTTGCGTACCAACGATGTGGCCTCAAAAGTGGATTTTCATCACGTGCTAGCCATATTTGTATTATTGGTGATTGTGTACGGTGTGGTATTTGGGTTCTTTTATTTTCACTATTTGATAAAAACAATTCATAAGGGACCTGAAGCAGTTGATATAAGTCGTATTGATCAACCCTTCATGTATATGTCGACAAAAGACCCGGAGGAGAAAAAATGATATTGGCTGCAATTTGGATTGGAATTATAGCGTTCGGTATCATTATGTATGTCATCTTGGACGGATTTGATTTAGGGGTTGGAATATTGGCACCATTTTTTCCGCCAGCAGAAAAAGACCTCATGATCAGTACCATTTTACCCGTGTGGGATGGTAATGAAACCTGGTTGGTGTTGGGTGGCGCAGTTCTTTATGGCGCTTTCCCGTTAGCATTTAGTATTTTACTGCCAACGTTATATTTGCCAATTTTATTGATGGTGTTGGCATTGTTATTTCGTGGCGTTTCATTTGAGTTTCGTTTGAAAGCAGATACCAGTAAACAGTTTTGGGACATTATGTTTGTGGTGGGTTCTGTGGTAGCCACGCTAATGCAAGGTATTATGTTAGGCGCATTTGTGCAAGGGTTTCATTTAACAGGTACGGATATTCAAACCATGGTTATTCCACCATATATTTGGTTAACACCTTTTACCTTATCGTGTGGAGTGGCGCTTATTTTTGGTTATGCGTTATTGGCATCCACTTGGTTAGTGTCAAAAACTGTAGGAGCGCTCCAGCAACGGTGTTATAAAACCGCACGAGTTTGTTTATGGTTTATCGCTTTTTTTGCGTTAGCCTTAAGCGCTTGGTCACCCTTTATTGATCCACATATCTGGTCACGCTGGTTTAATGAAAGTTTGGTGGGTTATTTAGCCGTGTTACCTATTTTAAGTGTTATTTTTTGGTTGTTTTTATGGAAAGCTTTACGCAGCGAACACGAATATTCCCCGTTTTGGTTAACGGTGGGAATTTTTATGTGTTGTTATGCTGGGTTTATTGTTAGCTCTTATCCATATCTCGTGCCGCGCTCTATACCATTTTGGGTGGCAGCGGCGCCACGTAAATCATTAGAGTTTATGTTGGTGGGTGCCATTATTATGCTGCCGGTTTTATTATTTTATACCTACCATTCTTATCGCATTTTTCGGGGTAAAGTAACGGATGTCATTAAATACTAAACAGCTATTGTGGTTTATTGGATTATATTGTGCGTCGCTGCTTGTGTTAGGTGTGGTAATGTTCGTGCTGCGTCATTTAATCAGTTTGCTGCCTTAGATAGGGTAGCACAATCACTCGTGCGCCAATTTTAATAAAGTAACGCCATAACCATTCAGCCGCCTTATTTTTTACGCGAATGCAGCCGTGGCTACCATTAATGTTAGATATGCCTGGTGAGCCATGAATAGCGTCACCTTGACGTTGAAAGTACATGCAGTAAGGCATATGTGCACGTTTGCCATTCGGCCCCATATACTCAGTTGAAACGCAATAACGCGTGCCGATACGATAAATATTAAATACACCAACCGGTGTTTCGCAAGAACGTTTTGGATTATTTTGGCAGTGTGGTGCGCCGCCATTGGCCATACCGCTAGTCACAAGGTAACCATCCTCGTCGTAGGCGGCAAAACGATGTAAGACGGGTGAGAAAACAAAAGTGCGCACGCCATTGGTATCCCAACGTTGCGGCAACTGTGCTATTGAATTTCCAAAACATAATGCAATGGTGAATAACATGCTGAGAGCAATAATTATTGTTTTACAGTTACGTTTCATAGCGTTGACATTATCATGGTGAAATTGTAATTGAAAGTCGAGGCAACTAATCTAAAGTTAGCTTAATTAATCTTTATTTAAGGATTTATAACACTTTGATTTAAAGTATTGTTTTTGATATTATTGCGGAGCAAACTGCAATGGTAATTCAAATGGATGTAAAAATTTTACTGGTAGAAGATGTAAAAATTGCGCAAAAATTAGCAAGGATTATTTTAGAAAGTTTGCAGTGTGATGTGCAATGCGTTGGTTGCGGACGGGATGCAATTGATGCAATTAGAATAAAATCATACGACTTAATTTTAATGGATTTGGGGTTGCCGGATATTGATGGCATCACCGTGACGGAAACAATTCGCAAATTAGACAATGGGCAGCATGTGCCGATTGTTGCGTTGACTGCTCATGATGATGCCACTTGCAAAGCGGTTTGCTATCAGGTTGGCATGGATGACGTTGTTATTAAACCACTAACAAACGAAAAGGCACTGTCAATATTGCAGTTCCTCAAAGTATGGAGTGAATCAAATGAACGTTATCCAAATGAGAAGTCATAATCAAGTTGTTCGACCAGAGCTGCAAAAGTCTACCTATAAACTAAAAGCTTCGTTTCGTGAGTGTCCTGTTGAGGAGCGCAAACTGTTTTGCTCCTCACGTTGTTTAATGCCGATTAGCGTCGGTCAACCAGCGCATGAAGGTGAAAAATTTGAGGCGACAATAGAATTAGTGAATCGTTCGTTTGAATCGTGCGTTATTTTAGTAGATGACAGCTTGCAGCGTCACACCATGCAAATTGGTCGCAACGAGAGAATCAATTATTACGAAAAATCGCTTCGCGAAGGTGACGCGTGGATTGAACGCAACCAACATGTTTATGGTTGTTTAACGATTCCGTTTCGTTTGATTCGTTGGGATCGTTGGTTGCAGCATAAGCGCTTTCCTGAACTGTATCGCACTATCACTGATTATTATAATGAGAACTACCAATTTAAACGCGCTATAGATGTTAACATTCACGATTTTTTGAATCGCTATCAAAAACGCCATTTGGTGCTGTCATCTGATTACTTACGCTCATTTGATTTATGTTTGCAGTATTTAAAGGAAGAGTGCGCAGCAATGTGTTTATGGCCAGAAGAAGAGTGCGAATTTGAACTTTATCCTGCGCAGCGTAACCAGGCTATGACAACAACCTACAATTGCATCATTGCCAAGCGCTGGCCTGAATTATTGCGCCCGGTGTCATTACGATTTAAAAAGTATTTTTCTAAGAGCCTGTTCAAGATCTCTGATTCTAGCGAAAAAGCAGATGACTGAGATAAAATATTTACCCGACCGAGATAAATAGTGATTCATATTTATCGAGGGCGCGTGAATAGTTTAGCCAATCACGCTGCTTTTGCAGCGAATCAAGAGATTTTGAACAGGCTCTAAGCACGCGCTGGATTAACAGTGAGAGGCGCATATGCCAGGATGGATCGACAAGTTTGTTTTAATCGTTTTTAGTTTTAGCTTATTTCTCAATGCGGCTTTGTTTGTTCCACAAGCTATTCACTTAATTAAAATAAAACGCTCAGATGAGCTGTCTTTGCTGACGTTTTGCGGATTTATTTTGATGCAAATATTTACCTCTTGGCATGGTTATTTAGTGCAGGATTACGCACTTATGATAGGATTTATGTTAAGTCTACTCACCTGTGGGTGGGTGACTTTTTTAATCATTTACTATCGGTGGAGAGGTGTGAATGCCAAAGTCAGTTAGCAGTAAAGCGAGTTTGGTAAATGAGCTGGCATTGCAAAATATAGTGGCCAATATGCCAGGGCACGTTTATTGGAAAGATACAGAGGGTGTTTACTTAGGTTGTAATAACCGCCAAGCGCGCAGTCTGGGGTTAACACGTGCAGAAGAAGTGGTGGGTAAAACTGACTTTGATTTGCCATGGGGCGGTGATTCTGCGCAGCGGTTTCGTGAAAACGATTTACGTATCATGGAATCTGGTAAAACAGAAACCGTTGAAGAACCTGCTATTGTGGATGGCAAACCGGCTATTGTGTTGAGTCAAAAAACAGCCATTATTGATGACAATGGCGATAGCATCGGTATCTTAGGTATCTCAGTGGATATCACCTATCAAAAAGAAATGGAAAGAGCGCTAATTTTAGCGAAAGAAAAAGCAGAAGCTTCAGATGGGTTAAAAACCGATTTTATTCATAATATGGAGCACGATATTCGCACGCCGTTTACTGGTGTTTGATGTGGCAACACTTTTCCGAACATATTTTTAATTAAATCTTCTGCGTGCTTCATATTGCTCAGGAGAGTAATAATCATTAGCAGAATGCAATCGCTTGCGATTATAGAACACTTCAATATATTCAAATATTTTTTGTT
>JBGTHB010000012.1:0-7856 GCA_041746415.1 Coxiellaceae bacterium | reverse complement strand
GCATCAAGCGTGGCATTATTTTGCGTTATTCCTTCAATGACAAATTTATTTTTGCTGTGATGGATGCGTATTAAACGACAACTTGCGGGCAATGCAGCTAGCGCTATAAATAATTTACGCAGTAAGGGCTGTGATAGGGGGATTGAATTTTTGGGATTGATTGTTGTCAGCGGTTTATTAGCGAATTTTTGTTGCCGATTAATTTTTACTTGCAGTGAGTAGTAATCATAAACAAAATAAATACCTGGCAGCATTAATGCCAACATCAACAGTCCCCACCACCAGCACTGACGCAATCGTGGTGTTTTTGAGGCGATCAACAAGTTAAGTGTTAAGTGAGTTTGCATAATGAAACGCCTAGGCAATCAATAAAATCATGTGGAAAAACAGCAGTAAAAGGTTGCAAAGTGCGATTAAGAAATTGACTTTGATTGCTGTAAATTGGCGTGTGCGCTTGATGCAGTTCTTGAATATGGTGTTCTAATAAAAGCGGTGTTAATTTTGGGTGCTCACGCCATAACTCCATGCCAGCATAAAATTCACCGTCGCGTACAGTGAAAAATAAAAAACGATCCGGCGCTTGAAATAAAATACTAAAATCAGGCGGTAAGTTTTTTTCGCACACAGTAACGGCACGCAAAATCGCAATAGCATTCACATCCACTTGTTCCAGCTGCAGCTGATATTTTTTTGCTATTAGCAGCAGTTTTGCCAGCAGTTGCTGTGAGCAGCACACCGCCAACCATTGCAGACCATCCGCAAGTGGATAACAATCAAAAACAAATTCATTCACATCTAGACCAAGCCAATCAGCTAATTGCAAAGCAACGGTTTGACGAAAGTGAGCGTAACGCTGTTTTTGAGTATTGGTAATTAATTTATATTGCACATCCATTAACCCCAAACAAATGCGCAAGCGTGTGGTTTTGCTAGCGAGCTTTTGCAGTGGAGCGTAACCCGATGCGATTACTTGCCCACGTTTGGTGGTGGTGAAGGTGTAAGCCAGTTGGTTTTCGGTTTTTTGTGAATAGCGCACACTCAGTAGTAGCTTCATGAAAGGCAGTCTAAGCAACAAAATTGATCCGCAATAACGTACCATTATGATAGACTTTGAAGCATGAAGAAACTGATCAGAATTTTGACGCGAGCGTTTTGGGCATTGCTCAGTGTCGGTTTAAGCTGTGGTTTAATAGTGGCATTATTGCTGACATTTTTGGAAACGCAGTTGCCGAATGTTAAAACTCTCAAAGACGTACATTTGCAAGTACCGCTCAGAGTGTATACCGCTGATCGTAAGTTGATTGCGCAATTTGGTGTAAAAAGACGTATCCCTATCACTTTGGATCAAGTACCCAAACCATTAATCCAAGGTTTGTTGGCGACAGAAGACGCACGTTTTTATGAACATCCCGGCATAGATCCAGTGGGCTTGGTGCGAGCAGCTGTGGCTGTCGTTACCACAGGGCGCAAAGTACAAGGTGCCAGTACTATTACCATGCAAGTGGCGCGCAATTTTTTCTTAACCCGCAAAAAAACCTATTCACGTAAAATAAAAGAAATTTTATTAGCCTTAAAAATCAGTCGTGAATTTCCAAAAGAAAAAGTGCTCGAGCTGTACTTAAATAAAGTTTATTTTGGTAATCGTGCTTATGGTATTGCTGCAGCCAGTCAAGTGTATTACGGAAAAACCTTGGATCAACTGACGTTGCCAGAGATGGCGATGTTAGCGGGGTTACCGCAAGCACCATCAAAAAATAATCCATTAGACAATCCGCCTGCGGCAATGGCACGTCGCAATCATGTGCTTAATCGCATGTTTACCCAAAATTACATTGATAAAAAAACCTATGAGGCAGCCATTAAAGCGCCGCTTACAGCAAGTTATCATGATTTAAAAATCGAAGTCAGTGCGCCATACGTTGCCGAAATGGTGCGACAAGCCATGGTGGATGAGTACGGCAAACAAGCGTATGAAATGGGTTTAGCGGTTTACACTACGATTAACAGTCATTTGCAGCGCGCGGCAAATGCCGCATTAATTAATGGACTAGTCATTTATGATCAGCGGCACGGTTATCGCCAGCCGCAACAAAACTTAGGCGCGTATGACGAAGAAAAATGGTTAGCTGAATTAAGCGCCAAATCCACCATTGGTATTTTACAACCGGCGGCAGTGGTCAGTGTGAATGATGTCGCGATTACGGCATTGTTGGGTGATGGCGATACCATTACGATTAATCAAAATGGATGGCTATGGGCGCGTCGTCAATTGGATAGCGGTTATGTTGGGCCAGTACCAAAATCCGCAACGTGGTTAGTAAAGCTAGGGGATTTAATTTATGTGGTGCACAAAAAATCTTTTTGGCAGCTCTCGCAATTACCGCAAGTACAAGGCGCACTGGTTGCACTTGATCCGCATAATGGCGCTATCGTAGCGCTGAGTGGTGGCTTGGATTATTCGCTTAGTCATTTTAATCGTGCCGTGCAAGCCGAACGCCAACCGGGTTCTAATTTCAAACCGTTTATTTATTCTGCCGCACTCGATAAAAATTACACGCTGGCAACGTTAATTAACGACGCCCCCATCGTGCAGCAAGATTCGGGGGAAAATGAATTATGGCGACCCACTAACGACACAGATAAATTTTATGGACCAACGCCGTTACGTATTGGGTTAATTCAATCACGCAATTTAGTGTCGATTCGTTTGTTGCAACAAATCGGTATCCCGTATGCGTTAACCTATGTGCAACATTTTGGGTTTGATCCCAATGTGTTGCCACACACATTATCCTTAGCGCTTGGAACGGGTTTAGTGACACCATTACAAATTGCTACGGGTTATGCTGTGTTTGCCAACGGCGGTTATTACGTTGAGCCGTATTTTATGCAAGAAGTTGACGGCCAACAAAATAAAATATTGTTTAGTGCTCAACCCAATGTCGCGTGCCAACCTTGTTTAACTAACAGTAATTTGCCAACCACAGCCATGCCAACACCCATGGCACCGCGGGTGTTGAATCCACAAAATGCGTATTTGATGACGCATGTGATGAAAGGCGTTATTCAATATGGTACTGGGCGTGCTGCTAAAGTATTAAACCGCAGTGATTTAGCCGGCAAAACCGGCACCACTAATAAACAAGCCGACGCGTGGTTTTCTGGTTTTAATTCTAATATTGTCACCACCGTATGGGTTGGTTTTGATAATTTGCAATCGCTGCATGAATACGGAGCGCAAGCTGCACTACCTATTTGGATTCGTTTTATGCGTCAAGCGTTGCATGATCAACCGCTTGCCACTATGCCTGAGCCAGATGATATTGTTACCGCGCGCATTGACCCCAAAACAGGATTACTGGCGCGGCCCGATCAACAAGACGCTATTTTTGAAGTCTTTCGGGCACAAAATGCACCACATCGGTATTCTGCTGGTGGTGGTAACTCTTCCGCCACCACACCCGCTTCAAGCAAGGCAGCGGCGAATGACGGTGGCAATGACAACGATACTACTAACGATAATACGGCCGCTGAGAATCTTTTTTAATGAAAAAATAGCCGTGAAAAGATATTGTCACAGCCATATTACTGCTAAGTTAAACAAAGAAAACACCACTTTGACACAGAACAAAAACTGAATAAGCGTATTTTTGTAGGTTGGCGCTGAGTCTTCGAAGCCCAACATATATATTATCTTTGTTGGGCTGCGCTGCGCTTAGCCCAACCTACCACAAGGAGAAACACAGCCTAAACGCGAGTTTGAAAAAATTGTCCCAAAGACATAAAAAGAAGAAAACCACTGTCTTTTTCAGTTTTCCTTAAGTTGTGTTTAAGGTTGGCCGGGTATAATAAGAGGTCATTTATATCCTTGTTTATATGAGAGACGTTTTTTATGGGTGATGAATCACAAAGGTATCTACACGACCCACATGCCCAGGGAACGGATAGTCTCGATGAGCACAGAAGGCGGTTGGGGCCTCGGCCACCGCAGCAAGGCGTCCAGCAACACCATAGCCAGCAGCAGCAATCCGTGCCACAAGAACAACCGCCGACACATTCTTTTGTAACCAAGCCAGTTGATACGGTTTATGCAACAGCCGCAGTGCATGAAAATGAGTTTTTCGCCATTATTGACGCATTAGTAATGCAAGTCTTGTATTCCCCTCAAGAATCGCGGCGTAAGTCAGCGCGAGAAGCGCTTTTTCCTTTATTGGATTTTGGTATTAAGGCAGTGAATGCCCGCCGGGCTAAAGATGTGGCAGAGTTTACGCAAAAGGATTTAGAAAATGAGACGGGGCTTAAGGCTTTTCTTAAAGCGTTGATCGATCCAGAGCAGCCGGTTGAAGGTGAAAAAACGCCAAAACCGTGGCGAGCGTTGCTGCTAAATGAATTTGTAAAACGCAAAAAATATCGTGGTATGAAAATCAATGCGGCATTAGCTAAATTTCTGTCTGAGCATGGCATGTCCGTTTATCTTGAAAGTAAGGATCCCACCACACCAACTTTTTGGTTAACAAAACAGTTAGACCAAGAAAAGCTGACTGATGCTGAAAAAATAAAACGCATCAAAAAAGAGGGAGTTTGGTTAAGAGTGCATTCTTTTGACAACGACAAAGTTACAGTCACAGCTTGTGTGCCTCAAAGTTGGGTGGAAAGTTTTAAAAATGAGTATGCCAGTGAAAAGCAAACTGAGTTAACAAAAATTGAGGTAAGGGTAGACCCTGAAGAAGTTGAACGAATTAATGCGCTTTTCGATAGCACATCCGATGCACACAAAACGTTTCTTAACAATTTCGGCTTAACGACCAAGAGCAAGCAGCGGCCGACTGTAGACTCAAAAAAAATTATTTTACCCTCTACATATGGCCGCATCACAATTGAGAAACTTAAAAATGGCTGTTTAAAAGTTACCTTTAAGCCAGGCCAGGAATTAGCAAAAGAAAAAGATCCTGTAAAACAAAAACGCATTGCTTGTGAAGAAATAGCAACTGTCTTGCGTGCTGTTTTCCCTGATGGTCGCGTAACAGTTAGTGCATTATCAAAAGATGTTTCAGAAAACTATCTTTTAGCGGCATTGCAGAAAAGCCAGTTCACTCACGTCGCCTTGAAGGGTCAGCTCTATCTTTCTCCTGAAGCAGCAAAAAAATATGACGCATCAAGAGATGAAGATAAGGATGAAAGTTATTTCGGAAAGGTGAAAGCAACAGCCGCAGCTGTTGGCACAACAGTGGCGAAATACAACCCGGTTGCTTGGGCGCTGGATCGCCCACTAGGACGTTTGGATCCATTCAAGCCGGCCGTGCAAGGCATGCTTACCACCAGTTTAGTAGCAGCAGTTCCCGGTTGGCTCTTAGCAAGTTTGCAAGCAACAGGTTTGGTTAGTAGCAGCGCTCAGTTGCCCTTTTTTGCAGCAGAGGGGTATGGTGGTAGCGTATTGAAACTGTTTTCGTATGATTTATCTGGCTATATTCCATGGCTTGCCAAGGGCCCGGGTTGGTGGGTAAACAATAGTCTTTTTGGTTTGCCTAGTGTGCTACGTGTGGCAACAGGCCAGGCGTTTTCTTATGTTGGTGCAGCCCCCGTTGCGGGTTTATTTCCTTTTTTCCCAGCAGCACTCAAAACACTGGGTATATTTTTTAGTACAGAAGGTGTGTTCGGTGAGTTTGGTCCGACTGCTGGAATGACATTGGCCGCTGCTGCTGGCACGGCTTTAGCAGTGGATTGCGCACGCCATCAGTGGCGACGTCGTCCGAATTATAAGTATGAGGACGAGGATGACGAGGATAAAGCAGAAGCGAAAGAACAACAGCAATTAACCCGTTGGCAAAAGGCCAAGAATTATTGTGCCGCGCATCCCATGCGGGTGATGGCGTTAGGGCTTGTGGCTGTCGGCGGCGGGGCTTTGGTTTATCAATACGGTCCTGTGTTATTAACTTGGCTGAGAGATTCAAAAGCCTCTAAGCAGAATGAAAATCTAGATGTCAGTGATAAATTGTTTGGTAATAACACGCAGTTTGATGACACTTGCGCTGTCAAAGTATCAAATGTTTCGCGAGCTGCGATAACCCCCGCGTCAATTGCTGCACAAGCGTCACGTAATTCCAGTAGCTCTGTTTTTCAAAGGGCGCCTATAGTTCAGGCTGAGACACCTTTTGTAAATACGGTAGCTAGTGCCGCAACATCTCCATTCATTGCTGCACGAACTCCTTTCAATTTTAGTAATCCTTTTTCTCCAAAGCCGCCGTTATTTCCTCCAGTTCAAGGGTCATCATTAGTGATGAATACGGTAGCCAGCAACACATCACTGGGGCCTGCTATTTGGATGCTTGGAGGGAGTGGTCTCGTTCTTGCTTTTTTGAAGTTAGAAGAGGGTGCTAGGTTTGCTGAAGAGATGACAGGGTTGTCCAGTGAGCTAATGAAGAAAACAATTTCTTTTCTCTCACTTTGTCTAGTCGGGAGCCTATTTGATCAAGCCGGGGGTTTTGCTGCGTTAAAAAGAGCGGCCACGTTCTTGCCGTCTTTCTCATTGCCTACCGTTAATCTTAGCGTTCCCACTGAGACAGTATCATACGCAGCAGCGATGCTGCCCAGTATGCTTACTTTGTCTATGGGTGCCGGTGGAGTTGTTTTAGCAACCGCTGCAACACATTATGTTTATCGCAATTTTGATGCAGTAAAAGCCGCAGGAAATCAACTCATCACCACAGCAGCAAGCATTAAAGATGCGGCCGCCACCGGGTTTGGTCATGCTTACCAAGCAAGCGGAGCATTCGTGAAAAATATAGGCTCAGCAGCAACAGCCATGGCAAGTTCTGCTGTCCAGAAGCTTACACCTTCGTCTAAAAATGTAACTTGGTTCGTAGTTGGGGGGGCGACGTTTGGTGCATTTTTGGTTGCTGCCAACGCGGCAGCGGATAGTTGGTCTAGTATGCTAAAAATTGTCACACAAGTTACATTGGCTGTCGGTGGATTAGGTAGTGTTGTTTACAATGGTAAGAAGTATGCTCCCCAAATTGCGCAATATGGTTTAAATGCAGCACAGTCTGCGTTTTCAGTATGCCGCAAAAAACCACGCCGCCGCCCGCGAGGGAGCAGGAGGGCAAAACGGCCGCAGGCTGCACGTACCAGCGTTGGCGAGTTTTTATATCAACATAAAGGCGTTTTGTCTGCGGCTGTCGCGTTAAGTGGAGCTGCTGTTTTTTGGTATAGCGGTGGAGTTGATGCCCTTATGAATGCTATTGCTGCGACGATGAACGGATCACCTCAAGAGTCAGTAGCGTTACCCGAATTATTACCACAAGGCAGTGTAAATATGGCGCGACCAGAATATTTCCCTGGTGGTGATTATTGCTGGAGTTGTTATGACCACGGCCTAGTCACTGTGCCGCGACCGTTGTCTGTTGCAACTGAAACTGGCGTGTCGATTTTTTCGTCTCCAAGCAATTTGCCTTCAAGTGATTTGATTATTGGTAGCAGTTCTTTGGCGGGTGTTATGTATTTAGGCCAAGCCTTGTTGGGCGAAGTGAGTTTTAACCGCATCGCTTGTTTTTTAATGTCCGCGGTAATTGCATTGGGCGGTAATGAAATAATGTATTGTGAAATTTTAATGTGCACTATGAATTCATTGTTTGGCTCAGTGTTTGGTCGTGGTGAGTGTGATGTGCTTTCGACGTTGCCAGCGTCAACAGCTGAGTTGTCAGAACCATCATCGATGTTGCAGATTGCCGCATCATGACAACAAACTTCATTCCATCATCGCAAAACACGCTTCCGCCGCTGCCAACGTTTTCGCAATATCTTGGTTAGTGTGTGCGGTTGAAACAAACGTGGCTTCATACATGGATGGCGCTAAATAA
>JBGTHB010000011.1:0-3756 GCA_041746415.1 Coxiellaceae bacterium | reverse complement strand
TTATTTAGTCGGTCAAAAAGAAAATGGCGCGAGCAACGATCAAAACAGCAATGGCCCTAATACCATCAGCCAATTAAACGATGAACAATATTCCAACCTTGGAGCAAATTTATCAGTATGGAAAGATTTAACGGCGACGCTGGATCAACTGAAATCCAAACAAGGGCGCGTGATTGTATCGGAGTCCACTACTTCTGTTACCGTTTACGATCACCCTAGCAATATAGCTGCTATGGCCCGCTATATTGATCAACTCAACGCCTCACTCACCAAGCAAGTTGCCATCAAAGTACAAGTGCTCGAGGTGCAATTAAATAAAGCATTTAATTTTGGTATTGATTGGAATTTGTTTACCAAAGCATTGGGAACAGGTTTTCGCATTACCGGCCAAGCTGGTACGGCGACAAATTTAGTGGCGAATAATTTAATTAGCGGAAGTGCTGGTTCGGCCACCACTTCTTTGGGTATTGGTTCCAATGGCACAGATGCCATCATTAATGCGCTCAATCAACAAGGCAAAGTGCGTGTGGTGACAGAACCCGAAGTGGTTACATTAAACGACCAAATTGCTTCTATTCGTATAACCAATAATATTGGCTACATCCAAAGTGTCAGCCAAACTCAAAGCGAAAATTTCAATACCACGGCAATTAATCCCGGCAACGTGATCGATGGTTTTACTTTATATGTGTTGCCAAAAATTCAGCGCAATAAAGTATTTATGCAAATCACGAGCACCATCGCTAGCCTGGTGCAATTAAACAAAGAAAGTACGCAGCCCCAAAATAACGACAACACCACCAGTTCACAATACCAGGCTATTCAAGTGCCTACCTTGGCACAAAAAGCGTTTAATCAACGTAGCTTGGTGGATTCGGGTTCAACCTTGATTATTGCGGGTTACAAACAATTACGTGATGAAACTGCCACCGCTGGATTGTTTGGTTTGCCGGGTATGGGCGGCGAAGGCGGCACCACCAACAATATTGAAACTCTTGTATTAATAACACCAACGATCTTACAAACGAATAAATCGGATGTCGACATTAACACGCAATGATGGGGTAGAGTTCGTTTTACAAGCGTATCGCGAACTCATCCAATGTGACAATAAAAGTGCGCTTGCACAAAAAATTCGTTCGCTAGCAGAACAGCACGGCCGTTTCGTGCGCCTATTTAAAAAAAGTCCGCTGTTATTTGAAGCGGTGTTTTCTAATGAGGCGGGGTATTTGCTGGGTGAAAGTGTTAAGCATTATTTTTATCAAGCGCAAAATCTTATTTTTTGTGAAGCCATAGATGAGCACCATGTGTTAACGGTGGTTGTGCGCGATGGTGAAGTTTACCTGGATGCTTTAATCGCCAAAAAACAATTGTATTTTGAGTTGCAATTGTTAATGGGAGACAAACATCAGTATCGAATTTATACTCACGGTAACGTGCCGCTAAAAGAAATTAACACTCCCGGTCAAGATGCTGACTTTGATTTTATTTTTCCTAAAAATAAAATCGTCCAATTTGAAAAAATCAGTGAACCACTGTTCGTGCGTTTGCCCACCTTAAAAGTGTTGCAACTATTACCGTTGCCTTTGGCGTTAAAATCACAGCACTTAAATGGCAGTGCGCGCACCATCACCTATACAGCTATTTGTATCATTGCTACGGCTTGCGGTTGGATGTTGCTTATGGCCACCAATAATTTGCAACATCATCCTGCCATAACAATCAAGGCCAACCCTTATGCGGCTTTTGACTTGGCCATGCGCGCGCCTAGTGTAAAAAGCCAATTTAATAATGTGGCGCAGACGATTGAAAGCCTGCTGACTTTGCCAGGCTGGCAGGCACAATCTATTCACTATGCCCATCAACACTATGAGGTCACGTTGAAAAATGCCGGCGGCAATTTAGCAGACTTACAAACTTGGTGCGCTCAAAATCAATTTTCTTATACGTTAAATCAGGCCACGCCAGTTATTACTAAAGAAGTGTCGTTGCCCGCACGCAAAATAGCATCACCCCTGCTCCATTCACAGCAACAACTCAGTAACATTGCTGATAAACTTACTCCATTATTGGGGGCGGCTAATATCGCGTTGAGCAACCCTGAAACGGTAGCATTGAATAAAAAAACGTTGATCACTTTGCATTTAAATCAAACCACACCGGCAGTGCTCAATATTATTGGTGAATTAATTGGTAATGAGCCTGTGACGCTTGAAAATGCTGAATTGACATTAAAAAATATTACAATAAACGGCCAGATAAAACTGAGCTTATGGGGAAGCTAATATGAAACTTGCAAAAAGGCAACTGATCTTAATCTTACTCACCGTATTGGCGCTGATGTTTTTAGCTTGGCAGATTTTTCGCTTAATCAATGATGATCTGCGTGCTCAAGATCGTGCCGATCACGCCATCGCGCAAGTCAAACAAAGTGAAGCCGCATTACACCAACAACGGGCTAATGAACAACAAGTGGTAGCCCATAATAGTAATACTCATGATGCCACCCCCAGCAGCGTCAAACCCAATCCATACGTGAAATTAGTCGATGAATACCAATATTTACAAATGGAGCGCAAGCTGCTTAATGAAAAATTAGCGATTGAAAAACTCAAGGCGGAAATTGCCAAGCTCGATACGCAAGACACAAACATGACAGCGCACTTAGTTAATGATGCTTCCTCCAGTGCGCCACACAGCCAAGCTTATCGCTTAGTCTATTTAGCGCAGCAAGATCACCAATGGAGCGCTACGTTAGCGAAAGGCAATCAATATCAGACAGTAGTTAAAGGCGATAAATTAGCAGATGGCAGCAAAGTCGTTGCTATCGCGCAAAGTGGTGTAACGTTGCAAAACAGCGACAGTGAATATATTGTTGATTTAAATCAAACAAAAATAATAAAACAGCACCAAGCTAAAAAAACCACTGTTACTCAACCAAGCAATCCCAATCCGCCAAAAACACAAACGGCATCGAATCCAACGCCCAGCAAAGTGTCCACTTTTGCTAAATTAGAACAGCATCAATTTGCTACTGAGCAAGGACATGATCAGTCTTTATCGCTCGATGAAGTGCTGTTACTCGAAAAACCAGCGGACCACTACACCATTGAGTTGGCGAGTGCTAAACAAAGTGAAAAATTAAATGAATTAGTAACGCACTTTAATCTCAGTAATCAAGCTATGCAATACCATACTCAGCATGGGCATGAAATCCTCCATACTTTATTGCTTGGTGATTTTACTACCCGTGAAAAAGCGCAAATGGCTTTAACCGCTTTGCCCATAGCGCTACGTAAAATGTCACCGCAGGTGGTTTCATTGGGTAACATTCAACAATCGTTGAAGCATGTTTGACGCCGTGGTGACGCTAAATAAATATGCTCTTGCCATATTTTCAGCCATGACCTACGAATTCTTGTTGTAATTTTATTTGTCACTATCCATCACCTAAGAAAAAAATCCGGTCATGGCGAGCGAGGAACGAGCGTCGCCATCCATATGCTGATGTTTTTTATTGGCACTGATACATGGATCACGACGTTCGATGACTCACTCGTGATGACAGAAAAAGAATTGCACGCGCTCGTGATGATGGAAAAAACCTTGTCATGGCGAGCGAGGAACGAGCGTCGCCATCCATATGCTGATGTTTTTTATTGGCACTGATACATGGATCACGACGCTCGATGACTTACTCGTGATGACAGAAAAGAATTGCACACGCTCGTGACGATGGAAAAAACCTTGTCATGG
>JBGTHB010000010.1:0-11245 GCA_041746415.1 Coxiellaceae bacterium | reverse complement strand
CAATGACATGAATTTTTATATGAATGCAGACTTCTTTTTCTGTCTTTGTGAGCGCGCATAGCAAGCGTAACAATCCATGTACAAGTGCTAATAAAAACATCATGACATGAGGACACTCTTCATGACGATGTTAACGCACCTCCTTAGGACGGCCGGTAAGTAAAAAAATCTACAAAATAATTTCTAACAGCGCTTCTCGCAATTCAATTAATTTGCCGTGAAAAAAATGAGACGTGTCAGCGAACAAGCTTAATTGGATAGGATAAGCGGACTGCCGAACAAAATCCTGCACGGCAGTGGCGGGAACTATCTCATCTTGCTCGCCTTGAAAAACAAACCATGGGCAACCAATATTGTTTAATGTTGCAAACTTAGCGTGATTTACCGCTGGTGCTACTGAGATCAATTGACGGCAATCGCGTTGATTGGCCACACTCGCGGCAATATAAGCACCAAATGAAAAACCAGCTAACGTAATCGCAAGCTGCGGAAAATGTTTTTTGGCATAAGCGTAAATGCTTAATGCGTCTTCTGTTTCGCCCAGCATGTGCCCGTATTCACCAGCACTTGCTCCCACGCCACGATAATTAAAACGCAATGTCACATAATTTTTTAATTCAAATGCTTTAGCTATAGTCGTAACCACTTTATTGTGCATGGTGCCCGCATGTTGCGGATGTGGATGACATATAATAGCGAGACCGCGTGCGTTAACATCAGGTTGGGTTAGCAACGTTTCGAGTTGGCCGCATGGACCAGGAATAAAAAGTGTTGGCAAAAAAACTCCGTTACGCTGCTTTTTTGTCCGGCATGTTAACTAATGCCTGCAACGTTTTATCCAATTCAGCAAAACTGACAACGCCATTGTATTTTTTTGCAATGAAGCCTTGCTTGTTAATTAATATTATCGTCGGCCATACACGCGCACCATATGCACGCATAAGGTGTGCATTTAAATCTTTCATTACCGGAAATTGAATGCCGTAACGTTTTAGCACACTCTGAATTTGTTTGTCTGTGGGTGAACGATAATAGGAAGGCGTGTAAACGCCCACGATCTCAACTTGTTTCGTACTGGGCGCCTGCCAACGACGCATCGCTTTTTGCAATTGAGTGCAAGCACCACAACGATCAGTGAAAAAATCAATCATCACTACTTTGTTTTTTAAGAAATCAACAGCCAAAGGATAAGGCGTATTTAACCACGCTGTTTTCTCACGTGGCCACGGTGGGGCACTACGTGGTTGATTTGAATGACACCCCAGAAGAAAAATAACACAGCATAAGATTAGTAGCGTTCGCATTCCATTGCTCCGTATTTACGATGGATTTTCTAAACTCAGCATACCAGAATTGTAATCGTAGGCAAAAACTTCGGCGTAACGCCCCCAGGCAATAACCACTTCCAATACTTCTTCTGATGCTTCATCACTTAAATGTTCACCCAGCACACGCAAAAACACTTCTTCAGAAACTTTATGTTCCGGCTCCTGATCCAACACTTCACGAATATGTCGCGCTAATGGTATGTATTTTTTAAAGTGCTCAGCAAAAATTTTCTTGCGATCTAATATTTCCGCCTGCGCTAATTCACGGCCGGCTTTAGTTAACGCAATATCGCCTTCCGTAATTTTCACAAAATGCAAAATGTCTAACACTTCGGTAATAGGAAATAAATCATCAATCTCAAAATGCAAATCTTCTGCTAATTGCGGCAAATCGATTTTGTTCAACCCTTCGTGGTCTGACATCGTCTCCAAAAATCCCATCATCTCGGAAATTTCCACTTGCGGAAGGCGATAGTGCTCATCAATTATTTTAAATACTTCCGGTTGCGCCACCACTGCGGTTTCAGGTTTGGTCATCAAGCCATAAATATCATCTACTAATTTACGAAATTCGGCTGCTTGTTCGTTACGGGGATGCACTAAATCCACTTTTAATTCAGCTCGCACACAACCGGGATCATTATCAAACACCAAAATACGATCCGCTAAAAATGCCGCTTCTTCGATATTATGTGTAACCAACAATACGCTTTTAATACGTGTTTTTTCGGACTGCCAAATATCCAACAAATCACCACGCAAGTTGTCAGCAGTTAATACATCTAAAGCAGAAAACGGTTCGTCCATTAACAACACTTCTGGATCCACCACTAACGCTCGCGCTAAACCAACTCGTTGTGACATACCGCCCGATAATTCTTTTGGATAAGCGGATTCAAAACCATCGAGACCCACGACATCAATAGCTTCAATTGCGCGTTGACGGCGTTCGGCTTTTTTCACCCCTTGCGCCTCTAAACCTAATTCCACATTTTCTAACACCGTTAACCACGGCAGCAACGCAAAATGTTGAAACACCATGGTTAATCCAGGTAACGGTTTGGTAACTGGCTGATCGCAATACACCACCTCACCACTGCTGGGCTGAATTAATCCTGCAATAATGCGTAATAATGTGGATTTACCTGAGCCGGATCGGCCTAATAACGCAATAATCTCACCATCGCGTAATTCAAAATTCACATTATCCAGTACCAATAATTCTTGTGCGCCGTGTTTACGAAACGATTTTTTGATATTTCTTACTTCAATAATGGCAGTCATACTTAACCTCAAATAATACGATAACGTTCTTCGGCCAAATTATACAACGGCTTCCACAACACGTGATTGAAAGCCAACACATACAATGACATCACACTGATGCCCAACGCTAATTCCGCAAAGCTGCCATTAGTGGCCACTTCTGTGATAAATGCACCCAACCCCACGGCATGCAATTGTTGATTTCCCCAACTCACCGCCTCTGCAATAATACTAATATTCCAAGCACCGCCCGCTGCCGTAATTGCACCGGTAATGTAATACGGAAAAATGGCTGGCAACATCACTTTACGCCACCACAACCAACCTTTCACATTCAACGTACCGACGGCTTGACGTAAATTTTTTGGCATTGCACTGGCACCAGCCACCACGTTAAATAAAATATACCACTGTGTGCCCAAAACCATTAATGGCGACACCCAAATATTCACGTTTAAGTGGTAATTAACAATTAACATAAACACCACCGGGAATAATAAATTCACCGGAAATGCCGCTAAAAATTGCGCGACAGGCTGTATAACTTGCGCTACTCTAGGTCGCAAACCAATCCACACACCTATTGGCACCCAAATAAGTGAGCTTACAATAATTAATACCACTACGCGCACAGCAGTCACTGACCCCAAATAAAAAGCATGCAGAATTTCATTTAAAGGCAGATTCAATACAATAAATCGCACCAATACCCAGGCAGCGGCAACCAACACTAAAAATAAAATAATATTCCACACCAAACGCATGGTTTTGCGTAAAATAATATTAGGCTGATAATAGCGGCGTCCAGAGGTGTAGCGAAACAATTTAAAATTCACAATGTGATCAGCACCCCAACCTAATAAATAGCCGACAAAACGAAAAAAAGCGGTGCGTTGAAATAAATCCAACACCCAAGATTCCGGTTCGTCTTCATCTGCATCCATTTGCGCTTTGAATTTTTCTGCCCAAGCTACTAAGGGACGAAATAAAATTTGATCGTAAAGTAAAATCACTACAAACATGGTAATGATGGCATAACCAATGGCGGCCATATCTTTTTGTTCCAGCGCTAACGCAATATAAGAACCAACACCAGGTAAATTAATATGATGCCCTGCCACCGAAATGGCTTCTGACGCCACTAAAAATACCCAACTCGATGACATCGACATCATCATATTCCAAATTAAACTCGGCATCGCAAACGGCGTGTCAATGCGCCAAAATTTTTGCCAGGATGACAAATGAAAAACACGCGCTGCTTCATTGAGTTGATGCGGCACGGTTTTAACGCTTTGATAAAAACTCAAAATCATATTCCATACTTGCGCTGTAAAAATAGCAAAAATCGCCGCACACTCTGGACCCATCATGCTGCCATGAAAAAGTAAAATAAAGCCGGGCACGGTGATCGTTAAAAATCCCAACACCGGCACCGATTGCAAAATATCAATCATGGGGATAATCAAGCGTTCCGCTTGGCGTGATTTCGCAGCCCAAGTACCAAAAATAAAGGTCACCAACAATGAAAGCAGTAGCGCAATAAACATACGCAACACCGACCGCAAGGCATAATACGGCAAATGGCTTGGCGAAAGAGAAATAGGAATAGACTGCCCAACATCAAAATTACCCAGCATAGCACTGGCGCCCCAACCCAAAAGGGCAATAATAGCGATGACAAACAATAATGCTGCAAAATCCCAGTAATTGGGAACCGGCCAGCTGGTTACTTCATTTTTGGTGTAGGTTGGTCGCGACATGCCAACAGCATAACATGGCATACCGGTGTAGCGGCAATATCAACTTGTTGTCGTTATTAAGACAATCCGTCTTTATCAAACCAACCGTTGAGTAATTCGCGCATTTCATCTAATCCTAAACGATTATGAGATGAAAAAACCTGCACGCTTACTAATTCTTTAACGGGCGCTAATTCGGTCTGCACTTGCGACAACGTTTTTTGCATCGCTTGACGCGTGAGTTTATCTGCCTTGGTTAACAGCACATGTACTGCCACTCCACATTCATAAGCCCATTCAATAATCTGGCCGTCTTGTTCGCGCAGTGGATGGCGAATGTCCATCACCAACACCAAACCACGTAAAGATTGTCGCGTTTCGAGATACTGATTTATGTTGTCTGTCCAGCGCGCGCGCATGGGTCGTGGCACTTTAGCGTAGCCATAACCTGGCAAATCCACTAAATGTCGCCCGGCATCAATTTCAAAATAATTAATCATTTGCGTGCGACCAGGTGTTTTACTGGTGCGCGCTAAGCCTTTAATGCCCGTAACCACATTGATGGAGCTGGATTTACCGGCATTGGAACGGCCAATAAACGCCACTTCTTTGCCATTGTCTTTGGGTAAATCTTTGATGTCAGCAACACTGGTTAAATAGCGTGTCTGTTGATAATTAATCGTTTCCATGGAAGCGGCATTATACCTTCTTTAAGCAAAAATGCGAATTTATCCTTAGAGCCTGTTTAAAATAAAAAACCTTTGACGGTTGCTGCTTTATCGCTACAATTCCTCACCTATTTACTAATGACAAGGAAAAAAATATGGATATGCCACGCACTTATCTCCCTGTGAGCGATAAAGAAATAAAAAATGAAAATGAAGCCAACGCACTAAGTTTAAACGCACGATTTTTAATGCCAAGTATCCTTGTCCGCTCCGCTTTATTTTTTATAGAAGCAGCGCTTATTGCATTAAAAGCAACAAGCCAAGATAATTATGCTGAACTCACCAACAATATTGCCATCGCTACTGTTGGCTTGTTTTTTGCAGCAAAAATTATCGAACCGTTAGTGACTCGCAGCCCAGACCAGTGTTTTACTAAGCCTAAATTAAGCGCAATTGGTTATGGTATTGCAGATGCCGCAGCGCTTGCTTGTTTATTCGTCGCCAAAAAAACCGCTGCTGCGCCAATTTTTTTCTCGATGATAACAATAGCTTTAGCACAAAACGTGGCCTCGTTAATGGTATCTCGTCAAGAACTTAAAACTGCGGCAAACATTAACCGAACACTTAACTTAAACTAAAGTTTGAAGATGTAAAAACTCAGTTGGGTTTCAAAGCCACGCTCGCGACGACGAAAAAAGAATCACTAGGCTTGCATACCATTACTTTGGCCAGCTTGATTTATTTTTGGGTTTAATTCACCCGCCAAATAACGCGCTGTCATTTTTTCCAAGGATAACGGAATAATTTTATGCGCCTGCCCGGCAGTGCCGAATTGTTCGTAACGTTCTTCACAAATGGCTTGCATGGCTTTAATGGTTTCACTTAAATATTTACGCGGATCAAATTCAGCAGGATGTGTTGCTAGGTAACGACGAATGGCACCGGTTGAAGCCAAACGCAAATCGGTATCAATATTAATTTTACGCACACCATGGCGAATACCTTCTTGAATTTCTTCAATCGGCACCCCATACGTTTCAGGAATTTCACCACCAAATTCATTAATCACTTTTAACCATTCTTGCGGCACTGAAGAAGAACCGTGCATCACCAAATGCGTATTCGGAATACGCGCATGAATTTCTTTAATGCGTTTGATTGACAACACTTCACCAGTCGGCGGGCGTTTAAATTTATACGCACCATGACTGGTGCCAATAGCAATAGCGAGTGCGTCTACTTTTGTTTTTGCGACAAAATCGGCGGCTTGCTCTGGATCCGTTAATAACTGTTCTTTTGATAATTTTCCTTCGGCACCTGAACCATCTTCATCACCTGCCATGCCGCTTTCCAATGAACCCAAACAACCTAATTCACCTTCCACAGAAACACCGCAAGCGTGCGCCATCTGTGTGGTTAATTTTGTCACGGTGACATTGTATTCAAAACTGGATGGTGTTTTCATGTCGGCCTCTAACGAACCGTCCATCATCACCGACGTAAAACCCAATTGAATCGAACGCTGACACACCGCCGGTGAAGCGCCATGATCTTGGTGCACACACAATGGAATGTGCGGCCACTCTTGTTCGGCTGCCATCATCAATGCGCGTAAAAATGTGGGACCGGCGTATTTTCTGGCGCCAGCAGAAGCTTGCACAATAACAGGGCTATTGGTTTTATCTGCCGCCTGCATAATAGCGCGCATTTGTTCCAAGTTATTCACATTAAATGCGGGCACACCATAACCGTGTTCAGCGGCGTGATCGAGTAATTGTCTTAGGGAAATAAGCGCCATCGTGTTCTCCTTGAAAAAAACTAAGATGGCGAAACGATAGCACAATCCGTATAAGTAACCAATCAGTCGAGCGTATCCGCACCTTGATTTTCGATGCTGTTTTGGTTGTCATCGCTTTCCATTTCTTGTGTGGAATCCTGCTCAGCATCACCCGTTAACCCATCGTTGTTATCGTTTTCGGTTTGATCCTTGGGGGGCACACAACCACAGGCGGTCCAATTTTGACAATCACCACTGGAATTATTGCAGGTAACTACGCAACGGCTTTCAATAAAATTAATGTCGTAGTTCACGTCACCCTTGAACGCCATGCCATTGCTTTTGCAAGTGCTTTCACAATTGTTCGATTTAATGGTGTTGCTGTTACTCGCCTGCTCACATTGCCAGCTTGTGCTGTTATCCGCCACCGCGCTCACGCTGACTAAACCAAAAGCCGCTAAAATCATTAAGTTGCGCAACCCTAAGCTCATTTTTTTCTCCTTAAACCGATATGCCTAATTATAGGCGTTGTGGCTTTAAACGCTTTCGACTCAGCGTGATGGATAAGAACTTGATTTTGGTGAAAATACTTATTTTTCAGTAAGTTCTAGATTTGTAATATCATTTGGACGGGGTTGTAATAACGATTGGACGGACCATAACAGCCCCCTATTTTGGTTCATCTCTTTGCTGTACCCTTTGCCGCATTGTGGAGTTAACTCGATGCGCTTAATCATGCTGGTTATTACTTTCGCTTGGCTATCAACAGGCGTCGCTAAAGCAAATAACGATACCCCAATACAAAAACAGTTAGCGATAATTGAATCCTCGGCACATGGGAAACTGGGTGTGTACGCAATTAATACTGGCAACCATCACACGATTCAATATCACGCCAATGAACGTTTTCCGCTGTGCAGTACAAGCAAAGTGATGGGCGTGGCGGCCATTTTGAAAAAAAGCATGGCGGAGCCAACATTTTTGCAACAAAGAATTTATTATAAAAAATCGGATTTAATTGCTGGCTCACCAACAACTAAAAAGTATGTTACTACTGGAATGAGTATTTTTGCTTTAAGTAAAGCGGCTATTACCCTGAGTGATAATACGGCTATTAATTTATTGATGAGGCAAACAGCAGGCCCTACAGGTGTGACTGCTTTTGCTCGCCGCATCGGTGATCCTGGTTTTAGACTTGATCGCTGGGAACCCGCACTCAATACCGCCATTCCAGGCGATTGGCGTGATACCACCACTCCTTTTGCTATGGGCGACAGTTTACAAAAATTGGTTTTAGGTCACGCCTTGGCAGCAACACAACGTCACTTACTAAAAACATGGCTGATAAACAGTAAAACAGGAAGCAAACGAATTCGTGCGAGTACCCCAAACGCTTGGCGAGTGGGTGATAAAACGGGGACGTGTGCTTATGGCACGACCAATGACGTTGGGATTATTTGGGGACCATCAGGACAAAAAATCGTGTTAGCAATTTATTTTACTCAACAGAAAAAGGACGCCCCCATGCGTGATGATGTGATTGCCGCTGTAACACGAGCTGTGTGGCCAATGCTAACAAAATAACCTAGTAGAATGGGTATAAGCAGTTAAATCACACTGCCCACTTGCAAAATTTTCATGGCATTCGAGCCACCGCCAATACCCATGTGATCGCCTTTCGTTAAAATAACCAAATCATCATCACTGAGTTTGCAAAATTGTTTAGTGGCTTCAACGGCTTTGGAATTAACATCGTCACGCGTGCATTGCGTTGGGTCAAAAAACAAAGGGTGCACGCCACGATATAAAGTTAATCGTCCCAGTGTTTTGTAATAACGTGATAACGCATAAATTGGAATCGCCGAACGAATGCGCGACATCCACAGCGCGGTTTTACCCGACTCCGTTAGCGAAATAATCGCCTCAATATTTAAATGGTTAGCGGTATACATCGTAGCCATAGCAATCGCTTCATCAATGCGCTCAAAGTGCGACTCTAAGCGATGATGCGAAATCTGTGAACGTGGCTGTTGTTCCGCTGCTAAACACGTTCGCGCCATTGCCGCTACGGATTCAATTGGATAATCACCAACAGCACTTTCAGCGGATAACATAACCGCATCGGTATAATCAATCACCGCGTTGGCCACATCCGACACCTCAGCACGAGTGGGGACGGGCGATGAAATCATCGACTCCATCATTTGTGTTGCGGTAATGACGGGTTTATTTAATGTGCGCGCCATATGAATAATGCGCTTTTGCACCCCAGGCACTTCAGCATCGCCAATTTCCACCGCCAAATCACCACGTGCCACCATCACGCCATCACACGCTTGAATAATTTCTTCGATATTTTTCACCGCTTCAATGCGTTCAATTTTAGCAATGACGCCGGCATCACCTTTGTAAGCGGAAATTAAATCTTGTGCTTTTTGCACATCACGAGCATGGCGCACGAATGACACGGCGACGTAATCCACTTTTTGTTTTAATGCAAATTGAAGATCATCAATATCTTTATCGGTTAACGCCGGTGCCGACAAACCACCACCCAAACGATTAATGCCTTTGTGATTAGAAAGTTTGCCGCCCACTGACACTTTACAAATAATTTTATTGCCATCGACTTTATCAATTATTAACTGAATGCGACCATCATCCAGCAACAGCACATCTTGTTTTTTTACGTCGCGAGGCAGTTCTTTATAATCAATCCCCACCGCCGTTTCATCACCCACTTCATCACCTAAATCGGCATCCAGCGTAAACACATCACCTTTTTTTAATTGCACTTTGCCATTTTTAAAATTCGCCACACGTATTTTTGGGCCTTGTAAATCGCCCAGCAAACCAATAATACGATTTGATTTACTCGCTGCTTCACGCACCATTTCAATGCGTTGTTTGTGCTCGGCATGCGAGCCATGCGAAAAATTCAAGCGCACCATGTTAACGCCGGCATCAAACAACTCCATCAGTTTTTCCACTGCGTCCGTAGCTGGGCCTAATGTAGCAATAATTTTTGTGCGTCGATCTTGGTGTAAAGGATCATGATTCATGTTGTCGTTGCTCCAGTATGGCGACGGCGGGAAGTTTTCGACCTTCTAAGAATTCTAAAAAGGCGCCGCCTCCTGTTGAAATATAGGACATCTTATCGTGAATACCGAATTGCGACAAAGCTGCTAAAGTATCACCCCCGCCGGCCACGCTATAAGCAGCAGTAGCCGCAATCGCTGTTGCCACACTTTGCGTGCCAGCAGCAAACTCAGCAATTTCAAACACACCCACTGGACCGTTCCAAATAAGTGTTTTTGCTTGGTGAATCAATGCCACGTATTGCTGAATGGTGTTAGGACCAATATCAAAAATACAATCGTCTGCAGTTATGGCATCAATTGCAATTGTTTTAGCGTTTTTAGCATCATCAAAACTTTTTGCCACCACAACGTCAACTGGCAGCGGCAGCAGCACTTCTTTGCTGTGTGCTTTTTGCAATAGTTTTTTAGCGCGGGCAACCCAATCTGGTTCGTACAATGACTTTCCAACTTGCACTGCTTCGGCTTTTAATAATGTATTGGCAATACCCCCACCAACAATTAATACATCCACTTTTTCAATTAATGAATCGAGCAATTCAAATTTGGTTGACACTTTTGAACCGCCAATAATAGCAACCACTGGGCGCTCTGGATTTTTCATCACATTCGCCAGCGCAGTTAATTCGGATTGCAACAACGGCCCGGCAATAGCTTGTTTAGCATATTGTGCTACACCAACGGTGGATGCTTCAGCGCGATGCGCTGTAGCAAACGCATCCATCATAAATACGTCACACAACGCGGCGTATTGTTTTGCTAACGCGGTTGAATTGTTTTTTTCACCTGCATTGAAACGCACGTTTTCTAACAGCACCACCTGACCTGGCTTTACATCCATTCCATGTTGCCATTCTTTAATTAAAGGCACTGCTTGATTTAATAACTCGGACAAACGCTCAGCAACTGGCGCTAACGATAATTTCGGATCAAACTCACCTTCTTGTGGACGCCCTAAGTGAGACATCAAAATGATCGCTGCATTTTGTTTTACTAATTTTTGGATGGTGGGCAACGCGCGCTGAATGCGCTCGTCATTGGTAATTTCGCCATTTTTCAATGGTACATTTAAATCTTCGCGAACCAAAACACGCTTGTTAGTTAAATTATCTAGCAGCATGTTGCATTTCCGGTTGTCGCTCTTGTGGACGATAAGCCATACGTATTAATGCTGCACTTAATACCGCTGAAAAAAGTGCGGCAACCTGCCCACGGCCATCTAAGCTACTAACACGTGGATTTATAGAAAAGATGTGGATAAAACCATAAGCTAAGACAAAAAAATACAGCTTCCCAGCTCTTTCATTTGACAATGGTTCACGCCAACGTGAACGCCCTAACAACGCAAGACTGGTTAAAATTGCTG
>JBGTHB010000009.1:0-10356 GCA_041746415.1 Coxiellaceae bacterium | reverse complement strand
CGTAAAATTAACGAAAAAGCAGAGTGTACACATTGTACATGAGCATTTTGAGGCTAATTTTACGTTCAAGATTGGCCGTTATTGCCGATTTCAACCCATAAGCTAGTCATTTGCTGTTTTCGCGCTGCAATAATAAATCCTGCATTACCTGCTGACACAATTGCTGAGTGCCTTCACGGTTAACAGCTGAAATGACAAATACTCGACCTTGCCATTTAATGTTTTCTACTACGTCTGCGACTATTTGTTGTCGTTGCTCATGCGGTATAAGATCTATTTTATTTAACACCAACCAGCGCGGTTTATTTGCCAACAACTCATCGAATTTTTTAATTTCTTCGCTGATCTTTTCAAACGCCTCCACTGGTCCCACACCGTCTGTACCAAATACATCAATCACGTGCAGCAACACACTCGTACGACCAAGATGCTTCAAAAACTGAATACCTAACCCTACGCCTTCTGCTGCACCTTCAACCAAGCCTGGAATATCAGCAATAACAAAACTGTTGGTTTCATCAATACGCACTACACCCAAACTCGGGTGCAGAGTGGTAAAAGGATAATCCGCCACTTTTGGTGTGGCATTTGACACCGCGCGGACTAATGTGGATTTTCCCGCATTGGGCAAACCCAACAAACCCACATCGGCTAGCAGTTTTAACTCCAATCGCACTTCGCGTTCTTCACCGGGGCGACCTGGAATAATTTTACGTGGCGCGCGATTGGTGGACGTTTTAAAATGCACATTACCCAATCCCCCTCTGCCGCCTTTTGCTACACATAACACTTGCTGATTTTCTGCTAAATCACCTATCAACTGGCCCGTTTCTGCATCAAAAATCATGGTGCCCACAGGTACGGTAATTGTTAAATCTTCGCCGCTTCTACCCGAACATTGACTGCCCTCACCCGGGCGACCATTATCCGCATTGAATTTGCGTCTATGACGAAACTCCACCAACGTATTTAAATTATTGTCGGCTTTAAAAATAATATCGCCGCCGTGCCCTCCATCGCCGCCATCTGGCCCACCAAAAGGCACAAATTTTTCACGCCGAAATGAGGCACAACCATTACCACCGTTCCCCGCTTTGATTTTAATGGTCGCTTCGTCAACAAACTTCATTACATTACTCGCTTAAAAGAATTTCGCACTGGCCAATTATAACTACTCAGGCACCGATGAAGAGGATTGCCGAATTGGCAAACGAAACAAGATTGAACGCAGAATTGACGAAAACGCGCAATGTACATTGAGTACCTGAGCATCTTGAGGAGAATTTTACGTTCAAGATTGGCCGTTATTGCCAATTTCAATCCATAAGCTGGGGAGTTACCAAAAACCCCGCTTTGGGCGGGGTTTAGTGTATCAAACTAAATAAACTTATTCTGTTGGCAATATATCTACGAATTGACGATGGTGTGCACCGCGTCGGGTAAAAAACACTTTGCCATCCGTTAATGCAAACAAGGTATGATCACGACCTATGCCAACGTTTTTACCAGCATGTGTGCGCGTACCACGTTGACGAATAATGATGTTGCCTGCTTGAACTGCTTGGCCACCAAAACGTTTTACGCCAAGGTATTTAGGATTTGAGTCGCGGCCGTTACGTGTACTACCACCGGCTTTCTTATGTGCCATTGTTTCACTCCAAAATTATGACTTGATGTCTGTGATTTTAACGGTTGTGTAATTTTGACGGTGGCCACGTGTTTTCATATGGTGCTTACGTCGCTTGAATTTAATGATTCGCACTTTGTCACCACGGCCATGTTCAACTACTTCTGCTGTTACTGTGGCTTTTTCCACTAATGGCGCGCCAACTTGAATGTCATCACCATTTGCTACCATCAATACATCTGAAAAATCAATTTTGTTGCCAGCTTCAACTTCTAAGCTTTCCAGCTTAAGCACTTGACCCACTTCAACGCGGTATTGCTTCCCACCGCTTTTTATTACTGCGTACATGCTAACGCCCCTTCAATTGGAAACCATAAAGATCGGCCATTCTACGCAATCTCTCCTGGATTGACAAGCCCTGACTAGCCACATACGATAGGCCGTCATTCGTTATCACACCAAGTAATAGGAGCGGCATAACCTCATGCCCCACAGCACATTAGCCGCAATAACCCAAGATCCAATTGCCAACGACTTAGCCGCAACCGATGCCTTATTGCTTAGCGAAATCGACTCGCGTGTGCCTCTGATCAAAACCATAGCCACCCATCTTATTGGCAGTGGCGGCAAGCGTTTGCGACCACGGCTGGTGCTGTTAGCCGCGCGCTGTTTAGGTTATAACGAGGGCACCGAACACCTTGAACTGGCCACCGTTATTGAGTTCATTCACAGCGCCACTTTGTTACACGATGACGTGATTGACCATTCCACCCAACGTCGCGGTGAAGCCACTGTAAACGCCATTTGGGATAACACAGCGGCAGTGTTAGTCGGTGATTTTCTCTATTCTAGAGCATTTCAAATTCTCGCCCGCCGCAGCAATGTTCCCGTTATGCGAGTGCTAGCCAACGCCACTAACCGTCTTTCTGAAGCGGAAATATTACAACTTTCACTCACCACTAACCCTGATATTTCAGAACAAGATTATTTTGATGTCATTAGCGGCAAAACAGCTGAGCTTTATGCCGCTGCAGCGGAAATCGGCGCGATTATTGCCACCAATGATATTAAGGCGCGTGAAAACTTGCGCCTATTTGGCTGGCAACTGGGTATGGCATTTCAAATTATTGACGATGTATTAGATTACAGCGCTAAACAACAACAGCTCGGCAAAAATTTAGGTGATGATTTAAGTGAAGGTAAAACCACTTTGCCCATCATTATGGCATTAAAAAATGCAACCCCGGCCCAGCAAGTTATTTTGCGTCACGCTATTCAAACAGCCGACAAAAATCAGCTTAGTGCAGTGTTGACTATTCTCACTGAAACCAATGCCCTGCAAAACTGTGCCGCCATTGCTTATGAATTTATTGCTAAAGCAAACTCACAACTGAATAATATTAACGAATCACCATTTAAAAAAGCACTGTTACAATTAACTGATTTTGTGCTGCATAGAGAATATTAATTAGTTTTTATGTTTAAGCTTGGCCGTTATTGCCGATTTCAATCCATAAGCTAAAGAATAATGATTCGGGGTGTAGCTCAGCCTGGTAGAGCACTGCCTTCGGGAGGCAGGGGCCGCAAGTTCAAATCCTGTCACCCCGACCATTTCCTTCCCCGTGTAATAATCACTTCCTCTCGCACTGCTATAATTGAACTATGTAAATTAATAGGTGCCGATTTATGCGTTTTAATAAAATTGTAGTGGTTATAGTAAGCTTTATCTTGATGAACAGTGCCCTGGCAATTGAAGTGCAAGATAGCGCTAACAACATCGTGCTTAATTTTCAGAAGGTTGAAAATATCGGTAGCGGTTATTTACCAAGAATGACTGCTGCAGGAACTGGTAGCACGGATCTCGCTGCTATTAAAATGCCAATTTTACATAATGGAACTATTTCTCTTTATAATGGTCTTATCGTCAACAGCACCGAAACTTGGCAATGGTATAATGCCATTACCGAAAACAGCGTCGGTACTTCCACTTTCTATATTCATTTTAACGGTATAACGTACCGCCTAAACAATGCTTACCCCACTAAAATTACAGGAACTGACTTAAAAAATGATGGTAACACCATTGCTATTTCACAAATGGTCATTGCATATGGGACGTTAGAAGTGATGAGTGATCAATAACTTTGTTATTTGATTAAATTAGCTTTGGAAAGTTTAAACGGAATAAGCAATTTAAATTCAGTGCCTTGATTTGGTACGCTTTCAACAGATGCTTCACCATCTAATTCATCTAAATATTGTTTAACGATACGCAGACCCAACCCTTTTCCTTTATATGGAGTAGTAGGCGCATTATTCAAACGACTGAATTTCTCAAAGATCATATCAATTTTTTCTTTAGGCATACCGATGCCGGTATCTTTAACCAAAAACTCAAACATGGACTTGTTTTCACTGATCGGATGCACACTCACAAATAACTCTACCGATCCTTCACCAGTAAACTTAATTGCATTTGAGAGCAGATTCATTAAAATGCGTTCCGCACGAAACTCATCTCCGACTAAAAAAATGGGCACATTGTCTTGGACATGACAGCCAAGCTGCAATCCTTTTTCATTCGCAGGCGGTTGATGAATTTTAATTACTTTCTCGATTAAATCATTCAAACTGAATTGCTTATCCAATACAGGCAACGCACCTTCCTCGGCTTGAATAAATTCAAAAATCTCATTGTGCTGATCTAATAAAATCTTGGCGGATTGAAATACCAATTTCAGCAGTTCTTTACGCTCCGGGTCATTTTCTGTCTGCCATAAGCGTTCTGTCATGCTATAAAGCCCTGTGAACGGCGTGCGAAAATCATGACGCATATTGGCTAAAAATTCATTTTTAGCGCGCACTGCTAATTCTGCTTTTTCTTTAGCGACTTTCAATTCTTTTTCAGCGCGTTTGCGCTCACTGATATCCGTGTAAAAACCTAACACACCATCAATTTCTCCTGCTGCATTATAAAATGGTGTCTTGCTTACTAACACGGTGCGAATAGAACCATCGGATTGCGTTTGCGATTCTTCAATATTTAATAACGGTTCACCCGTTTTTATAACATTAATATCATCGCGATTGTATTTTTGCCGTAACGACTCAGGCCACGGGAAATCAGCATCTTTTTTACCAATAATCTCTTTTGCGCTTTGAAACCCAAATTGACGCGCAAATAATTTATTACAACCGCGGAACACTAAATGACGGTCTTTCCAAAAAACATAATAAGGGATGTTGTCACAGATTTCCGCTAACAACAGTGAGTAATCAATAACCTTTTTTTTATCATCCATTTACAGTAGGACCCTTTGTTGTTCCTTTGGCATTAAAGCTTGCTGCTGCAGGCTGGCCATTTTTTGGAGGCGGCGCAAACAACATACTACCATATGGCTTACCAGCTGGTGCTTCTCTTTGTCGTTGCGAATGCTGTGTAGGTGTAGTCAGCGTCCCACCTATAACAACTTTTGGTTGCGCTGGGTTTGCTGGGGGTAACAATAAAGATCGAGGTGGGCTTACCTCATTATCACTTACAGCAGCATTTCCAATATTGAATAGTGGTAGTAACCCTGATGAGGTTGAGCGACGTGGATGATGGCGTACAGAAGGTGCAGCGGCAGGCGATCCAGGGAGGCTGTTATAAGGAGTCGAATTAGACGGTGTCAGTGAAGCATCACTAAAACCTCCAACTGATGAAACGGGACTACTTGGTTCTGTTGTCCCAGCAGCAGATCTTGCTTTATTTGCTGGTGAACCAAAAAATGAGGAGGGGCTGACTGGCGGTGTCATTATTCCATCCCAGTCTGTATCTTCTTCTACTTCTTTTTGCTCTACTTCTTTTTGCTCTTCATCATTTTGCACTCTTGCTGTTGTAGTAGTTGAATCCGGATCAGTTGCTAATCCGTCTAACAAAAATACTGTCTCTCCTGCTTCCTGACTTTTCTTTTGCTCAACTCCATGACTTGCTTTTTTCGATGCGGCAAACAAAACAAGTAATTGTCTAAGCAGGGCCATTTTCGACTCTGGGGCACCTGAGTTTATAAAATCTTTCGTGGCTTGCTCATCTTGACTGCTAGGGAAAACAACTGAGAGCAACCTAAACACATGAACCAAATACTTAGCAGCAGGCCAAGCATGAACCAACTTCGTCGCTTCAAAATTGAAAAAGTGAGAATTAACCTGTTCGACACAACGTGCTTCACGCATATGGTGTTGGCTTTTTGGATCGCTTAAGTAGTTTTGAGGCAGTTCACCTGGCACTCTTACGGTACCTACCTGTATGCACATTACTCCATTTACTTTCTTAAGATTAGGAATATAGGCTGCGCAACCTTTTAAAATAGCTTCGGCTATTTTCTTTCCTTTGCCATCATTTGGGTTAAGTGGATGAGTTAATAAATCACCTAGCTCAGGACTAAGCATTTTCAGTGGACTTCCCGCTGGGTATTTCCCGGCATTGGTGACACACTCATAAGTGAGTTGTGCTGTGCCATCACCGTTATTAGTAAATGACATATATAAACCAGTCGAAAATGTGCCGGTATTAACATTTATTAGTTCTGGATGCAGCTTTACCTTAATAGCCACTTTTACACGATTGGTGACAACCCCACTGGTTTGTGACTTTTCTTCAGTGGGAGGCGTGAGCGTCTCTATATTAGCCCAAGTGCAATTCACTACCTTGTTGGTAGCCGTACATAATACTTCACCGCCAACTATAATTTCATATCCTTTTTCACAAGGTTGCACGCGTTCAACCGGCTTATCAAAACGTAAATACGTTTTTTCGTCCCCCGCGAATTTTTCTCTGAAATGTTTTGCTAAAGCTGTGAGATCAATTTGTGGTTCATTTGTTCTAACCGCAGCCTTAACAAAAATTTCTTCTGTTGTGCCATCACTGCGAACAAAAGGTATTTTAGCTGCAATATGTGGATAGTCTTTGGGTTCTAATACTGTGTAAAAATCATTTGGCTCACCCAGCACTTTTTTAATTCTGAGTTGTGCCGCAGCAGGGTAAGTTAGAAGTGTTTTGCGATAATGCGCCTTCAAATCATCAAGATTTTTCAATGCCTCTTCAACTGGAAATAGCGAGTTACTCATAAAGTAATGCTCACCATGGCGAGTGGGCGCATCATCATTATCAATATCTAAAATAAGCTGTGACGAATCCGCCGCAATTGACATAGTGCTTTCTAAAAGCGCCTGCGCTGTCTCCAAGTCGTGGTAATGAGGGCCTAAATGAAGCTTGCCACAAGAATTCATCGTAGTGGATTCAGACGGCATTATTTCTTTGCCTTGCTCGACAAGAGCTATTTTGGCACGAGGAAACTGATTGCGCAGCGCCTCAACCGCAAGAGTACCCGCGACACCTGCTCCTATAACAACATAGTCATAAACATGGTTATCTCGCACGAATGTGCACCCCAGCCTACTTAAAACCCAGTTAAATTAAAAAATTTGCTAGTCGATCCTTCCACCTGGCATAGCGTCTAAACGCAACACATATATAGCATATTTGCCTTAAGGAAAACTGAATTCGATGCACTAACGCATTGATTATAAAACATGTTTTTATAAATGATTTTATAAAAAAGCAGGTGAAATCGTGTGTCAATAAAAATAAAGCAAATTAATGCATCATATAATAATTCAAATTCCACATAATCCACATCGAACCGCCAACCAAAATTACCACTATAAAAATGGTGAAGATAAATGGCATGGTATTCCATCGCCCTTCAGGACTGGTATTAAAGCGCAAGAAACACGTCACTTGTGCGAATAACTGCGCAATAGCTAACACAACCAATACAGCAATAGTGTGAATGCGACTTGCCAACACATGCTGACCAACCAAATAAAAAGCACTAAACGTCAACAATAAAGACAAGCCCAAACCATACAGGTACGATTTAAGTGTTTTACGACCAGTGCCGTATTTTGTGGCAATATCATTATGCTCAGCCATTATGCCGCCCCCATTAAATAAACGATGGTGAAAACAAAAATCCACACGATATCTAAAAAATGCCAGAATAAACCCAAATACATCAAACGACGACTGGTACCTTTGGTAATACCAAACACCGAAATCTGCACTATCATGATCAACATCCACAACAAACCAATTGATACGTGTAATCCATGCGTACCAACTAAGGTAAAAAAGGCAGATAACGCCGCACTGACATGCCACGAATGTCCTTCCATGTACATGTGAACAAACTCATTCACTTCCATGGCAACAAACGATAAGCCGCAAAAAAAGGTGATGATCAACCACCCTCGCACTTGCGCTGCTTTACCTTTATAAAGCGCTAACATCGCTAAACCATAGGTAAAACTTGACGCTAATAAAAATAATGTTTCAGCGAGCACATAAGGCAAACTCACCAATTGGCGAATACCAGGTGAGCCAAACGTATTGTTATGCAACACGGCATAAGCCGCAAACAACGTCGCAAATAAAACGCAGTCGGTTAAAATGTAAACCCAAAAACCAAATACATCCACCACGTCCGCATCATGGTGATGCTCCACGTGGGCATTTTCAGTTACTAAAACGTGCTCTGACATTACACACCCTCTTTAATAGTCGTCGTTGGATCCACATATTACCGTTGAGAAACAGCACCGCTCACTGTTGTGGTTGTTGACGCGCTGCTCTTTCAATTCGCTCTACGTCGGCTGCTTTCACATAATAATCGGGCTGCGGATTAAGCGAACGGACGATGATCGCAACCGCAATACCAATTAAACAGGCAAACACTAGCCACATAATGTGCCAAGTTAACGCAAAACCGAATACCAATGACGTCATACCAATAATAAAACCAACCGAAGTATCTTTCGGCATATGAATATCTTGATAAGCTAAACGCGCTGGGGCTTCACCGTTGGCGATGGCTTGTTTTTGCTGCCAAAACGCATCCAAACTATCGACGTGCGGTATATGGGCAAAATTATAAAATGGCGGCGGTGATGGCAACGACCATTCTAAAGTACGTCCCCAACCCCACGCATCACCTGTGGTGTCACGCAATTCATTGCGTTTGCGAATACTCACAATCACTTGGATCACTTGGCACGCAATGCCACACGCAATAATCGCAGCCCCAATCGCAGCCACTACTAACCATGGATGCCAGCCAGTTGCGGCACCATAATGATACATACGACGCGTCATCCCTTTCATACCCAACACATACAGCGGCATAAACGCCACAAAAAATCCAATTACCCAACCATAAAACGAACGTCGACCCCATTTTTCATCGAGCTTAAAGCCGAACATTTTAGGAAACCAATACGTCACGCCTGCTAAATAACCGAATACGACACCACCAATAATAACATTGTGAAAATGCGCAACTAAAAACAAGCTGTTATGCAATTGAAAATCCACTGGCGGCACAGACATTAACACCCCAGTCATGCCTCCCACCGTAAAGGTGCCGATAAATCCCAACGTCCACAGCATTGGCAATGAATACGTAATTTTGCCGTGGTACATGGTGAACAGCCAATTGAAAATTTTAACGCCGGTGGGTATGGCAATAATCATAGTGGCAATACCAAAAAACGCGTTTACATTTGCGCCTGCACCCATGGTAAAAAAGTGATGCAGCCACACCGCAAATGATAATACTGTTATCGCTGCTGTTGCCCACACCATGCTGGTGTAACCAAATAATTTTTTCTTACAAAATGTGGCCGTGACTTCTGAAAAAACTCCAAATGCGGGCAGAATTAAAATATATACTTCTGGATGACCCCACGCCCAAATTAGATTGATATACATCATGGCATTACCACCATGACCGGCAGTAAAAAAATGCATTCCCATAAAACGATCCAAAAATAACATGGCTAATGTCGCCGTTAAAATGGGGAAAGCGAGAATAACCAAAATCATGGCGCACAACGCGGCCCACACAAACACCGGCATTTTCATTAACGTCATACCAGGCGCGCGCAATTTTAAAATAGTGACGATAAAATTAATCCCCGACAGCAAGCTGCCGATACCCGAAATCTGCAACGCCCAAATATAATAATCCACGCCCACACCAGGACTGTACACAATGCCTGAAAGCGGTGGATATGCTAACCAACCTGTTGCAGCGAATTTACCCACCACTAAAGAAATGTTAACTAACATGGCGCCAGCAACCGTTAACCATAAACTCACTGAGTTCATATAAGGGAACGCCACATCGCGCGCACCAATCTGCAATGGCACACCGATATTAAGCAAACCAAACATCATCGGCATCGCCATGAAAAAAATCATGATGACACCGTGTGCGGTAAAAATTTCACTAAAGTGATGTGGCGGTAAATAACCGTAAGAATGCCCGACTGCCAACGCTTGTTGTAAGCGCATCATAATGGCATCCGCAAAGCCACGCAGCATCATCACAAAGGCGAGAATAATATACATGATGCCAATTTTTTTATGATCGGTTGTGATTAACCATTCTTTCCACAAATAACCCCATTTTTTGTAATAGGTAATTAACACCACAATCGCCACAGCGATCAATGCCATAAAAGCGCCCGCACCCATAATAATAGGATTCTGAAATGGAATAGATTGCAGCGACAGTTTACCGAGTAGTGCTGACATGGTGCGTCCCCTGATTAGCGGTTAAATGATAATTTGGCATCATGTATTTCATAATGATGCGGTTAAATAATTGATCTGCAGGTTTGGCATAAAC
>JBGTHB010000008.1:0-2937 GCA_041746415.1 Coxiellaceae bacterium | reverse complement strand
TGCGGCATCCGATTGCTTTCGAGTTTAAACAAAACACAAGAAGCAGAGTGAATCTTATTACTGACCTTCATGAAGTGCTCAGTTTAATGAATAGATACGAGAAAGAGCTATTATCTGATAAGTTCAACGTTTCGCAAACTGCGCTTGGAGATCTGTTCGAAAATGTACGCTATGATTATTTTCATAATAATGTTCAGCTTCATTCTGGAATGCAAGATAGCGCTGTTATATTTAAAGAAGATAAAAGTTTTTTAACCACAATCAGTGGGAAAAAATATAAGGAATATCCGGGGAAGTGCTCGTTTATTAGAGGCTGTATAAAAGTCTCTAATAAAAGCTAAGCAAGGTTAAGAAAGCACATATAACACCCGTTCACGATTAGTGGTGGTTAAATAATGTCGTCTCTCTACCTGACTAAAGCCAGCCTGATTTGCATAGGATCTGATATCTTCATCGTGAGGCTTGCGAATATACACAGAACTCCCATTTACGCATAGTAAAAAAGTTTTTTTGTCTATTTGTTTGCTTTGAAGAAGCTTAGTTTCATCTGGCATAGTATCAATTACTAACTTACCGCCTGGTGCAAGCAATTTTTTCAGTATTGAAATAATTTTTGGCTGCTCATCTCTACAGAAGTCAGCGATGCCTAGCCACATAGATAAAATTAAATCAAAGCGAGCTGGTATTTTATTGCTTTGAAAGATATCAATATTAAGTAGCGCTGCGTTACTTTTGTAATGTGATTTTAGGTGTTCGTATAAAGAAGCGCTTCTTTCAATCGCTGTAATCTCCCCTCGATAATTATTCGCCAGTAAAAATTCAATGACTCTACCGTAACCGGCACCGACTTCTAAAATTGATGTGGCGTTATTAATTAATGGCAGTAGTATTTGTAGGTCACAACAAGATTCTAATCCGGCTTTTTTAGCTAACTCGGCAAGCCCGCTAGCTTTTACATGCTCATAGAAGACATTATTGTCTGCATTTGCCCACTGAAGATCCTCTTCATTTTCAACGTCTTTAGCCTCACCAGTTATATTTTTACCAATCATATCAGACACTTGGAGGCTCACTTGTAAACGTTATTTTTGATCAATAATAATGGCGCTTAATTGAGAACTTTTTAAGTGTATTTTCTCTGTAATGCCAACATGGTTTCATAGTGACTTAAGGGTAGAACAAACGCTGCCCTAGATCGGCAAACGGAGAACGGAAATGTATGCAGATAAAGTGGAAATGATCGACTTCATTTTAATGACTACCCCTACCGTCTCAAAACCGCCTTTATTATGCACGCCCGATTTGGTCAATAAAAGGCTATTTGCAAAATAATGCTGTCTTCAGAGTTTAGTGAGTACGGAGAGGAACATGATAACCAAGGAACAAAAATTAAAACTGTCGTTGTTAGCAAAAGATTTAGTAACGCACTCCTTAGCGGCCCCAGCGAATGCGGCACGGCAACTGCTGCTGGATTTAACTCAAACCTTTGAGTTGGATCTAGTGCAGATTGCTCAAGAAACCAAAATTGACCTAACGCAACTCACGGCTCTTGGGACTGGCGCTTTAGATGTCATCACACTGTCAGAGTACAACCGCTTGTTGTGTTTTTATTGTTTTAGGCAGACCCAGGCGACGCCTGTTACATTCCATAATCTGACATTACTGAAACCTTGGAAGGATTTAACAGGCCAGCCTTTAAGTATTCATGCTAAAGATGAGCTGAGAAAACACGGCGAGCGCAGTAAAGTAAAACGATTTTACGTCTGCAAAAAAAACCATTTGTATTTAACCCAGCGCGAACGCGATATTGCATTACAGCTTTTAAAAACAGGTGTCACCTATAAAAAAATAGGGGCAATACTAGGCTTATCGAGTCGCACGGTGGAATTCTACATTGCCACCATCAAACAAAAATTCAACGTCACTTCACGCTATGAATTAAAAGAAAAATTAAAGCGTATTCGTAATTTATTGGATTAACAGGAGGTAAATATGACCAACAAAGATAAGCCATCACTCAACGCACGCGAGCTGCAAATAGTCGCCGCTATGAAAGCAAATAAGTCGTTAAACGATTTAGCTAAAAAAATGCGGTTAACAGTGCGAACAGTGCAGCATTATTATTTGCAAACCTTGATGATGAAATTAGCATGCACTACGGCAAGCGAGTTACATGATGAGATTAAGAAAATTAAAACCAGCTGCCCTGAGGAAGTGCGCTAGCATCGTATTGAAGCGTTTTTTAGTAGCCCCTATACATGGATCACGACGCTCGATGACTCACTCGTGATGACAAAAAAGAAATTGTGCGCGCTCATAATGACAGAAAAGAATTATGCGTGCTTGTGGTGACAGAAAAAAGTCTTGTCATGGCGAGCGAGGAACGAGCGTCGCCATCCATACACCGATGTTTTTTAGTAGCACCTATACATGGATTGTTACGCTTGCTGCGTGCTCACCACGACTCATTAATTTAAGCATGCCATGCCATTTGCAACACATTCCCCGACTGCTCAGAGTGCGTGGTCAGTGTTTGCGGACGCTTATAGTAATACACATTCGCATGTGCAACAGCAAAGGCTGATAATAAATGAATGGGCGTAATAGTAATAGTAGAGTGATTATTTGCCTTAACCCAGGCTTGCCCAGCACGTAAATATTCCGCTTGAATAAGTGCGTTATTGTAACTTTGCCCAATAAAATAATTCGTCGTGCCTGCTAATTTCAAACTGGAATGACCACTTATGTTTGCCGATAAACGTTTTGTATCAACCCACTTAATATTAACCTGGCTGTGTTCTTTTTGTTGCACATCGGCAACGTCAACCACACCTGAAATGTCGATGTTGGCATAACCGCTGGCCACGACATTTAAATTTTGTGTTTTAACATGACGTACCATGATGTCGGCATGTTGATTGGCTGCAATCGCATTTA
>JBGTHB010000007.1:0-10480 GCA_041746415.1 Coxiellaceae bacterium | reverse complement strand
AATTTGTTTGCTCCATCGTTATTGATCGCATAACCCTCAATAACCGCATAAATAGAATCACCATCCGCGATAGCACTTGAAAGACGTTTCAATAGAATGACGCCCCCGCCGTTTCCAGGAACCACTCCATTTGCTTGCTCTGAAAACGGTCTGCAAAAACCATCACTCGAATAAATCATACCTTTTTGATAAAAATACCCAGGAAATAATGGGAACGTTATTGATACACCACCAACAACAGCAACATCACATTTGTCTTTTACTAGGTCCTCACAAGCCTGGCTAGCTGCGACAAGTGAACTTGAACACGCCGTTTGAAAATTAATACAGGGCCCGGTGAAATTGAACTTATAAGCTACCAAAGTAGCAAGAAAATCTCTGGCATTATGAATTAACTGCTCATAACGTTGCTCTTCCGTATGATATTTTTTATTTTTAGCTATTTGATTTTCATAATAGCTGTCTTGTGTACTTGATGTTGCATACACGCCCACTTTCCCTAAATAGTGAAATGGTGAGTAACCCGCGTCATTCCAGGCATAATACACCCATTGTAAAAACAGCCTAAATTGAGGATCAGTTATCTCTGCTTGCTTTGGAGTGAAACGAAACGTTTCAGCGGAAAATAAATCTGCTTCTGCTAAGGTCCCTTTTGCATGAATCCACCCATCCCGTGATAAAAATTGTGTGGGAGTGCGACTAATACAATCCCTTGATTCAAGCAAATTGCGCCAGTATTCATTGATGTCATTTGCCTTAGGAAACTGTCCCGCAATCCCGATGATAGCAATTTTATTGTTTAAACATGGAGCCATTAACTTTCAATCACTATTCTTTTCTTAAATCTGTCTCAATCTCGTCTATAAAATATGAGAGATTATCTAAATGCAGCATGTTTTCATGATTTGCGTTTACTTGCGTAATTTTCATATTCAGCGCATATGGTTGCCACTGCTCAGCAGCATCTAAATTGAGGTCATATCCATCAACTCGTTTGTTCGCAACAAATAATTTCACAGGCACTGCGGATGGCTGTGGCTTATAATGAAACAACAGCTCCATACGTGACCATATGATCTCAATCCAGTTATCTATATTGAAGCGACCGTTAAATTGAGCGTCTGGGCGTAACACGCTTAATTGTCTTTCCATAATTATTTTAAAGTTTTCTCGAACTTTAATTTCGTTTGGAATATCAACCCAGCTATCAAACATAACAATTTTTTTAACGTTTAGTCCGGTTTTTTTCAACTGTAAACCCATCTCATAAGCAATGGTTCCACCCGATGAATGACCGAATATAAACACCGAAGAAGCAGTCAGATTGGAAAGCAATTTTTCACAATAGAAACTGGCTTGCTCCTCTATGCTTGAAAATTCAGAATAGTCTCCTGACAAAAAACGATCCTGTAAACCAAAAACATCATTCCGTTGCTTCAATTTTTCAACTAATGGTTTATAAGAAAAAAGCGTCCCACCAAGCGGATGCACAAAAACTAAAGATGTGCCTGAGACCTCACTTGATTTTTTAAGCCGTATAAAACAGTCTTTTTGTTCGTAGCCCAAAGAATTTTTAATTAGTATTTTCTGTTGAAAAAAACGAGGATTTTTTATAAAATCCTCTACTGTCAAATTAAGCAAAAATATCGAATTTATTTTATTATGTAAAGCGCGAGTCAAAAAATCATTACCGCCACAAATATAAAAATTATCTGTGTCTTGTACCTTAAACTTACCCAAAATATCGCACCACACCTCAGAAAGCTTCTCATCGACATTTATCATTTGCTCTCTCACGACTTTCTAAATAACTTGAAAACAATTTAACTGTTGGATATCGAATTAAATCAATTAATTCAACACGAAAGCCAAAACACTGCTGTAATTCATATTGAAGCTTAATCAAAAGCAATGAATCCCCGCCTGAATCAAAAAAAGATTCATCTAAATTAATTTGATTTTTTTCTAACACCCCTTCCCAAATTCTCGAAATTTTTTTCGAATAATCGAGACTATTTATGTTTTTCGAACTGAGCGAAACCGTGTTTCTGATCCCGAATTTCATCTTATTAATATCAACTTTGCCATTTATCGTTAATGGAAATTGTTCCAAAACAACAAACTCGCTAGGCAACATAAAATTAGGTAATTTTTGCTTAACGTGTTCTTTAAGTTTTTCCAAATTTATATCAGATGAGTTAGCCACTAAAAAAGCCACTAGTCGACAGTCATTGGAGCTCAAAGAGTAGGTGCTAACAGATACGTTTTTTACGCCACCAAATCTCAGCAAACAATCTTCAATTTCATCCAGGTTCAAGCGAAAACCCCTAATCTTGATCACATGATCCATACGGGATAGGTAAAAATAATCATTGCCATCGCGCTTAACCAAATCACCTGTTTTAAACCAACGTGTTCCGTCTTTATCAAAAAATTTTGTTTCTGTTAATTGACGACTGTTTAAATAGCCTTTTGCGACAGCGGCACCACCGATACAAAGCTCTCCTTCGCTTGCAGCACTTGATAGATTATTCTGTTCAAGAATGGATAGCTTTACCCCTTCAAGCGGAACCCCAATAGGGGCGCCATAACGGGTATCGAGTGACTGGTCTATTTTTTTTATGGTTACGTGAATACAACCTTCTGTAATCCCATACATATTGTAAACTGATGTATTAGTGGCATTGTCAGAACTAAACCAGCTCTTCATTTTATGAAGGCTAATCGGCTCGCCTCCCAATATCACCAATTGCAGTGAATCGAACCCAACGGTCTGATCTGTCATCTCTTCTATTAAACGATAAAAAGCAGAGGGCGTTAAATTTATAACGGTAATGGCATATTTAGTGATTAGGTTAACGTAACTGGGAATCAAACAGTTCCCATAATTTTCATGTATAACTAATGTGGCACCATTAAAAAGTGCTGAGTAGATTTCCCAAACCGAAAAATCGAAAGCCAAGGAATGCAGCAAAGGGATTTTATCGCCAACCTTTATATCATACAGCCTACGCGTTGCATGAATTAAATTTATTATGCTGGCATGTTCGATGATAACTCCTTTGGGACGCCCCGTAGAACCTGAAGTGTATATTACATACGCTTCAGAACTCGCTTTGAATTCAGATTCTACTACCTCGTCACTTACGCTAATTGCATCAAAATTTTCAACTTCTAAAATCGCTGCCTGCGATTCACGAAAGATTTTTTTAAACTGTTTATTTGTAATAATCAGTGATGGTTCGGCGTCTTCAACAATCGTGTTTATGTAATCTGATGGGTATTGATGGTTTAGAGGAATATAAGGCACCCTCAACTTAAGACAAGCCATCATTATCGTTACAGCAAAAACTGGATCATCGTGTAAAATGGCGATATAAGATAACTCCCTTCGATGATGCCGGGCTATGTATGCAGCAACCAAATTAACTTTACAAGCCAATTCTGAATAGGTCAGGCAACCCGAGCCTGGGTGTTGAATAGCGATAGCCGATGCGTTTAGCAACACCTGCTCACTAAAAAATGAATAGCAATTCCCTAATATTTTTTCATTATCTAAAAGCATTTTGCTCTTCACTCCGACGTCAAATAGGCCGCACTAATTCCGCCATCAATCATAAATGCACTCCCTGTAATGTAGCTCGAATCATCAGATGCCAAAAATAAAGCAGCTTTAGCCACTTCTTCAGGTTTGCCAAACCGCTTTAACGGTATCCGATCCAGATAAGCCTTCTTTTTAGCATCCTCTTTGAAATAATTTGAAAAGGCCTCAGTAAAAATTGGTCCTGGACATAATGCATTAACACGAATATTGTTTTTCGCATACCTTACCGCCAACTCTCTAGTCAACGAAAGCACTGCTCCTTTACTAGCAGCATAAGCCGTACTTCCTTTTGCAGAACCCAAGAATGCGGTAAATGAAGAAGAATTAATTATTACTCCTCCACCTGATCGCACTAGAGCGGGAATCCCATACTTACAGCCTAAAAAAACTCCGCGCGCATTAATTGACATCGTTAAATCCCAAATCTTCACATCGAGCGATACAATATCTTTATCTTGTGAATGAATAATGCCTGCGTTGTTAAAAATAATATCAATTCTGCCAAAATGTCTTTCAGAAAATTCTATGGCCTCTTTAACTGACTTATCATCAGCAACGTTTGTTTGGTGGTAGATGGCTTCGCCACCACTGGAATTTATTTGTGCGGCAGTAGCCAAACCTTCCATCTCATTAATCTCTGCCACAATAATACTCGCGCCTTTTGACGCAAAAAGCTGCGCTGTCTGCTTGCCTATACCGCTACCCGCACCTGTAATAAAGGCCACTTTCCCTTCAAGATCTTTCACTTCAAAGATTCTCCCAAGACTAAGCAGTTAAAATAAGCTAGCTTAACAAAGTCACCTTTGTACAACAATTCCACGACTGTCATATTCTTCAGCAAAGGTAGTTAATTCAACACTTTTTAATGCCACAGAATTGAAGCAATTAAGGAAAGATTAAATTCCCAGAAATAGTGGTTAGTATGAACATAATATACTTTGATTTATCTCTGACTGAATACCTTGGTAGGCACGATTGGACTCGAACCAACGACCCCCACCATGTCAAGGTGGTGCTCTAACCAACTGAGCTACGCGCCTACAATATCAATCGACATCCTGTCACAATCTTCATATTTCTATCAAACCCCCGGCCCAAAGTGACCCGCTGAGGTTGCTCTCAAACGCATTGAGCGGCAAAATGTAACATTCCTTTAACTGGTTATCAAATAATTTTAAGACCTCGTAATCACACAGCACTTAATAAAGGCAACCAGCAAAGTGGCAAGCGCCGACAAGGTCTAATCAAGGAACAATATGGACCAACCACTGTGGCAACCTAATGAGCCGCATCAACACGACAGCAACATGCAACGTTTTATTGATTATTGCAATAAACAATACGCACTCAATTTAGTTAACTACCCTGATCTTTATCAATGGTCGATCCAACAAAAAAATAATTTTTGGCAAGCTGTCGCTGATTTTTGCCATTTACTTTTTATCACCACCACCCCGCACGCATTCAAACCTGGGAAAACCATAGTGAACGCCAAATGGTTTGACGGCGCTACCCTGAACTTTGCCCAAAATTTATTACAAGGTAACGCAGAACAAATAGCCATAATTTATGTCGACGAAAATGGCGCCAAACGCCAATTAAGTTACGCTGAGTTACGCCAACGCGTGGCCGACGCTCAGCACTATTTAAAAAAAATAGGCATTAAAAGTGGTGATCGTGTTGTCGGCTTTATGCCTAATTGCCCGGAAACCATCATCGCGATGCTCGCCGCAACGAGTCTCGGCGCCATCTGGAGTTCTTGCTCACCCGATTTTGGTGAGCAAGCGGTCATTGATCGCTTTGGCCAAATCGAACCAAAAGTATTATTTGCCATTACGCAGCACAGTTACAAAGGCAAATGGTTTTGCCATCGTGAAAAAATAACGCGTATTAGTAAAGCCATACCCAGTTTAGTGGAAACCATTTTTGTTGAACCGCAGCAATCATTGCCATTTGAAAAAACCACTCACGCCATCGAATTTTTACCACTGCCCTTCAATCACCCACTTTATATTTTGTATTCGTCAGGCACCACTGGCAAACCAAAATGTATGGTGCATGGTGCAGGTAACACCCTCATTCAACACACCAAAGAATTAATTCTGCATACCAACCTCACTCAAAAAGATATTTTCTTTTTTAATACCACCTGTGGCTGGATGATGTGGAATTGGTTAGTATCCGGCTTATTCACAGGTTGCACTATTGTGTTATTTGAAGGCGCACCTTTTTACCCTCAAGCTAATAGCTTACTGAATTTAATTGATGATCTCGGTATAACTGTGTTTGGCATTGGCGCTAAATATTTTGAAGCACTGCAAAAGGAACAATGCAAACCCATCAAAACCCATTCTCTACGTTGTTTAAAAACAATTTTAACTACCGGCTCACCATTATTACCCACGTCATTTGATTATATTTATCGTGACGTTAAACACGATGTGCAACTTTCCTCTATCTCAGGTGGCAGCGACATTGTGTCGTGTTTTGCGTTAGGTAATCCATTACTACCCGTTTATCGCGGCGAATTACAATGTATTGGTCTAGGGATGCCAGTTGAAATTTTTGATGCTAACGGCAAAGCCATCGTTGAAAAAAAAGGAGAATTAGTTTGTACGGCTAGCTTTCCATCTATGCCGCTGTATTTTTGGCATGATCCCGATGGCGCAAAATACCATCATGCTTATTTTAATACTTTCCCAAATGTATGGGCTCACGGCGACTACGCACAAATCACCCATCATCAAGGAATGATTATTTATGGCCGTTCAGATGCGACACTGAACCCCGGTGGCGTTAGAGTCGGCACCGCTGAGATTTACAATCAAGTGGATAAAATTGCAGAAGTAATTGACGCTGCTGCTGTCGGCAAAACCACAATTGAAGCAGGTGAAACAATTATTTTATTTGTGGTACTGAAACCAAACAGTAAACTGGATACAGCACTCATTAAAAAAATTAAACAGCAAATACGCGACAACACCTCCCCCTTTCACGTACCAGCTAAAATTATTGCCGCGCCGGATTTGCCTCGCACCATTAGCGGTAAAGTATCCGAGCTGACAATTAAAAAAATATTGCACGGCGAAACGATTAATAACCAACACACTCTGGCGAACCCAGAGTGTTTGGCGTTTTTTGAAACTTTGAACTTAACTTAATGACTAACTTTTACAATCAATAGCATAATTATTTGGTGAGGTTTGTTTACAAACACCTTGAGCCGTTATTGATAAAACATAATGGGCTTGCTTCGAGTCATAAGCATTTACTACATGGAATTGGCATTGTTTCGTTTGATCAGACTGACAAACGTAATTTACGTTATATTGAAATGCATTATTCAGTTGGTAAACCCCATTATAAGCCACGGCAAATTGGCCATTCTCATTTGGAGCAATAGTTGTGCGCCCCATGCTTAAACAAACATCACTATGCACGTAGTTTGCGTTCAGTTCTGACTGATTAGAAGATTGATTGGTTAACGTCATCACTAATGGCGTCGGCCCACAATCCAGAGCCAATGCTCCAGTGCAAAATGCCATAGCCGCAAAACCTATTATTATTTTCGACATACTGCCCTCCTCATGCAAATCTACATAAGCAGCATATCCTATTTAGCTTCATCACGCAGCTCACGTCGCAATACTTTACCGACTGCGGATTTAGGTAGCTCGGCACGAAACTCAATGATTTTTGGCACCTTGTAAGCCGTTAGCTGCTCTTTGCAGTATTGGCGCAACGCATCGACTGTTAAGGTGTCGTTTTTAGCCACAATAACTGCTTTCACCGCTTCACCGGTGCGTTCACAGGGCACACCGACTACTGCCACTTCGGTTACCAATGGGTGCGCTGCTATCACATCTTCTATTTCATTGGGATAAACATTAAAACCTGACACCACAATCATATCTTTTTTACGATCGACGATATAAACGAAGCCACGTTCATCCATTCGCGCCATATCGCCCGTTTTTAACCAACCCTCTTGATCAATTACTTTTGCCGTTTCTTGAGGTTGTCGCCAATAACCTTTCATCACTTGCGGGCCACGCACACACAATTCACCCGCTTTACCCAGCTCTACTTCATTATTTTCTTCATCGCGAATACACACTTCTGTTGCTGGAATAGGCAAACCTGCAGCACCGTTATAATATTTTTCGGTTAAAGGGTTAATCGTAACCACGGGTGACGCCTCAGTTAAACCATAGCCTTCTGTGATATTAATACCCGTAATTTGTTGCCATTTCTCAGCCACAGTTTTTTGCAAAGCCATACCGCCCGCAATAACAATTTTCAAACCAGAAAAATCCACATCAAGAAATTTTTTTTGGTTCAATAACGCATTAAATAAAGTGTTTACACCGACAAACACATTTACCGGATGACGAAGTAAAATACGCAGAAACATTTTGAGATCGCGTGGATTGGTGATCAACAAACATTTTGAACCCACCGCCATAAAACAAAAGCAGCAAACAGTAAGCGAAAATATATGATAAAGCGGCAATGCTGTTAATACCGTATCTTCACCCGGAGCTAGCATGGCCTTCACCCACGCTAAACATTGGTGCACATTAGCTAACATATTACGATGGGTTAACTCAGCACCTTTAGATAAACCAGTAGTGCCACCGGTGTATTGCAAAAATGCCGTATCATTTGGCTGCATTGCCACGACATCAAACTGCAAAGCAGCTGACTCTTTTAAAACGTCTTTGTAAAATATAGCTTGTTCAATAGACCACTTTGGCACCATTTTTTTTACGCGCCTTACCACAAAATTCATCACACCACCACGCCAACCCAACTCATCACCCATTGTAGTAATGATTACATGTTCAACTACGGTTTTGGGCAACGCCTTTTGCAATTCAGCCGCAAAATTTTCCAACACAACTATCGCTTTAACGCCTGCATCCATGAGCTGATGTTCCAGCTCACGTGCTGTATAAAGTGGATTTACATTCACCACCACCAAGCCAGCGCGCAAGATACCTAGCATAGCCACTGGGAATTGCAGCATATTCGGCAACATCAGTGCCACACGCTCACCTTTTTTTAATCCTAATTTTTTTTGCAAGTAAGCAGCTATTAAGCAACTGCGCTGTTGCAACTCTTTATAAGTTAACTGCTTGCCAAAATTTTCACAGCTAACTTTATTAGCAAATTTTTCAGTTTGATGATCGTAAAAATCAATTAAAGATGAAAAGTTATCGCAATGTACAGTGGCTGGAATACCAGAAGGATAACTGTCAAGCCAGATTTTTTCCATGTTGTTTTCCTATCGTTCAATATCTACGGTCGTAATTTCCCTTAACTCCCCAGCTTAGGGATGAAAATTGGCGATAACGACTCAGTTGCAGATTATCTTCTTAGCGCCTATTTAATTCATCGTTACTAAAATCATCCACATTAATGATCTGCATTTTAATTTCATCCGCTTGCCGCAACTGTTGTGCTTCCACCTCTGATAAAATTTTTGCACGCACAGCATAATCAATGCGTTCGGCTAAAGACAATCCTTTAAGCAATCCCTGTTTACGCGCTTGGGCTAATTTTTTTAATAGTGGTTCAACTTCAATCGCGCGCAAAAATGCTTCCTGTAAGTGACACAGTGGATTGGTCCCACTGTTACTAACATACACGTGTTGTGAAATGCGTTCTCGCACTTGTGAAGGCGTAAGTATTAATTTTGCCAAGCGTTTGCTGTGAGCATCTTTTGGTTTACGGCGACATTTACCAACAGGAAAAACCATCATGCGCAACCAAACTGCTACCAATTTATTGGGGAAGTTAGAAATTAATTCATCCAATGTGGCTTGAATCTGCCACAACAAATAATCGCAGCACCATACTGCGACATCCAAAGCTTCGGTATTTTTTTCCACTTCATAATGTTTAAGTACAGCTGAAGTCATATAAAGATAACTCAGCACATCACCTAAGCGTGCGGATAAACGCTCCATACGCTTTAACGCACCACCCAATACGAGCATGGAGGTATCGGCGACCAAGGCAAATGCGGCAGAATAACGACTTAACAATTGATAATAACGTTTCAATGGTGACGCGGGTGCTTGCGCTAAACGTCCACCACTCATTGCCAACAAAAACGTACGCGCTTTATTACTGATGAAATAACCCATGTGTGCGAACAAGGCTTTATCAAAGGCTTTCGCATCATTATTCTGAGCCGCTGCTATTTCTTTAAATACATAGGGATGACAACGCATCGCTCCTTGGCCAAAAATAATCAACGAGCGCGTTAAAATATTTGCACCTTCAACCGTAATGCTGATCGGCGATTCTATATAGTTTTGTGCTATATAATTATTTGGGCCCATGCAGATCGCTTTACCACCATGCACGTCCATGACGTGATTGTTTATTTTGCGCGACAGTTCAGTAGCATGATATTTACTGATGGCTGAGGCCACCACCGGTTTTAATCCCTGATCAATTTGCGCAATAGTAAATAAGCGCAAAGCTTCGCCCATATAGCTGTATCCCAAAATTTTTGTTAGCGCTTCTTGCACGCCACCAAAATTTCCAACATAAGTATTAAATTGGCGACGTATACGCGCATAGGCTCCCGTTGCATACACCGCTTTTGTCACGCCGCCTGAAACCATTGACGGCAATGAAATGCCGCGGCCTGCTGCTAAGCACTCCATTAGCATACGCCACCCCTGACCCGCCATTTTGCTGCCACCAATAATCCAATCTAATGGAATAACAACATCGTGCCCTTGTGTTGGACCATTGGGAAACGCGCTGGTTAATGGAAAATGACGCCGTCCTGTTACCACACCTTTTGTATCAACCGGTATTAATGCGCACGTAATTCCTAACTCTGGTTGTGAACCTAAT
>JBGTHB010000006.1:0-3173 GCA_041746415.1 Coxiellaceae bacterium | reverse complement strand
TGGTGGTGAAGATTTTGATTTACGTCTAAGCCAGCAATTTTACCTGCGTCTTTGGTGGCTTGACGTTGTGAATCATCAAAATAAGCAGGCACGGTAATGACCGCTTCTTTAACTTCATGACCTAAATAATCTTCGGCCGTTTTTTTCATTTTAATTAAAATCTGCGCAGACACCTGTTGCGGTGCCAATTTTTCGCCATGCGCTTCAACCCAAGCGTCACCATTATCGGCTTTGATAATTTTGTATGGCACCATTTTAATGTCTTTTTGCACGACCTTATCGTCAAAACGACGACCAATTAAACGTTTTATCGCATACAGGGTGTTATGTGGATTGGTTACAGCTTGGCGCTTAGCCGGTGCACCCACAATAATGCCATCTTTGGTGTAAGCCACCACTGACGGTGTCGTACGTGCTCCTTCGGCGTTTTCAATTACGCGGGGTTTACCACCTTCCATTAACGCCACACATGAATTAGTTGTACCAAGGTCAATACCAATTATCTCTGCCATGTTAAGTTCCTCTTATATCAATAGGTTAAATTGTTACTTATTCTCTATATGGGGCAAGTGGCGCAGTTTTCAAGGGTTACGCCCTGCTAAGAAGCCACCACCACCATTGCTGCGCGCAATACCCGGCCATTAAGCATAAAACCACGTTGCATTACACTTAATATAGTGTTGGCCTTGGCTTTGTCATCTTGTTGCATAGACATAGCTTGATGATGCTCCGGGTTAAACCCTTCGCCCACCTTAGGATTAATTATCTCCACACCGTGTTTAACTAATGCTTTTTCCAGCATACCCAACGTTAATTGTAGGCCTTCCCGCATAGGATCATTGTCTGCGCCATTTTGCAGCCCGCGCTCGAGACTATCGACCACCGGCAGAATGTCATTGATCAACCGCTCACTACCATAGCGGTGCGCATTTTGAATATCTCGCTCAGCACGCTGGCGGATGTTTTGCACTTCCGCCTGTGAGCGTAATAACTTATCTTTATATTCATTTAATTGTTGCTCTACCTCATTAAGCTCACCTTCGAGTTTTTCATGTGAGGGATAGTCCAATACAGACTCGGACTCAGGCTCAAGCTCAAATTCCGTTGATGGTTGCTCAGCTTGTTCCTCAGTAAACTTTTTCCACTTATCGTCTTTATTTTTACTGCTCATTTAAGGCTCCTTATAACTAAAGTCTATATATGGTCACACGGCAAAACTTCAAGGGCTGGCGGCACACGTTTTATAGCAAACAGCAACAACAGTGCCTTGCTTTCGCACTCAATAAAAAATGCTACACTAATGCCATGAGCACAGCAGCTAAATTCAACACTATTTCTATTTTTGCCCGTCAAGGAGTGGCTGGTGTCGCAGCAACAGAAACTGCGCTACGCCAATTTCTAAGCGAACTTGCTATTCATGTTGTCGAGCCGGATGCGCCAGCAGATCTGATGATTGTCATCGGCGGTGATGGCAGTTTACTGCAAGCTTCTCACCTTGCTATTAATAATAATGTTCCTGTGCTTGGCATTAATCGTGGGCATTTGGGATTTCTTACTGATATTTATCCCAATGAAATTGAAAAAGTAGCGGCCGTACTAAAAGGTCATTATCAAAAAGAAACGCGCTTCCTACTTGAAACACAAGTGCGCGCTAATGGATTGCTGCTAAACCAAGAAGTGGCGTTAAATGAAGTCGTATTGCTACCCGGACATTTGGCGCAAATGATCCGTTTTGAAATTTACATTAACAATAATTTTGTGTGTACTCAGCGTGCCGATGGTTTGATTGTCACCACGCCAACTGGCTCAACCGCTTATGCTTTATCAGGCGGCGGCCCCATTTTGCATCCGCAACTGGATGCTATCGCTTTAGTGCCCATGTTCCCACACAAGCTTTCTTCTCGTCCCATCGTTGTTGACGCCAACAGCTTGATTGATATTTTAATTACAGCCAAAAAAGTTTCACCACACATCAGTTGCGACGGTCGCAATCGCACTAAAGTACCCAAAGAAGCGACCGTTCATGTGCGCAAACATCACAAAAGAGTAACACTTATTCACCCAGCTGATTATGATTACTATAAAACGTTGCGCGAAAAACTCGGCTGGGAGGCGCACTAAACCTAGGGACGAACACATGCTGCGCGAAATCTTTATTAAAAATTTCACCATTATTGACGAATTACAACTCACTTTGGACTCAGGTTTAAGCGTATTAACAGGCGAAACGGGCGCTGGCAAATCCATTATTATTGATGCAGTTGATTTAGCACTCGGTGCCCGCGGGGATAACAAAGTAGTACGCCACGGCCAATCGCAATGCACCCTCAGCGTTTGTTTTGATATAGCGCACATTGAACAGGCAAAAAATTGGTTGGCTGACCAACACATTGAACATAACAACGAAGTCATCGTACGGCGCGTTATTAATGATGATGGTCGTTCGCGCTCCACCATTAACGGCCAACCTTTCGCGCAAAATAGCGTTAAAGAACTGGGCGAATTAATGCTGCACATTCATAGCCAACATCAACATCAGGCGTTGCTTAAACCAAGCTATCAACAACAACTGCTCGATGCTTATGCTCACAACAATAACGCCTTGCTAGAACTGTCTACGTTATGCCAGCAACATCAAAAAATACACACAGAAAAAGCTGCCCTACTCGCAAAACAAGCAGTACGCGAAGCACAATTAGAATTACTACGCTTTCAACTAAACGAATTACAAGCATTAAATTTACAAGTAGGCGAATGGCAGACATTACATGACGAACACAAAAAATTACATAATTCACAATCGCTAATGGAACATCTCAACCAAACGCTGGAAATCATCAGTGAAGCTCAGCGTTATAACGTCAATGAATTACTACAACAAGCGCAACATCATTTGCTCCAAATTAAATCTCCTGAAAAAGCATTGCTTGATATCCGTGAACTCATTAGCAATGCCGTAATTAATGTTAGCGAAGCAGAAAATGCCTTAATCCAGTATCGCGATCATCAAGATCTCAGTCCTGAGCGATTGGTGTTGGTGGAGGAACGTTTATCCTGCATTCATGAATTAGCACGCAAGCATCACGTTCATGCAGAGGAACTAATTAATGTTGAAAAAGCACTGGGCTTGCAAATCGCAAAACTAGAAGATTTGGATGTGACGCTGGCAGAGC
>JBGTHB010000005.1:0-15686 GCA_041746415.1 Coxiellaceae bacterium | reverse complement strand
AATTATGAATAGTAATTTATTGTTTTATCCTGGCTCAGCAAATATTCGCCCCAACTATATTAATAACATCATGCCGTTAGTGACTAAATACATGACGCATTATAAAAAAGTAAATGTAAAAGTCAGTGCCTATACAGCAGCGTCACCCAATTTAGCGGTGGCAAAAGCATTATCAGCGCGGCAAGCGCAAGTGATTGCAAGCGAGCTGTGGTCGGGCGACATCAATGCGCGACTATTATCAGCGCAAGGTTATGGCGCGCACGATTTTGTTGCCGCGAATGATACACCACATGGTCGTTATCAAAATCAACGGGTGGAAATTAATTTTACCTATAGTGTACCGAGAATAATGTGATGCAAAATGAACACGATTTAAAAAGAAGTGATGCTGACCGCGATCGTTATCGCGCATTGCTGAAATATTTAACTATTGCTGGCTTGATAGCGGTTGCATTGTGTTTCGTGTTATTGGCCCAGTTGCTTACACGTGGTGAGCCAAACTATTTTGCGACTACCACTACCGGACGGGTCATTCCGCTGACTTCTTTAAGTGAACCGGTGGTGACATCTAAATATATCGTGCAATGGGCGTCAGCTGCGACACGCTCTGTTTTGAACTTAAATTTTGATAGTTATCAAGGTCAGTTGCAACAAAGTGAAGGTTATTTTACCGCGTCTGGTTGGCAGAGTTTACGGGCGGCATTAAATAGCTCGGGGATGTTGAATACGATTACATCACAAAAACTCGATGCTTCGGCGATTGTGAGTGGCGATGCGGTTATTTTGGATCGGGAGGTTATACATGGTCGTTATACGTGGCGCCTTCAGTTGCCGGTGTTGGTAACTTACACCAGTGCCAGTACCAGTGTGCAAGCACAATTTATTGTAACGATGAACGTACAGCGGGTGCCGGTGTTGAATGCGGAGAAAGGATTAGCAATTAGTGATTTTGAAGCAGTGAGAAATTTTGCGGGTGGTAATAATAATGGTTAAGCAACAAAAGCAAAGTGGATTACAAACGGTATTATTGCGTAACGCATTTTATCGTGATGGCTGTCATTTTATTAAATTGGCACTGTTGTTGGTGTTGGCAGCGATTGGATTATTGGCGACAGCAATAACTTATGAATTTACGCATCCAGCGCAACCGCGTTATTTTGCTATCACCGCTGATGGGCGTTTAATTAAAATTTTTCCTTTAACGCAACCTGTGGTGTCTGATGATTTTGTTACGCAATGGACAGCCAATGCCGTGCGTAAAACATTTATGTTGGATTACATTCATTGGCGCGAGCAATTGCAATCGGCGTCAAATGATTATACTTCCAGCGGTTGGCATGGTTTTATAGCAGCGTTAGAACAATCAAATGATTTGAAAACACTGCAAGCGTATAACATGGTGGCTAACGCCACGTTAACTGCTGCTCCACAAATCGCGCGCAAAGAAGTGGTGGACGGACATTACGCTTGGAACGTACAGGTGCCATTATTAATTACTTTCACTGGCCATGATAAAACCATCACAGTGCCATTAGAGGTGACGGTAATTGTGCTGCGCGAATCAGTACAAAATTATCCGCAGCGCATTGCGATTAATAATTTCATTGCGCAAACCATAAATCCAAGTGTGGAGAATTCGTAACACACATTACAAGGACGTCAATAGACACAGGGCATAGTGAGTAACGTAAGAGAGAAGTGATAATGAAAAGGCAAGGTAGAAAAAGTATAACCATGGTGCTGGTGGCATTGTTGGTGAGTACAATTGGTTTTGCTGACAACAGTTCAGCGGATCAGTCTAACTCTGCAACTGATGCGAGTACGCAAGCGGCTATTCAACAGTTGTTGCAATCAGCAAACAGTGCGCAATCAACAGCGAATCAAAATAACGATGCGACTGCAGCGTCGACGACTGCTGATACTACTAATACAGCTGCTAATAATAGTGCGGCCACGCCAACCGCTGCTACGCATACACCTAGTTTAAATGATCAAGCGTTTGCGCAAACGGTGCATAACATGTTGCCGTTAACACCCGATCAAATTAAAACGTTGCGTTATTTGCTGGATGAAAGTCAACGCGCTGCGGCTGAATACCCTGGTACGCCACCACGTCCAACTTCAAGTTTAGTTGCCGTGAATTTATCACCAGGTGCAACACCACCTGTTGAACGTTTGTGTGCCGGTTACGTCACTTCGCTGGTTTTCACAGACGCAACAGGTTCACCTTGGCCAGTTGCAGCCTACGATTTAGGTAATCCACATGACTTTAACGTGCAATGGAATAAAAAAGGCAACACGTTATTGGTGCAAGCGTTAGATCATTATCAAGCAGGTAACTTAGCTGTGATGTTGCAAGGCATGGACACACCTATCATGGTGACGTTATTGCCGGGTCAACGCGCGTGCGATTACCGTACGGATTTACGTATTCCCCAATTGGGTCCAAATGCAAATCCGGTTTTTTCAGGGTTGCCGAACACAGCCAATCCAAAATTATTGGATGTATTAGATGGTGTGCCACCACAAGGCGCACAACAATTACAAATTCAAGGCGGTAATGCCACGGCGTGGTTGATTGATAATCACATTTTTTTACGCACACCATTGACGGTGTTGTCACCGGGTTGGATTTCAGCAACCAGCAGTTCAGATGGCACGAATGCTTATGAACTGCCAAATACACCGGTAATTTTGGCTTCTAGCCAAGGACAAATTATCAAATTAATTGTACAAGAATCGTAGAATAGGGCGAAGTAAATGAAAAAAATAATCAGTGCAAAAACAAGAATTATCTCCGTCATTACGCTTGCTGTTGTAGCAATCGCGGTGATAGGTGGTGCGTGGTATTTTTACCATCAACATGCGTTAAATGAGAGCGTAGTAACGGTGGATAATGCACCCACTGTGCCTTCTTTGCCAGGTGCGGGTACGCCACCAACAAGTTACGTGCAAGAGCAAAATAAACAAAACGCACAACAAGTTGAGCAAGCGGCTAATTCAAATGGCAGTGCTTTCCCCACTTTTACGCGCAGCAGTTTTATTGGCTCGCCCGCGAATTTTGCGGATCAATCGCAACAACAACCACAGGCTTGCCCGATTGATAAAGTGGTTTATATGTTTAAACCTAACCCAGGTAGTTGCACCGTGGCGAATTTAAAATTAGCGCGTCAAGCTGGGGTCACAGCAGAAGAGTTACGTTGCCAAGCGTGCTCGTGTCCGGCATTACGTGTGGCAGGTTTTACTGCAGGTGAGTTAGCGCAAACCGGTTACAGTGCCAGTGATTTAAAAAAATGCGGTTACAGTTTACAAGACTTAGTCGATGCGGGGTTTTCAACCGCTGATTTGCAGCAAGCTGGTTTTACGCCACAGCAATTGCGTCAAGCAGGAGTTTATGTGCCGCAACAAAATCCAAATTGTTCTGTCGCAGCAATACAACAACAAAAAGCACAAGGGGTTTCAGCCACCACGTTAATGCAGCAAGGTTGTGGTGCAGCTGCTCTTAAAGCAGCAGGTTATTCAGCTGCCGCTATTGCAACAGCAGAGAAAGCGGCCACCGTATGTAACCCTAAAGCGTTGCAACGTGCGCGTGCACAAGGTGTGAGTGCCTCTCAGCTACGTAAAGATGGCTGTGGTTTAGCGGCGCTAAAAGCGGCAGGTTATACTGCACAAGATTTAAAAGATGCGGGTTTTAGTGCTAAGCAATTAAAAAATGCTGGCTTTACTGCAGGTCAGTTAAAAGCAGCAGGTTTTAGTGCTAAACAATTAAAAAACGCCGGCTTTACAGCGGGTCAATTAAAAAATGCGGGCTTTAGTGCTAAGCAATTAAAAGACGCTGGCTTTACCGCAGGTCAATTGCGTAAGGCGGGGTTTAGTGCGGCCCAATTAAAACACGCTGGCTTTACACCGCAAGCGTTATTAAATGCCGGCTTTACCAAAGGCGATTTATTGCGCGCGGGTGTGTCGCCTGCTGCATTGGGTTATGACAACGCTCAAAAGACAGCAGCAGCACAAACTGCAGCAACACCAGCTGCAGCACCAACGGCTACAGCGGCGCAAAGCACGCCTGCTAGCACTTCAAGTATTCCATCTATTAGTCCAGCTTACGATGGTGGTGCCGCAGCAGATCGTTTGCAAGCGTTGCAACAATTACAACAACAAGAAATGAATCAACAGCAACAAGCAGATCAAGTGCAAGAAATGCAAGGTCAAATGAGTTTGCAAGCCCGTAAGCTGCTGACGGATTGGAGCAACAGTCAATCGCAACAAATGATTGAAGGTGTTCCAGTTCAAACTGCGAGTAATGGCGCAGCAGCCAATGGTGCTAACGCCAATGCGGATGTGAACACCGGGCCGACTATTAAAGCGGGTACGGTTATGTTTGCCACGCTGGATACAGGTATTAACTCAGACAACAACAGTCCAATTTTAGCAACGGTATTAACCGGGAAATTAAAAGGATCGAAATTAATTGGTAACTTTGAACGTGAAGACACTAAAGTTGTGCTCAAGTTTACTTTATTAAGCGTGCCCAGTTTTGATAAGTCGTTGCCGGTAAACATTGTGGCGATCGATCAAAACACAGCGCACACGGCGATCAGTGGTAATGTGAATAATCATTACTTGCTACGCTATGGTACGTTGTTTGCGTCGTCCTTTTTATCCGGCTTGTCACAAGGTATTTTATCTACCTCTTCTGAAACACACTGTTTATTAGGTGTGATTTGTCAGACTGAGCCGAAGAATAGTTTGTCGACGGGTGAATATGTTGCGCTGGGCTTAGGTAACACCGGGCAACAATATGCAAATCAAATGGGCCAGAACTTTAATACACCGCCCACAATTAAAGTGCCAAGTGGTACCGGTATTGGTTTGCTGTTTATGCAAGATTTATCGTTGCCGCAACCTGTTACAACAAAACAAACTATTTAGATGGTGGAGAGTAAGAACATGAGTGATAAAAAACAACACGAAGAAGAATATCAGTTTCCGGCTGATGAGTATGTGGAAAAGCCAGAGCACCAAGCTCAAGAAACAACCGAGGTGGATGAACAGCCAGAAGTGGCTGCTGTGAACAAACCCCGTTTCGGTGGTATTAAAAAACATTTTACGGGTAAGCGTAAAGCGGTTCTGCTGATTATTGTGGTAGTGGCAGCGGGTGTGGCATTCAAATTTATGACGGATAGCAACAAAACGCCAGCTGCTGCTCCACAGCCTGTGGTGCAAGCACCAACGGTGGCTCAACCTAACCCACAAGTTGAATCGCAGTTGGCTGACTTAAAACAAACGTTGGCTGATAATCAGCAGAAATTTAATGCCTTGCAAGATCAAGTGGATAATATGCAAACGGCATTGAGTCAGGCGAATAGTTCGTATCAAACATTGAATACGAATTTGCAGGCTTTAATGCAGCAACTTAAAAAAGCACCAACACCACCTAAAAAAGCGGCAGCCACTAAAAAACCGGCTAAGGCAATCATACCAATTGTGTTTCACATTAAAGCCATCGTGCCTGGTCGTGCCTGGGTATTTAATAACTTAGGTCAAGCTGAAACAATTAGCGTGGGCGACAGTTTGCCGCAATATGGCCAAATTAATGCAATTAATGCTAACACCGGTGTAGTGACTACCAGCTCCGGTAAATTAATTGAATACGGTGTGGATGATTTTTAATATGAAAAAACAACGCCTAGCTATTGTTGTTACTTTGCTTATTGGTCTTATGCCAACGATAGCTAGCGCGGAAAACACCCTGAATAATTTCAATTTGATGCAAAGCATTGGTTATCTTGGCGATATGGTGCAGGCGATTGGTATTATTGGTGGTGTCAGTTTGATTTTTTCTGGTATTTTCGCCTTAAAACGCTATGGTGAAATGCGTACTATGATGTCGCAACAAATGACAGTTGCCGGACCACTAATGAAACTGGTGGCGGGCGCGGTATTAATTTCATTGCCGGTTGCCTTAAGCACTTTTTTGCAAGCGTTTTGGTCGACAGCAAATCCCGTTACGTATCATGCCCAATCTTCAACGGACGCATTATTAATTCCGCCGGTATTAATGTTTGTGCGTTTAATTGGTGTAGGCTCATTTATTCGCGGTTGGTTTTTAATGTCGCGTATTGGCCCTAATTCACAGCCAGGCACGATGACAAAAGGCATTACCCATATCTTTGCTGGGATATTATTAGTGCATATTTTAGGTTTGTATAATCTGATCACGTCCGTCCTCAGTCTTAACTAACCCTTTGATATTGCCAGGGGCAGTTTAGTCGATTTTTTCTAATCTATTGATTTTTATGACATAAACAACAGCTTATTTCTCCATCATCCCTTAATAAATTTAATATTCTGTTAAGGGTAGGGGTGTACATTAACAGGGAGTTAAAAGATAGGTGAATGACCTAATTAAGACTAACTTTGGAGATAATGAACATGCGAGCAAAACGAATTTTAGCAACGGCATTAGGACTACTTGCCATATTAAGCACAGGATTTGCTTTTGCTGCTGACCCTGGTACAGGCGGTATTGCGTTATCAAGTATCAACAGTAATATTGATACTTCAGTAACTGTTTTAGCCAAAATTCTTAGTGATATATCACTGATTGCGGGTATTGGCTTTGTGATGGCTTCTTTCTTTAAGTTCCATCAACATAAATTGAATCCAACCAACATACCACTCAGTCAAGGCATTACCTTGATTCTTATTGGTTCAGGTTTGATTCTGTTTCCGACTTTACTACCCACCACAACACGTGCTGTATTCGGTACGGTTACGGTGAATAAAGTAGGCGGTGGACAGATTTCAAAACTGATTGGTGGAACGAATTCCACTCCGTAAACACTAAGAGCGAACCAGCCATGACGAGTTTACAAAATATAACTCTAGTGGCAAGCCACAGTAATTGGCGATTGTTTATGATTCGGAAGGCAGACCCTGCCTTCCAATCTTTCGCGGATAAAGTGTTTATGCGCGATCAGTACACATGTCAATTCTGCGGGTATTGCGCCACTGACAAACTTGATGTCATTAATCAAGACAGTAATTACGCTAATAATAAGCTGAGTAATTTGGTTACTGCGTGTAATTTATGTGCCCAGTGTTTTTTTCTCGATGCTGTGGGTAAAGGTGAGTTTGGCGGCGGCACTTTAATTTATTTACCTGCGCTTAGCCAAGCGGAACTTAACGCCTTGTGTCATGTCTTATTTGCTTCAACCTTATGTGGCAACAGTTATTCGATCCAGGCTAAAAATATTTATCGTGGCTTACGTTTGCAAACGCAAGTGATCGAGAAAGAAGTGGGTGAAGGTTTTAGCAGCCCATTGTTGTATGGTCGTTTGTTAATTGAATTAGAAGGCGTGCAAAGTAAAAAATTGCATGATCAGTTATTACCGCATATTCGTTTGTTGCCCGACATCAGTCGTTTTGCACCGGCGGTGAAACAAAGTGTTTTAAACAGTATTGAATGGTTGCAGGCGGTATGAAAAATCCCATAAAAAATCCACTGAATGTGTTGTACGATTTAAAATCCGCAGCTGGCAGTTTTTTAGGTTGGTTTAGTACGGCGGTTAAACAAACTACGGCTGCTTATTGTGAAATTCAAACAGCGGATAGCCCTACAGTATTAGTAGCTAACGATGGCTCATTGTTATCTGTATTGAAAATCGCGGGCGTGAATGCGCTGGTGGGACGTGAAGAGTTTGATCGCATTCAACAAGGCTTGCAACACGCTTTGCAAACCAGTATGTCACAACCGGGACATGTGATTCAGTTTTTCTTTTCCTACAATAAAGATGAAGTTGGTCGCGAGATTGAGCATATTTTAAAGCCAGCAAACGAAACAGCCGAGCGTTTAGGATTGAGTCTCGATGACCTTTTTAAAGAACGCGTTAGCTATTTAAGCCGCTATTGCGCGCATGAAGAATTATATCTGGTGTTGTGGACCCGTTTAAAATCACTTACATCAGAGCAGTTAAAGCGTTCACGAAAAGACAAACAAAAAATAACTAAAAAACTTAATATTCCTGTTTTCACCTCAACACAGAATTTAATCGCAGCGGTTCCTGATTTGCGTGAAAGTCACGATTCATTTGTGCGAGCAGTTAATAATGATTTTAATGGTTTAGGTATTACCACCAAAATTTTAGAAGTGCATGATGCGGTATACGCTATGCGTCGCAGTGCTGACCCTGAATTTACCGATCAAGATTGGCGCGCGTTGTTACCGGGCGATCAATTCACGGTACGTGAAAACAGCCAGATGACGGGACAAGTGTCTGATATATTATGGCCTGCTATGGCCAAGCAGATTTTTCCGCGTGATGCTGAAAATGTGAATTTACGTACAGCACGCGTGGGCGATCGTTATTACGCCACGGTGTTTATTGATTTATTTCCTAAAGACGTGCAAGCGTTTGTGCGTTTATTTGCACGCACATTGCAAACGCATATGCCATGGCGGATTTCATTTTTAATTGAGAGTGATGGGTTAACCAATGTGGCGTTACGCAAAGCCATGTCATCTATTTTGAGTGTAACGTCATCGCAAAACCGTCTGATTCATGATTCGTTAAATTACTTAGAACACATCAAATTAAATACCGATGATGCAGTGGTGAAACTGCGTGTGGCTGCAGCGACATGGGCGCCAGAAGGCGACGTGCGCTTGTTGCGCTCACGGGCTTCTATGCTGGCTAAGGCGTTAGAAGGTTGGGGTTCATGTCATGTGAGTGAAGTTTCGGGTGATCCCTACGAAGGTGTGGTTTCGACCATGATGGGGGTTTCGGGAAAAAGTGTCGCGCCTGCATCGGTGGCGCCTTTATCAGATGTGTTGACTATGTTGCCGCTTTATCGGCCGGCATCACCATGGCAACACGGTGCGATTTTATTCCGTTCGCCTGATGGCAAACCGTGGCCGTATCATCCCGGTTCCTCACAACAAACAACGTGGATTGATTTATTTTACGCGCGCCCGGGTTCAGGTAAATCGGTTTTATCCAACGCCATTAATTTAGCGGTGGCGTTATCGTCAGGCATTCAACGTTTGCCGCGCATTTCAATTATTGATATTGGCCCATCGAGTAGTGGTTTAATTTTATTATTAAAAGACGCTTTGCCTGCGGATAAAAAACATTTAGTGGCTTATCATCGTTTGCGCATGCGTGCTGAATTTGCCATTAATCCATTTGATACGCAATTGGGCTGTCGTGTGCCGACGCCACAAGAGCGCGCTTTTTTAGTAAATTTTTTAACGTTATTAGCCACGCCAGTCGGTGCCGAAAAAGCTTATGATGGCGTAGCCGACATGGCGGGATTAATTGTTGATGAATTATATAAAGCGTATGCCGATGATGGTAATCCGAATACCTATGCCGCTAGCGTTGAACCCACGATTGATGGCATTTTAGAAGAAATTGGTTTTGTTAGCGATCGTGCTACAACGTGGTGGGAAATTACCGATGCTTTATTTATGGCAGGATTTTCACACGAAGCGATGTTGGCACAACGGCATGCTATCCCAGTATTAGCAGATGTGGCTTCTATTTGTCGTCTGCCAGCGATTCAAGATTTATATGGAAAGATTACCGCACCCACCGGCGAACCGCTCATTCATGCATTTGCTCGCATGTTATCCAGTGCTGTACGTGAATACCCGATCATTGCGCAAACAACGCGTTTTGATTTAGGTGACGCGCGTATTGTGGCGCTGGATCTGGATGAAGTGGCTCGTAGCGGTGGCGATGCGGCTAATCGTCAAACGGCAGTAATGTATATGTTAGCGCGCTATGTTTTGGCGCGACATTATTTTTTAACTGAAGATAATGTGTCAGATATGCCTGAAGCGTATCGACATTATCACCAAACGCGCATTTTAGAAATTCGCGAAGACCCTAAGCGCATTGTGTTTGATGAGTTTCATCGTACGGCTAAAGCACAAGCGGTGCGTGATCAAGTAATTCAAGATATGCGTGAAGGTCGCAAGTGGAAAGTGCAGGTCGCATTGTTATCTCAATCACTTGATGATTTTGATGACATTATGGTGGAGTTTGCTACCTCCATTTTTATTATGGATGCAGGTCCAGAGCAAGCGATACGCAAAACAGCAGAAATTTTTGGTTTAAGTCATACCGCTGAGCAAGCATTAAAATCACGGGTGCATGGTCCGCGCGAAGGGGGCGCTACTTTTTTAGCGCAGTTTGCGACAAAAAATGGTTTAAATACGCAGTTGCTTACGGCAACTCTGGGGCCTATTGAATTGTGGGCGTTAAATACCACGGCGGAAGATGTGTTTATTCGTAACGCGCTATACAAAAAAATTGGTCCTAAAGCAGCGCGTCAATTATTAGCAAAACGTTTTGCGGCGGGGTCATGTACTAAAGCGTTGGAAGATCGCTATGCGGAATACAAAGAAGCGGGTCATTTGATTGATGATGAAGCCAAACAAAGCGTGATGCAAACGTTAATTCAAGAGCTGGTGGATGAATATTTTTCAACGGTAAAGTTGTAGTTTAATAATTTGCACTTGTAAATGTTATGCCAAAAACCTTAGTAACGACAGAAGACGCAATCAAAAGTTATTTGCTATTTTTATCTGTTTCGCATTCATTATTAAATAAACGTATCGAGCGATTTGTACTCTATAATAATGAGAGTTGCATTGTGCTTTTCCGTGATCGAAAACAACTTGTTCAAGGAGCAATGTCGTGTGTGAAGGTGGGTTTTGATCTTGTAAGCAGAACACAAGTTGTTATTAAGCACCTTATGGATTTTGATGCAAAAAGAGAGATTGGGCCTCCTAGAGAAGTTGAAATGTTAAGACGTGTTTGTAAAGATAAAATAGTTTTTGTTCGCAATGATAAGGAAGATCTGTTTGTTATGCCATATTATGGTTGGACTAATCTGGGCGAGGTTTTAAGAGATACTGCTGTTGGTGATGGTTGCAGTAGATCTTTTTTTGCGTTTAAAAATAAATTGAATTTTGATCAGCGGCGTTTATTGGCTTTGAATTTTGCGCAAGAAATGCAAAGAATTTTTGAATTGGGTATTGTCCATAATGATTTAAAGCCGGAGCATATATTAGTCTCTAAAAAAGATGAGTTTAAAATAAAAATTATAGATTTTGGTTGTGCTTCTGAGATTGATCAACATAACTATTCATCGGTCCCGCTTGAAAATCGATTTTATAAGTATAAAGGTGAGTGCTTTTATGATAGAGATGGCGATCTTTTGGCAATTTATCGCATTGTTTGTTTGATATTGAATTCTGATGGGTGGGCGTCTCCCGCTAATTGTCTAAAAATATCTGATTTCCTTGAGCAATTAAAAATTTTAAATAAAGGATTCGGTTTTGGTATTTTTTCTAATCAGGCCAGAAAAGATAAAGAATCAGATGAAACTATTCAAAAACTTCGTGATGGCATGATGGTGGTTGCCTAGTAGTAAGGTTACGTAGGTAATAACTGCTTATTCGTGGTGTGCCTTATCACCCCAATTTCAGCCCATAAGCTGAGGAGTTACGGTAAATTGATTTCACGATACAGCAAAGGCTTGGTTAATAATCTGTGTTCCCAGAAGCCATGCATCACCGTTTTTTTAAATGAAAAATGGCGAATGAAAGCCACGTTTAAAAATAAACGCCACAAACTGTTCCAATGCGCAAAATTAACTAAGCGATAACCCGAATTAGAGTCGAGATTTTTCATGTTGTATGAAGACAAGCAGGCAGTGTGATCATAAAACCAACCTGAGGTTTGGCGCCACACGCTCAGTGCATCTTCAACTGCGGTGTCGGTAGTGAAAAAATTAAATAAATAATATTTGCTTGGGTCAGTAGAGACGGTTTTATAAGACATCGTGTTTTCAAATACACCGACATACAGCGATTTGCAATACAATTTCGCTTTTTCAATAAAGTGCAGATATTCGCTACTTGCTTGCAGCGCAGCTAATGCTTCTCTACTAGCAAATTGAATAAAGCAAAATTGTTGATAGATGTCTTCATTAATATATTTTTCAGCAAGCGGTAACCCTTTAATACGTGTATTTTGTTTATGTTGGGATGGTACGGGAAAAGCCATGCAAAGTTTAAAGCAACGTGCTTGTAATAAACCGGGTGCTTTGTCACGAGTGCTTTTTAAAAATTCCAGCAGGGGTGTTGTTATTTCAGTTTGTGGCTGGCATAAACCAATTAGCAGCTCAAGCTTCATGTCCGCATTTTGATATTCATATGGTGCCATCTGTGTTTCTCTTTGCTGTTTTTAGGGTGCTATTCGTTATGTGCTTTATCGCCCCAAAGTTGTTTTAGGCGTTTGTCACGGCCACAGTTGAAACGGTAAAATTTATAACGCACTGGATTTTTTTTGTAATAATCTTGATGGTAGGTTTCGGCCGGATAAAATTTTCCAGCAGCACTAATGGGTGTGGCAATCTGGATTAATTGAGCTGATTTTTGCAGTGCTTGTTTAGATTGCTCAGCGGCCTTTTTTTGGGCGTCATTGATGTAAAATATTTCAGAGCGATATTGGTGACCAGTATCACAAAACTGACCGCGTGCGTTTTCTGGATCGACATTATGCCAAAAATATTGCAGTAATTGGGTATAGCTAATTTTGTTTGGATCAAACGTCACTTCAATGCCTTCAGCATAATTGGTTGTGCCACTTGAGACTAATTCATAAGTTGGATTGGGGTGGGTGCCGCCAATATAACCCACTACGGTTTTCGTAACACCGGGAACATTATCAAAATCCGATTGCATGCACCAAAAACAACCGCCAGCAAAGTAGGCGGTTTCTGCAGTCGTTAATAAGCTCATACAAATTCCTATTATCAGAATGAGTTTAATGAACAGGTTTTTCATAAAATGAGTGTAGCATAAGCCGCTGTTATTATGTCAATACATACGTATTGACGCTAATTAGCAGCGGGGGTATAATATTTTGTATGAAGCGTCAAGCCAATAAACATCTGCAACTGCAAATCCGTGTTTCCGCTAAAGAAAAAGCGGCAGTACAAGCGGCGGCGAAGCGTGCTGGTTTGGGTATGTCGGAATGGGTATTGAGCCAACTTTTTTCGACCAGCACGAATCAATTCCAAGAGCTGACTGCGCAACTGCAACACGCAACCGATAAAAGTTACGTAGCGGCCGCTATAAATGACTTACTGAACAAAGTCACCGCTGCTGAGCTTGCAGTACTCGTTAGAGAACCCATCAAAGCTCAGTTAACGCATTACTGGCAAAACTACATTGCGGCAATGGTTGAGTGCGCGGCCATACAAAAAAAAATGTTGCCTCCCGCCTGGGTGAAAAAAATAATGCCGCTTGAGGTGCCTGTTTTTGGTTCCACTTTGATGAGTTTGCGTTTGCATTTATTGCGACATTCGCCGCTACCTTTTCGTCGGCGTAATATCTTCATTGATGCAACGATAGGTCAGCGAGTATAGAGGTGATGTTGATGTCATTAAAGCTAACACAGCAAGATATTAAACGTTTGTTGGACTTACTGAATAGTGAGCTTGAAAACAAGGCAATTGAAGGTGAACTTTATTTAGTGGGTGGAGCTGTAATGTGTTTGGCATTTAACGCGCGTGCTGCAACCCATGATGTAGATGGTTTGTTTGCGCCAGCTAAAAAAATTCGTGATGCCGCAATACAGGTTAGTCACAAGGCGCATGTTGATGCAGATTGGCTGAATGACGCGGTTAAAGGATTTCTCAGTGCTGATGGCGACTTCGATATTTTTTTGGAGCTCAGCAATTTGAAGGTATTTACGGCGCGTCCTGAATATTTGCTGGCGATGAAATGTTTAGCATTGCGTATTGGCGAAGAATTTCATGATTTGGCCGATGTGCGGTTTTTGCTGCGTTACCTTAATATTACTAACCATAAAAAAGCATTGGCTGTTATTACTCAGTACTATCCACTGGAACGGTTTCCCCAAAAAACGCTGTATGTGTTAGAAGAACTGATTGAGTAGTGAATGAAACAGGGCAATAAAAAAAGCCGGCACAAGGCCGGCTTCTGTAAAGTTAATCTTGCGATTAGCTGAACATGTAGTAGATACCGGCAGTGACTGTCCAGTAGCTGTTGTAGCCGCTGGTAACAGGTCCGTGCGAAGGCACCCAATGGAACATACCTTGCACACCCCAATTTGGTGTGAAGTAGTAGTCCGCACCAACGCCTAAACGTAGGTTAACTTGGTTGAAGTCATTTAAGCCAGCAGCGTTTGTAGAACCAACGTCTAACCAACCCGCGCCAACTGAACCAATCAAGTTGAATTGTGGCATTACAGGGTAGTAACCACGCATGTCAAAATAATAGCTTTCAGGATCAAAAGCCACGCCTGTAACACCGGCTACTGTGCCTGTTTGGCCGAAATAGTGGTTCCAACCCCAAGCGAAGCCTAGGTATTGACCGTATTTCAAACCAGCTTCAAAGCCTAAGCCGTTGTAGCTATCGAGGTTACCACTAAATGCGCCAGCAACTGCGCCACCGCCATTATAACGGTTAACATTCAAGTAACTGTAGTTCACACCAACGAATGGTCTAAAAGTCGGACCCATAGGTGCGTGCATATCAGGGCCGCCTGCTAATGCAGTAGTGCTAACTAAAGCAGCAATGGCAACTCCGTAAAGTGCGTTTTTCATTTTAATAGCTCCTTTTCCATTTTGTTTTATGATTCTAGCTTTTTTGATTATTTCACTGAATTGCGTATTCCAGTGTGCTAAAAGCGTAAATAACCAAAACTACAAAGTAGTAATATAAAAATTAACCGATTTTATTTGTTTAAGTCAAGTTTAATCAGGTTAATCAATTAATTACTTTGCTGAGGAAAATCATCACCTCAACGTGAGTTTATTTTAGCAAAACAAGGCGCATAAGCAACGTAAATTAACGTTTAAAAGCACAAATAAGCGAAAAAAATAGGCTTTTTTTATGCAAAAGATACAATAATATCTTTTTATTGAGTTACAAATGAAATGTGCGCCGCCGTAATTTCAATTTTATTGGTTGTGATTTTGAGCAGGCTTTGTTTACTTTGCAATAAATGCTCCCCAGCATGAATAATATAATATCCATTGTTGGTATTTAATGTGTGACTGTGGTTACTAGTTTGAATAAAGTGCTGCTTAATTCGCCACTGTTGTGTTTGACTTTGCATTGTCAGTATTTGGTTAGTGGTGATTTTCATTGCGCTGGGAGCAGAATCAATTAATTCAAGCGTGTGCTGTTGATAAGGAGAGGATGTGTTGTTTAATTGCTGGGTGCGCACCCCATAGTGTTGACTGCAAGCCGGCAAGGGAAAAGGTGGGGTGTTTTTTAAATGGTAGGCCTTGGCGTATATCAAGGGTTGGTCAGTCCAACCTTTATAATATGTTACGAATAGTTCTTGCTTGGGTTGTGCTAACCACTGGTGTTGGTTGAGCGCGTTATTCCAACTGTGTTGTGAATTCAATTGCGGTGTGAGCTTTTGCGTAGCCCAAGGTAGAATTGCTTGTTGTTGGGCGTGCAAGGTGGCGTTGTGCAAACCAAATACTTTATTTTTTGTGAATTGAATTTCAGGTTGTTCATAGGCTAGTTTATTTTGATAATAATTCTTAGCCGCTTGCGTTTGTAAAAAAGAATGATCATGTGCTTGGTGGACGACCCGCGTGATCAGTTTATCGTGATAGCGTTGTCCGGG
>JBGTHB010000004.1:0-9225 GCA_041746415.1 Coxiellaceae bacterium | reverse complement strand
TGCCGCGACGTTTATTAGGCGAAAGATGCGAAAACTCTTGCTCCCAATAGCGCAACACATGCGGTTTTAAATCACACAATTTCCCTACTTCACCTATGGTGAAATATATTTTGTCGGGGATTGGCGGTAGTTCAAGTACTGTTTTACTGGTCCGTTTCTTCTGGTTTGACATAATTCTCCACCCTGGATTTTAATTTGTGTCCTGCTCTGAACGTTACCACGCGACGCGCGGTAATTGGAATTTCTTCGCCGGTTTTGGGATTGCGGCCTGGTCGTGAACTTTTATCACGCAAGTTAAAATTACCAAAACCGGATAATTTAACTGGTTCACCATGTTCAAGTGCATTGCGAATTTCTTCGTAAAACGTTTCCACCAAATCTTTGGCTTCACGTTTATTTAAACCAACCACATTAAATAAATGATCTGCAAGGTCTGCTTTAGTAAGTGCACCCATATTACGTCCTCATCTGTGCGCCTAGCGTATCGGTTAATCCTTTTATGACACGCTCCATGATGGCATTAATTTCTGCATCTTGTAAGGTGCGACCAGTTTCCATAAAGCTTAGCCCTAGCGCCACACTCTTACTACCCTCAGCAATGCCGTTGCCTCGATATATATCAAAAATCTCTACTTTGTTCAATAAGTTACCTGCATAGTGACTGATTTTGCTCGTAATCTCAGCTACTTGCACTGCTTCATCAACAACTATAGCAAGATCCCGGCTAATTGCTGGAAATTTACTGATAGGACAATACCTTGGCAAACGCACCTGATCGACAGCCGCAAGTTCAAGTTCAAAGAGGTAGGGCACGGCATTCAGCCCCAGTTGTTGTACCAATGTAGGGTGTAGCGCTCCCACCCAGCCTATGCGTTTGCCATCCAGATAAAGGGCGGCGCTTTGACCGGGATGAAGTGTCGTGCAACTTTCTGTTCGCCACTCAAGCTGTCCTTTTGCATTTGCCAGCAAAAACTCAACATCACTTTTGATATCAAAAAAATCAGCTTGACGTTCTGGGTGTGCCCAACCAACCGGCTGCGCCAAACCATAAATTAAACCTGCTAGCTTTTGGCTTTCATGAATCTTATTTGCAATTTTTGTAAAGCAATGACCAATTTCAAACAAGCGCACCCGCTTAGCCTGATGGTTTACGTTAAACTGTAATGCGCGCAATAACCCTGGCCAAATACTGGTGCGCATTACTGCCAAATCTTGATTAAGTGGATTTCGCAAGCGAATAAGTTCCGCCTCAGGAAATAACTGCTGTTGCAATGCCTCATCAACAAAACTATAAGTTATCACTTCATTGTAATCACGATTAATTAATTTTTGCGTAATTTGCGGCGCGAATAAATGCGTTTCTACAATAGGTTGGATAAGTAAATTGCCCTGCAGAGGTTGTAGAGGAATATTGTCGTAACCAAACATGCGCGCAATCTCTTCTACACAATCAGCTGATTTTGCAATATCAAAGCGATAACTGGGTGCGGTGACTTGCCAAGTTTTTGTGGCTGTTTTGACTTTCATGCCTAATGATTCAAGCATCCGTTTCGCGTCCTTTAATGGAATACGCACACCTAATAAGCGCTCAATTTCACTGACAGCAAAAGGGATAGCTTTACGCTGGGGCAAACTAGTTTTGTCCATCACTTCAACTATTGGCCCAGCGTCACCACCAACAATATCGTGCAGCAATTCGCTAGCACGCACTAATGCTTGCCTAGGTAAATTAAAATCCACCCCTCGCTCAAAGCGTTGTGATGAATCGCTAACTAACCCATGTGCTCGCGCTGAATGAGCAATGCCTAAAGGCATAAAAAAAGCGCTTTCTAAAAAAATACTTTGCGTATTATCACTCACCGCTGATTCACTGCCGCCCATTACGCCGGCTAATGCTAAAACGTTAGCATGATCAGCGATAACGAGGTCTTGTTTTGTTAACTCAATGACTTGGTCGTCTAATAAAATTAATTTCTCACCCGCAGTGGCTTGGCGTACCACGATTTTTTTATCCATTTTCGCTAAATCAAAAGCGTGCATCGGCTGCCCTAATTCCAGCATCACATAATTCATCACATCGACCACTGGATGAATCGCACGCATTCCGCTGCGACGTAAACATTCTTGCAGCCAAAGCGGTGTTTTTGCATCGGCATGAATATTTTCAATGACACGACCACAATAACGTGGACACGCTGTTTTATCTTTTAACTCAATCGTTATTTTAGTTTGGCATTTTGATGTGCTTTTTTTAATGCTGGGCAGATTTATTTTTAATTTATTATGTGCAGCTATTTCCCGCGCTACACCGAGAATCGATAAACAATCACCACGATTTGGCGTCAACTCAACGTCAATGACGTGATCTTTCAGCTGCAAATAGTCAACAATATTCTTCCCAATTGGCGCATCATCGGGCAACTCTAAAATGCCTTCGCTAATTGCGGCCAATCCTAATTCTGTGGCTGAACAAATCATACCGTGAGATGGCATACCGCGTAATTGAGTAGCCTTAATTTTGAAATCACCCGGCAGCACTCCGCCGACCAGCACCACCGCCACTTTTAAACCTTGACGCACATTTGCCGCACCACAAACGATCTCTACTATTTCTTGTTGGTTAACTTTCACTTTGCAACAGCTCAAGCGATCGGCATTAGGGTGTCTTTGGCAATCTATCACTTCACCAACTACAACGCGCTCAATCTGTGGTTCTATATTGATAAACGAATCCACTTCCAAACCCAGCGAAGTAAGTTGACCACACAACTGCTGCGTACTGATATTGGGATTAACCCACTGCCGTAACCATTGTTCGCTAAATTGCATTGGAAACCTCTCTATCAGTTATGCGCTTAGAGCGATTTAAAATTGCTGCAAAAACCGCACGTCATTTTCAAATAATAAGCGTAAATCTGGGATTTGATAGCGCAACATCGCTAAGCGATCTAAACCGACACCAAAGGCGAAACCACTGTATTGCTTAGGATCCACACCAACGTTATGCAACACATTCGGATGCACCATGCCACACCCCAACACTTCCAACCAGCGGTTTGCGACTTCATCAAAAATATCAACCTCAGCAGAAGGCTCCGTAAAAGGAAAGTAGGAAGGGCGAAAACGCAATTTTAACTCTTTTTCAAAAAAGCAATTTAGAAATTCTTGCAAGGTGTATTTTAAATTAGAAAAAGTACAGTGCTTATCAATCACTAAACCTTCCACTTGGTGGAACATCGGCGTGTGAGTTTGATCGGAATCTTTGCGATAAACGCGACCTAAGGCAATTAAACGAATAGGTACGCCTGTTTTTTTCATTTCTCGGATTTGAATGGGCGAAGTGTGTGTACGCAACAAGCGATCACCCTCTAAATAAAACGTGTCTTGCATGGCGCGCGCAGGATGGTTTTTAGGAATATTTAATGCCGTGAAATTATGATAGTCATCTTCAATTTCAGGACCACCCGCCACACTAAAACCCATTTGCTGAAACAACGACACCACGCGTTGTTTAACCCGTGTCACAGGATGGGTGCTCCCGCTCGCTGTTAGCCGACCGGGTAAAGTAACATCAACCGTTTCACTGGCAAGTTTGTGGGTAAGAAATGCTTGAGTTAAATACAGTTCACGCGCATCAAAAACGGTTTGCAATTCGTTTTTGACATCGTTAGCAAGCTTGCCAATTTTGGGTTTTTCTTCGGCTGAGAGTTTGCCGACACCTTTGAGAATTTCGGTTAGTTTGCCTTTTTTTCCTAAATACTGGGCTTTTAACTGTTGCAACGCTTGTGGTTGCTCTATCTTGGCGACGGCTAGTTTTGCATCAGTGACTAAGGCAGCAAGTTGTTGTTCCATGTGACAGTTTAGCCATTCTAAAGGTGATCTGGTTTCAAGCGTAGCGCAAGGACTTTCCTTGTCCCGCAACTACGCAGCAATAGCAGCTTTAGCTGATTCGGCTAGTTTAGCAAAACCTGCTGGATCATTAACAGCGATATCTGCCAAAACTTTGCGATCAATTTCAATGCCGGCCTTATCAAGCCCGCTAATAAAGCGGCTGTATGACAAGCCATTTATTCTTGCAGCTGCATTAATGCGCACAATCCACAATCCACGAAATAAACGTTTCTTATTACGTCGATCACGATAAGCATATTGTGCCGCTTTGATTACAGCTTGTTTTGCAACGCGGAAAACACGTGAGCGGGCGCCGTAATACCCCTTGGCTGCCTTCATTACCTTCTTGTGTTTTGCTCTGGCTGTTACGCCTCGTTTTACCCGTGCCATTACTTATCTCCCAACATTCTATAAACTGAGTTCGTGTCACTTGGGTTCACAGCATGCAAACCACGCAACTGACGTTTACTTTTTTGACTGCGTTTCGTCAAAATATGGCGACGATTCGATGAACCACGCTTTAATTTACCTGTGCCAGTACGCTTGAAACGCTTAGCCGCACCCCGGTTAGTCTTCATCTTAGGCATTACAAATTAACCTCTTGTTTTACTTCAACTGTCTCGCCTTTACCTTTAGCAAGCATCATATATATTTGACGCCCCTCTAAACGCGGCTCTTGCTCAACCACTATGTTGTCTAAATCTGCTCTAACGCGCTTCAAAAGCTCCATGCCAAGCTCACGATGCTGCATCTCTCTCCCCCGAAAACGCAAGGTGACTTTTACTTTATCGCCTCTTTCTAAAAAGCCCGCGATTTTACGCAGCTTCACTACGTAATCACCAATGTCAGTAACAGGGCGAAATTTTACTTCTTTAACCGTTATTTGCTTCTGCTTTTTCTTCTGTGCAGAAGCTTTTTTCTTGACGTCGAACTGGTACTTACCATAATCCATAATGCGACAAACTGGCGGTCTTGCATTAGGAGAAATCTCAACTAAATCAAGGCCTGCCTCTTCCGCCATACTAACAGCATCATAGGTTTTCACCACCCCAACCTGTTCTCCGTCCGCACCAATCAACCGCACTTCAGGTACCCTGATCTGGCGGTTCATCCGTATTCGCTTATTGGATCTGATATGCCGGTCCTCCGTCAAACTTAAAGAGCGGATTTTATAGATGATTCTGGCTTTTCTCAAGTGTTTATTTGCTTAGTTACACTAAATCATTTGAGAGACCGCCCAAGTTAACCCTGAACTTGCAGCAATTCTGTGGGGCCGACCAAAGCATTCCAGTTTTTTTATATGCCAAAGTCATATTCATCAAACCGCCATCCCCAGTGAATTGCCGCCAATTTAGTTGACTGACTGGTGTTGATCACGACAATCCACCAAAAACATAAGCTGCCTGTATAACATCTCTGTTAGTGGCATTTCAATATGATGCGCTTTAGCAACAGCAAGCGTATTCTCATATACTGCTTCTAGCTCAAGCTCACGTCCCGCGTCAAAATCAATTTTCATGCTTGGATAAGATTTGGGGGATTTTGAAAACGCACGCAAAAATTCGATGCGCTGCTGTAAAAAACCAGCTGGAATTTTCGCGCCACATTGATTGGCCGTTGCAATGACTTCTTTTGTAATTTGAACAAATAAATCAAATCCGTTCGAGTTTGATAAAATTTCCTGAGTGCTGACATCAAAAATAATAGGTAAAGCATGAGAAGCGATATTACTTGCCAATTTTTGCCAACGCACGGTGGGCAGATGGGAACTGGACTGCGCTTTAATACCTGCTGTTAGTAAATCACTCACGACAGATTCAACAGCAGGAGTGATGCACTCCTTATCTATAGATGCAAAATACTGAGCCAGCGTCATGCTATTCAAGTCAGAATGATCAATCAGACCCGGTGCAATCTTGGTGACTTTAATCATGCAAATAGCGCCAACGATTTTTTCAGGCAAAATAAATTTCGCCAACGCTTGCTCAACACCAATACCATTTTGCACCACAACCACAATGGAATCGTTGTGCATAACGTGAGGCAAAATAGCCGAGAGCATGCCATTTGCCGTTGCTTTTAATGCAACAATCACCACGTCACATCGAGGCATTTGCTCCACAGAATCATAGGTCTTTACGCTAGCCCGCCACTCTTGCCCACATTCAATAATCGTTAACCCCCGTTGTTTTATGTATTGATAGTCACTGCGCGCCAAGCAATGCACAGCAAAATTAACCCGCGACAACATTGCAGCAATATAACCACCAATAGCCCCGGTGCCAATAATGGCATAGCTTTTCATTATTTTTACTCTCGCAAAACTTATGAATTTTAAAGAGTATAGCGCAGCTTGAAACTTTTGAGGCATACTAGAAAACGCTATTATTCAATAACACCACCAAAAGGAACATTAATGAACACCGTTTTATTCTGCATTCCACTCAAACCAAATTCTTTAGCCCAATATGAAGCATTCGCCAAAGAAACCGTAACACGCGCACAAGAATACAAAAGCATGTTGAAGCGTTATGACATTCACTGTGCCAAAGTTTGGCATAAGAACATTAACGCAACAGACTATGTTTTTGTTTATCACGAAGTTGGTCCTGAATTTGAAGAAAAAATGTCTACCTGGGACACATCAATACATCCATTTGATACTTGGTTTCGTGAAAACATGCTGGCAGTTTATGATATTGAAAACGCCGCAGGTATGGAACAGCCAAGAATGATTGTGAATTTTAAATAGGTACTACGTTTTTAAAAACCCAATCAAAAACAGCGTGTGCCGCTCAGCGGCATATCCTTGCCGCCCAAAGCAAAGGAATTTTTTATAAATTAAGTATATATACCCACCAAAACCCGTCAAATAACACACCACTAAATTATTAATTGAACGTTCATTCAATTTTTGCTAATCTTTATATTAATTAGACAATATGGAGATAGCTATGAGCGATACCGCTACACACGATAAAATTATTCAGGCCTCAGCTAACGCTTTTGCAACACATGGCTTTGATGGCGCTTCAATCAGTCAGATTGCAAAACAAGCTGGTATTAATCAAAGTCTTATCTACCATTATTTCAAATCCAAAGAAGATCTGTGGGTAAGCGTGAAAAAACACTGTGTCAATGCGGCACTGAACGAGGTTCAAAAAATACGTCACGATTCACTGAAACATTTTTTAGAAGACCTTATTGAGGCGCGCTTTTCGGTTTATGAGCAGCATATGATGCGTCAACTTGTGCATTGGCAGGCATTAAACGCCGAGCCATCGAAATTTTATGGTTCTAAAGCCACACCTCATCCTGTGTTTGATATTGCGCCGCAAGTTAAAAAGCTGCAAGAAAAAGGTCTAATACGAAGCGATATGGATTACAAGGTGCTATCAGGTGTAATTTTTAGTTTGGTGGGGTATGCCTATTTAGATTATGCAGCAGCTTTTAAGCACACCAAAAAACATAAAGAGTCTTATCGCAAAGCGGCCTATGACATGTTGCTGGGTTTTTTGAGCGGTCGGTGATCTAATTTTTTCTCAAGAAAAAGTTAGAATCCAAGGCTGATGTAAAATATTTTTATACCATCAAACACTGGCTGTTTGTTTTAGAGCGTATTAGTTTGTTTCATACAAGAGATTCGTATTTTTTTTCTGGTGCTAAGCTAGGAGAGAGATAAATATAAGCAAAATAATTAAGGGTTATAATAATCTCACATGGATTTAATATTTTTTTTAAACTTAAAATTAACCATTGCCACACCCAGCATTGCCACTAACATGCCAATAATCTCCCACTTATCTAGAGTGGTTTTAAACACAAAATAGGAAGCCACTGCAGTTACTGCTGGTACTAAGTAAAATAAACTTGCCACTTTATGTGACTCACCTTTACGCAAAAGAATATATAAAAAACTAATAGCACCGACTGATACCACAATACACATCCAAAACAGCGCGAAAATAAACTGCCCTGTCCATTGAACTGTCATAGGCTCAAAGAAAAAGGCAAGCACCAAGCACACGATACCAGAAGCAAATGATTGGATGGCGCCACCGGTAAAAATATTCATATCAGAACAAAACTGTTTCTGATAGAGATTGCCAACGGTCAAACCGAGCAATCCAAGCACAGACATCAAAACTCCAACCAAGTAGTGCGTACTGAATGAAGCTTTTTCGCCGACAACCAATATCACCCCGATTAAACCGAGGATAAAACCAAACCACTGCGTCTTCGAGATTTTCTTTTTCAATATAAAATAAGATGCTACCGCCACTGACAATGGTTGTAGCGCAATAATTAATGCTGAAATTGCTGGTGGAACGCCCATATCCATCGACACCCAAGTTCCAATTGAAAAGGTGCCTACTAAAAATAATCCTGAGACAGCAATGTGCCCCAACTGTTTCCAGTTCTTTGGCCATTTGGCTTTCGCTAACAAAGCAATCAACAATAAAATAAGCGTATTAAAAGCAAAGCGCCATACTAAAAACGTAAGCGGCTTAGCAAAAGGAAACCCCAGTTTTGCACCAACAAAACCCGAACCATATAAAATAATAAATAATATAGAAATTGTTGTTACAGTTAATTGCTCATTTCTGTTTGAAGGCATGCCTCGTTCCCCCGATATTTTTATAATAATCCAGGCGTCTTCATTTTTTATCTCCTGTTTTTTTAAGCAACATGTTTGCTAAATAAAAATATATTGTTCGCTGACTTAATTTTGTTTTTTTTGATACGATTTCAATATCCAATCCTGCTGTTATCATGTCTTTAATCAGTTTTTCTCTAACACTTAAATTCATTTTCAACTCCTTAAAAACTCAACAAATGTGTATTCAGCTAACTTACGCTTCAATGCGCGCTTATTCGGTGCACCTACTTTTTCACGAAGCGAGTTGAGATAAAATTCAACAGTTCGTGGAGAAATGCCCAAACTACTACCAATCCCCTTGTAGGTGCTATTACCATTAACTAAGTGATCACAGACCTGCTTCTCGCGCTGAGTCAATACAAGACTTGGCTGTGTAATAGCCCGATAACTTCTGTAGCTGACGTGTTTTTGCTTTTTGACAACCACATCATCGCTGTTGTCCATTAAGCTAAATGGTGTCCGCGTGTGCGCTGACCATCGCTTAATTTCTGATATGAATGATAACATTTTCAAGCTCCCCCGTTAATTACTATGGGAATTAATATAATTCTTTTTGTGTTTTATTGTCAACACTTTTGTAATTTTTTATTCTATTTTGAATAAAGTAAAAAATTATAGTAAATTCAATCAGTTAATATTGCCGACTGGGCTTTACCAAGATTTTATTTAAAATT
>JBGTHB010000003.1:0-3020 GCA_041746415.1 Coxiellaceae bacterium | reverse complement strand
CCCCTGCTCTAAGCTGCAACATTTTGCTTTGCTTTGATCACAACATAAAAAAATATGACGTTGAATGTGATGAATACCTAATTTTTCAACCGCATCTGCCAAATCATTTTTTGCCATTATTAAAATTCACCATACGCTCGAGCGGTATCCGTGCGCGCTCAATTACTTCTTTAGTCAATTCTATTTCATTGTCACCAGCCAATAAAGCGTGCTCTAAATTTTCGAGATTATTCATTGCCATCCACGGGCAATGTCCACAACTGCGGCAAGTGGCGCCCACGCCTGCAGTGGGTGCTTCAATAAATTCTTTATCAGGTGAAGCTTGTTTCATTTTGTAAAAAATTCCGCGATCTGTGGCCACAATGAATTGCTTATTTGGTAATTCTTGTGTGGCTTTTATCAAGCGCGAGGTAGACCCGATAACCGTAGCTTGTTCAATCACCGCTGGTGGGGATTCAGGATGCACTAACACCGCTGCATTTGGATATTGCTTACGCAATGCGGCTAATGCTTGTGATTTAAATTCTTCATGCACAACGCAAGCACCTTGCCATAACAACATATCCGCGCCCGTGACGCGCTGAATATAATTACCTAGGTAACGGTCCGGTGCCCACAGAATTTTTTCACCTGAGGCATCCAAGTGTGCAACTATATCGAGCGCATTGGATGACGTCACTACCCAATCCGCTAATGCTTTCACCGCAGCCGAAGTATTGGCATACACCACAACTGTGCGATCACTATTTTCATGGCAAAATTGTTTAAATGCCTCTGCGGGGCAGCCTAGATCGAGCGAGCATTCCGCTTGCAAGGTTGGCATCAACACGCGTTTTTCTGGACTAAGAATTTTGGCGCTTTCACCCATAAAGCGTACACCACTGACCATTAACGTAGACGCTGTGGCTTTACGACCGAACTGCGCCATAGCCAATGAATCGCCGACAAATCCGCCTGTTTCATCGGCTAAACGTTGGATACTGGCATCCACATAATAGTGGGCAATAATAGTGGCGTCTTGGGCTTTCAATAAACCCGCAATGCGACTGATGCGTTTTTTTAACTCTTCTTCAGAAAGTTTGGGCACAGTGCACGTTTTTGGCACATGGAATTCGGGCACTACGGGAATATCAATTTTTTTATTCATTTTACTATTTAGTTATTGGCATCAGAAGTTGGGTGATGCATTTTCCACGTTTCAAAACCACCAATCAAACTGTAAATTTCATCAAATCCTTGTTCTACTAAATGCTGCGCCACAGATTGACTGCTTACCCCATGGTAGCAATAAACCAAAATCGGCTGCCCTTTGTCTGCCGCATGACAAAATTCCTGTAACGTCGGCATAGATAAATGAATCGCTTCACGAATATGGGCTTCGTTATAGCTTTCTAAATCACGCACATCCGCAATAATGAGATCCTCTCTATCGCGAATCAAATCTTCTACTTCAATATGGCTCAGTTGTTTATACATGCTACCTCCTTTGCTATCTTAGTGAGTGGCGCGATTATAGCCCCATTACCTCACGTTGCCAAATATGCGTTAACCACAAATTAGTTATTATTTCTTGCGCCCGATTCTGCACCAAGCGCTCACTTAAATTTGGCGCTTCGATCAACTCTAATGGCTGATTTTGCCACGAACAACTGTATACTGCTTTTTTGCGCTCACCCGTTGCTGGATCAATTTGCCACACTAAGCATTGCGCGCACACACCTTTTAACATGCACTGCATTGGTCCAAATACTGCTGCACTCAACGCTACATTTGGCAACAACAAATTTTTCCAATCCGATTGACGCGCCTGCTGCATACGCTGAATTAAATCCGCTCCACCCACACCAACAATACGTTCAACTTGCCGCAACCAATCAACCGCATGCTGAGAAATGACATCAATTAACTCGCCATTATAGGCACGATCTTGGGGGCGCTGCGGCTTAATATTACCACGTTTACTTACCCAAATAATTTTGTCGGTCGCCTCCGCTTCCAATTCATCGCGACAAAACACCTGACTTTCATCCTCAAAATAACCCGCGAACAACACTTGATGACCGAGATGACGCAACTCAGGACCGTATGCACGCACATAAGCAACCGCCAAATCCCCACCAAAAATCAGCACTGTTTCCGGCTTTTCACTTACTTTACTTTTTACACCAGTGGGGCCCATTACCGCTAATGGCTGCCCCACTTTAAAACTCGAAACTAATTTCGTGCTAGCACCGCGTTCCAAAATAATAAATGACAACACATCCGGCTGCGCTTCGCGCTTTGCCAAGGTGGCAATGGCTTCGCTTTGTAAAAGCGTTTTATCAATTGTAGCTGCATAACGTTCATAATTTTGCAGACGATAAAAATGCCCTGGTTTGAAATTCATTGCTGCCGCTTTTGAGCGTACTGTAATTTTTATTACGTCTTTTCTTAAACGTTCTAACCCAATCAATTCTGTGTGAAAATAACGCTGCATAGTTTGATGAAATAAAGCGTATTCCGTGTTATCTGCCCGACATTCCGTTTCAGACAACAAGTTCACGATGTCTGGGTAAGTACGCTTTGCTGAAGCAATGGCTTTTACCACATTGCCATGAAAAACCGGATGCGTATCACCAATAAAACTAACGTGTTTGTTGGTTGCTTGATAACTGGTAAAGGGGCCAAAATGTTTTGCCTTACAATTACCGATACTTTCCACCGGATTAAATTCAGTGCCATCTTGCTCAAAACGAGCGTAATTACCATTAATTTTTAAAAATGTGCCACTGTGTTCAAATTCATAGGCGACATTTGGCCGCGCCCCGGTCGCCACTAAAATAGAACGCGCGTGTAACGTTATTTTTTCCTGTGTTAACGCATGCTGACACAGCAACGCTTTTGCTTGACCATACTGATCCAGCGCCACTTCATGTGGCTGCAAATGTTCAATATAATAAACACCTTCTTCTAACGCTTTTGCTACTTCTTCATGATTGCTGCGGTAAGCTGGCGATTCTTGCATAGAACGACGATAAACC
>JBGTHB010000002.1:0-4339 GCA_041746415.1 Coxiellaceae bacterium | reverse complement strand
GTCATTTTTTAATATTTCACCAAAAGAAGCGCAGCTTATGGATCCGATGCAGCGTAAGTTACTTCAAGTTGTTTGGCAGACGGTTGAAGATGCTGGTTGCCGCATGAGTGACCTAGCTGGTAAGAAGGTCGGCGTTTTTGTTGGTATTGGAACGTTTGATTATTTGCAGTTGGTTCTGGAGAATAATAAATTTACTCATGCATACGCTTCTACAGGTATTGTGCACTGCATGGCCTCAAATCGTATTTCGTATTTGTTTGATTTTAAAGGTCCCAGTGAATCAGTTGACACAGCTTGTTCGTCATCGTTAGTTGCTTTGCATCGTGCAGTAGAATTGATGAATAACAATGGCTGTGAAATGGCTATTGTTTGTGGAGCGAACATTTTATTAAGCTCAAGTGTATACGTCGCATTATCAAATGCTGGAATGTTAAGCAAAAGCGGTAAATGCCGAACCTTTGATGAGTCTGCAGATGGTTATGTGCGCGGGGAAGGTATTGCTGCCATCCTGCTAAAAAAACTAAAAGATGCAGAGGAAAATAATGATCATGTCTATGGTTTAATTAAAGGAGCAGCAGTAAACCATGGTGGTCACACCAGTTCGCTTACAGCACCTAACCCATTTGCTCAATCAGCGGTTATTGAAGAAGCAGTAGAAAGAGCTGGTATTGATATTACAACCCTGAGTTATATTGAGACCCATGGCACAGCAACAGCACTTGGCGACCCGATCGAAATCAGTGGTTTAATTACTGCCTTTGAAAATGCAAGCAATGCACCTAATAAATATGAAGATAAAACTTGTGCTTTAGGTTCAGTCAAAACAAACATTGGTCATCTCGAAGCAGCTGCAGGGATAGCAGGTGTGATTAAAGTGTTGTTATCTATGCGTCGTAAAACCATTCCTGCGCATTTGCACTTAGAGTCTCCTAATAAAAACATTAACTTGGATGGCACGCCATTTTATTTCGTCGGTGCTACATCAAAGTGGAATACACTTCAAGATAAAAATGGAAACGTCATACCAAGAAGAGCTGGCGTTAGCTCATTTGGTTTTGGCGGAGTCAATTCGCACGTGGTGTTAGAAGAATATTCGCAAAATAAAGTTAATTATTCTGATAGTGATGATAAAAAGGTATTTCTATTTTCAGCGAAAACCCAAGAGGCGTTAAGGCGCTATGTGGAAATATATTGTGAGTTTATTGGCGGCAATATTGACTCAATTAATTTGAGGGATATGGCCTATACCTTGCAACTTGGCAGAGAATCATTTGATTATAGATTGGATGTTGTGGCAATAACTGTTACCGAACTGTTGGAAAAGCTGACAAAAATACACGAAAGCAACTTTGATAGTTCCATTAATGGGATTGATGGGGTTTATTGTATGAAGGTTCAATCTGAGCTTTCAGGCATTGTGGTGAAATCTGATTGTGAAGATATTAAACGCCTGGAGGATGCCTATATTGCTGAAAATGATGTCGATGCGTTAGCACAATTATGGCTTTTAGGCGAAACGTTAGATTGGTCAAAATTGTATACAAAAAAATCTGTAACAAGGGTCTCATTACCTGCCTATCCTTTTGAAAAAACAACTCACTGGATCGCAGAGGTAGAAAAGAAAAAGAATTCACAGCATTTGATTGATAATACTTACGACGTTAATTGGTGCACAAATCCATTGAAAAATACTACTGTAAACAGTGGGTATGATTATATTGTGTTCTGCGATTATGACGGCGTTGGGGATTTATTGAGCAGTAAGCTGCAGGAGATGAATGCCCAGGTATATAAGATTTATTACACTAACGACAGTTACGACAAAAATGACGGTTTGGTTATTAACCCAGAAGAAGTAGCCGAGTATACAGATGCGTTAGACAAAATTTTCAAGCAGTCATCAAATAAAAAATTTATGGTTTTAAACTGTTGGCCTATTGATTTTGTAGCGCAAGAAAATCCAAGTTTAGAAGATCTTAGTCGAGATTATCAATTTTTATGTAAAACAGCTTTATTGCAGCTTCAAGTATTGAAGAAGCTTGAAGCTAGATTTGCAAGTCACTTATGGATAATTACATCGAATGTTCAAGCAGTAAATAATGAAAAAATTAATTTAAATGCAGCGCCGTTGTGGGGAATGGCGAGGACGTTAGTATTGGAAGAGCCATCATTATTCCGTTCGATCATAGATATTGATTTAAATGAGTCAATACCAGTCGATAGTTTGATAAGTGAAATGAATAATTTTTCAAATGAGGGTGAGGTTGTATATCGCAAGACTGTGCGCTACGTGCCAAGAATGGAGCCATGCAAAGTTGACAAATCGCGTGGAGTTAAGCTTGATAAACAAGGTGCGTACCTTATTACAGGCGGTCTGGGCACGCTAGGCTTAACGGTTGCTAAGTGGTTATCTTCATTAAGTGTAAAAAAAGTGTATTTGCTTAGCAGAAGAAGGCCTGAAGACAATAAGCACTATTCTACGATCAAGAATGTTGTTGAGCGAATCAAGAATAACGGCACAGAAGTGGTGATATTGCAGGGCGACGTGACAGACGCAAAGCAAATGCAAGCTATTTCAAGAGAACATTTTAGTCAGAATGAATTGAAAGGTGTGTTCCATTTAGCTGGTGCATATCAAGAAGGCGTATTAACGGATATGACGTTCGATGATTTCGAGTGTGTCGTTACCGCTAAAGTGGAGGGAACGTGGGTTCTTCATGAGCTATTTAAGAATTTTAACTTGGACTGCTTTGTTATGTTTTCATCTGGTGCCTCAATATGGGGTGCTGCAACAGGAGGACACTATAGTGCAGGAAATTACTTTTTAGATGCTTATGCTGAATATGCTGCAGACAACAATCAAGTAGCGACGAGTATCAGTTGGGGTGGGCTATGGAAAGCAAGTGGTATTATTCCTAAAAATAAAGAAGAGCATTTCAAATCAATTGGTGTTGGAGAGACTTCTCCAGAAGAAGGTATTGAACAAATGGCATCAATTATTGATTCCGGATGTTATAAGAAAGTCATCGCGCCAATTGAATGGTCATTGTTTTTGGAAGTGATGAATGCTCAGCGCGAAAAGCCATTACTTAACAATCTAAAGCCAAATAAGGGTGAGGGCGAGACTAACACTAACCTGACCGTACAGCCTTTTGTTGAAACTATAAATCAACTAACAACAGTAAATGAAAGAAGTGAGTTAATCGTTGATGAGCTAAAACAGCTTATTAAAAATATACTTTCAGTTAATGAAATTGAGGGTGATACCGGTTTCTTTAGTTTGGGGCTCGATTCTTTAGCCTCGATTGATTTAAAGAATAAGATCAATAAAACAATGGGAGTAAATATTTCAACAAGTACATTGTTTGACTGCAATACGTTGCGATTATTATCAGATTATCTACTGAACACATATTATCAAGTGAAAGATGAACATATTACAGTTGAAGACTTAGTGCAGGATGATCTCTGGTTAGATGATCTGAGTAAAAATGAATTAATCGATATTTTAAAAACAGAAGTAGAGAGTATATGAGGGAGAAAGTTGTGATTACAGATAAATTAAATAATGAAAATGAATTGATTAAAAAATCAATTGCGCAAATCCGTGAGTTAAAAAAGCAGTTGTCTGAAATCAAAGGACGACAAGTTGAAGAAATTGCCATTGTAGGTATCGCGTGCACATTTCCTGGTAATGTGTCTAGTCCCGATGAATATTGGCAATTTATTGTTAATAACCAGGATGGTATTCGTCGCCCAATAGCTTCTAGGTGGGAGCAAATTGACGCTAATGGCATGGATTACAGTAAAGACTATTTTAATGGTGGGTTTGTTAATTATGATATCTCTAAATTTGATCCGCTTTTCTTTGGTATTCCACCGAAAGAAGCGAAGTATATGGACCCTCAGCAACGAATTTTCCTGGAGGATGCGTGGAAAGCATTGATTGATGCTGGTATTGATCCAAAAACTGTAAGTGGTAAAAACGCTGGGGTATTTTGCGGTATTACCAATAATGAATATTTGCAGATGATGCTAAATGAATTGCCGCAAGAAGAATTGAATGGCTACATTACTTCGGGTAACTGTTTAAATTTTGCTGCTGGCCGTATCTCATACGTGTTGGGCTTAACTGGACCCTCAATGGCGGTAGACACAGCTTGTTCGTCATCATTGGTTGCTGTTGATTTAGCAGTGAAGAGCTTAAGAAATAATAACTGCAGTATGGCACTAGCTGGTGGTGTTAATTTAATGCTAAAACCACAAACCTTTTTATTGCTTGAAAACGGAAATATGCTAGCGCCAGATGGGCGATGCAAGACATTCTCTGATAGCGCAA
>JBGTHB010000001.1:0-4803 GCA_041746415.1 Coxiellaceae bacterium | reverse complement strand
CTCACTGCCGATACACTCGGCTATCGGCGCAAAGCACGCATCGGGGTGAAATTTGTTGCTGGCAAAGAAAAAGTTTTAGTTGGCTTTCGTGAACGCGGCAACGCATTTGTTGCTGATCTCAAACAGTGCCAAATTTTACACAAGCCATATAATTAAAGGCTTGGTAGCAGAAATTAAATTATTTATTGATTGTTAAAATCAAGACCTTGATCCGCTGGGATATTTATTTGCCTAGACAGGACACCGTTGCCTCGGCACAATGTTCAACAACACGCGCTCCTAGAACCTGGCTCAAAAATAATTTGTGACTGGTTCTTAAAAACAAGGGAAAGAAAATACTATGCACCTAGCACTTGCCATCGCAGGTTCTATTTTTGCTATTTTTATTATTATTGTGCTGCATGAGTTTGGCCATTTTATCGCTGCACGATTGTGTGGCGTGCGTGTGCTGCGTTTTGCTATTGGCTTTGGCAAGCCACTGTGGAAATACATTTCAATAAAAAGCGGTACTGAGTATGCGCTGGGTTGGCTGCCGTTGGGTGGTTACGTCAAAATGCTGGGTGAAACAGAAGAAGCGTTGTTGCCAGAAGAAGCAGCACACGCTTATAACACCAAACCTTTGTGGCAGAGAATGGTTATTGTGCTGGCTGGCCCATTGGTTAATTTTATTTTAGCGCTGTTGGCATTTTATGCGGTTTATTTAATGGGTGTGCAACACATTAAACCGGTTGTGGGTAGTGTGGTTAAAAATTCGATTGTCGCCCAAGCTGGTATCAAAGCAGGCGATGAAATTATTAAAGTGGGCCATGAATCCACACAAAATTGGCAACAAGTTTTGTTAGCGGTTGTAAAACACACCGGTGACAAAGGTCAATTGGCGGTGACGATTTTAACTAACCCTCAAGCCCAACCCGTTGTGCGCCAACTTACTTTAACCAATTGGCACTTGAGTGAGCGCAGTCCTGAATTTCTCAATAGCTTGGGTTTTGTGCCTTATGAGCCAGCTATTCCGGCTGTGATAACGCAAGTAGTGGCGGGTTCACCAGCAGCAACAGCAGGATTAAAAGCGGGTGATAAAGTGGTGGCGCTTAATGGCCGGCCAATTAAAGATTGGCCACAATTGGCTACATGGGTGCAGGCTCATCCAAACCAACGTGCCAGATTGACGCTACTAAGTGGCACACAGCGTTTTGAGCGCACGGTGGCTGTGGGTAGTGTGCAACAAGATGGTAAGCAATATGGCCATATTGGTGTAATGGTGCAGCCGCCTCCCATGCCAGCAAACATGATTCGCACGGAGCACTTTGGTGTGCTGTCGGCATGGGTACCAGCATATAAACAAACCTGGGCTTTGATTAAACTTAATTTTATTGTCACCGCCAAGATGTTGACGGGTAAAGTGTCCTTAAAAAGCCTTGGTGGACCGGTCACCATATTTCGGGCAGCGGGTCAGGCAACTCAGCTAGGGTGGCAAGTGTATTTGGGCTTTATTGCCTTTATCAGCCTCGCTATCGGTTATTTAAACTTGCTGCCCATACCTGGCCTAGACGGCGGTCATTTTCTGTTCCAGGTCATTGAGGGCATTATACGACGACCAGTGCCTGAGCGCGTTCAGAGCATAGGCTTTAGTATTGGCATGGTTTTTTTAGTGTTTTTGATGGTGCAGGCCACGATCAACGACTTAATTAGATTATTTTGATGGGATTGAACTGTTTAAGCAGCGAGACCTAGACTACCTCGTGCTTTCTAACAAGGAGACGCTTATTGATCATTTTTAAAGCAATACTTTAATCCTAGCCCAACTTGTGGGGACGAGCAATTATCTCATCAGCACGTAAGCAATTTCTCAAAAGAGATTGGGAAATGATGGCGCTCGCTTTAAAACAAATCAACGGCTTGAAAATCAGCTGCCGCCCAAGACCTTGAAAAAGCGGGTCACTCTCTCGTTTTGATCTAAAAAAATACACTCACTTGAAAATCGCCAGAAAAAAGGTGGTTGTTAAATTCCGGCAGTATGATAATTTTATTTATCACCAAGGTTGGTAAATTTAGCGACTCCAGAAAGCCAAAGAATTTTTCCACCCCTTGGACCCAGATAATAAAAATGAACATGGATCACGGAGGATCTGTCATGAGAAAAGCACTCGCAAGCGTCGTAGTAATTGTATTCGCTGGTCTACTTTGCACTAGCTTGTTAACCATCTTTACGGGTGGTTCAGCTAGTAAGCAGTATATGAACGGTCAAGCGTTGCAATACCCTTATTACATGTCTTACTAAAAAGCGGCTAGAAGAATTTAGCTCCTTATTCTCTCTAGACCACACCCCAGACCCACACTTGTTGTGGGTCTCTTTTAATCACTAATAATTCATTAATTATCGTTAGTTATTGTTAGCCGCTAAATAAATATAAATTGAGGTAGTAATGTCGGCACAGAAAAAATCAGCTTTTGGTTTTGCTCTTATTGTCGCTGGAATTGTTTCACTAAATTGGAACTATGACGATTTGCATATAGGCGTTGGTTGGACAGGTATTATTGCAGGCGCTTCGATGCTTTTAGTAAATTTACTGCCAGTGTTATGTTCGCATGAACAAACAGAGAGCAAGGCGGCTAATAAATCGGACGACAGTAATGCAGAGAGTGAGCAGAGTAGGGGTTCTTCGTCAAACTCATCTCCTGTTAGTAGTCCAGCTGGTTCGCGATAAACACACTTGCATCGACTCCCTAGTTTAGCGCACAATAATGGCAGCGTTATCAATTAAGGAAGAATGCTATGAAAATCAAAAACGTGCGCAGTATTTTGGTAGTTGGTATGAGCGCAGCCACTTTGTTGTTGGCAGCTTGTTCACACCATGAATCGGAAGGCAGTGACCAATCATTTGCTAACTCGCCTGCTTGTGGAAGCAATCCCTATTTAAAAAAATATGGTTGTTCATTGAATCGTATTGAAACGGCGGCGCAACAAGGTGATCCTGATGCGCAATACGCTTTAGGTTACATGTATTTTTATGGCATTGGCACGGTGCGGGATACGCAAGCGGCTAAATTGTGGATTCGTCGTGCGGCGGCACAAGGCCAAGCATTAGCGGTTAAAGCGTCAGATATTTTGCATTATCAAGAAACACCAACTATGGGTGGTGCGGATATGCGATCCACTGCTGAGCCAAAATACACGGAAAGTAAATCCGTGGAAGAAATGAATAGTGCCACACCGGATGCTTCTATTAATAAGCATTTGCCACGCATCGGTGTTCAACGTCAAGTTCAGCCAGCAGTGGAATCATTGAAGCCAGCTACGTCTTCACCTCAATCCAATGCGCAACAAGCGTTGCCACAAGCTCAACATAAAGTCAGCCATCATACATCGCCGCAAGATCCGCGTTTAGCGAAAGGTGCGCAACCGCAATCACCATTTGCAGCGCAAGAGGCAGTACAACAAATCGCGAGTCAACATGGTGTAACAGCACCAGGTGTCGTCGCAGCTGCAGATAATCATTCATATTCTGCCGATGAAATGGCGTTAATGCACGATCAAGGTGGCTACACGATTCAGCTCATGGCAGCAGAGCAAAAATCGCAAGTAGATCACTTTATCGAGCGCCACCATTTGCAAGGCTTGGTGAAAGTATATGAGGCAAAACGTAACGGTAAAACTTGGCACATGGTTGTTTATGGGGATTACCCAACATCGCAAGCGGCGCATGCGAGTGTCAAACGATTGCCTAAAGGTTTGCGTCATGTGAAACCGTGGGTAAAATCCGTACGTCTTGTTCAAACTGAGATTCGTTTACGGAAGATAATTTAATTGCGTTAAGTACAATAAGGGCAGGGCAACCTGTCCTTTTTTTTTGTAGGGTGAGTTTAGATGAAATTATTGGTGCAACAACCTAAAGTATTTTGGCTAGTGTTCATGTTGGAAGTAGGGGAGCGCTATGGCTTTTATACGGTACAAACTTTAGTGGTGGTGTTTTTAATTCATCAGTTCAACTTATCCGATGCCTCAAGCGATATTATTTTTGGTGGATTTGCCTCATTGGCTTATTTGCTCACTGGCTTGGGCGGTATTGTGGGCGATCGCTATTTAGGGACGAAGCGTTGCATTATTATTGGTGCGGCGGTGTTGGCGCTGGGATATTTTATTTTTTCCATTCCAAATTTAAGTTTGCACGGTGTGATGTTTGCTTTGACCATGGTGGCATTAGGTAACGGCTTTTTTAAAGCGAATCCATCGAGCCTATTGTCGAAGGTATATGAAAAACAACATTACAATCAAGAAAGCGGTTTTACGCTTTATTATGTGGCTATTTATGTGGGGGCGGTTACGGCAATCATTGTGGCGCCGTTGATTGCAGAGCATTTTAATTGGTCATGGGCATTTCGATTGGCTTTTTTAGGTTTGATGGTTGTTTTAGCCACATTCATGTATATGCGCAGTGCAATTAAAAACGTGGGCTCAAAGCCAGATTTAGTGCCGCTACGAAAAGATATCTGCGCTTATGTAATGGTTCTAGCAGTAATGATTTTGTTTGTTGGCTGGTGGATGATGGGGCATGAACATGTTATGTCTATCACGTTGGTATTGGGTAGTTGTGTTTTTTTAACGATTTATGTGGTGCAAATTTTTAAGGCAAAAAAATCAGAACAAAAAGGCATGGTGTTGTTTTTGATTTTATTTGCAGTTGGTTGCGTTTATTGGGCGCTGTATTTTCAGATGCCAACGTCATTAACTCTGTTTGCTATGCGTAATGTGGATCATCATTTTTTATTTTTAACTTTAGAGGGACCGCAATACCAAGCGTTTGA